>NZ_JBDGLI010000012.1:0-217749 GCF_057655955.1 Pseudomonas sp. Soil_N_39
TGGGAGCAAAGCTTGCTCGCGATAGCGTCAGGTCAGCCAACATTGAGGTGACTGACACGACGCCTTCGCGAGCAAGCTCGCTCCCACAGGGGTATCTGCGGTGGCATGCCGATCTGGTGAACACCCCAAAACAACTGTGGGAGCGAGCTTGCTCGCGATGGCGTCAGTTCAGCCAACATTGAAGTGACTGACACTACGCCTTCGCGAGCAAGCCCGCTCCCACAGAGGGTTTGCGGTGGAATTCCGACCTTGCTCCCACAGACTCCTACAGACTCCCACAGGTTCAATGCAGGGTTTCAGAGTTCGCCGAGGGCGTCGATCAGGGCCTGGTTCTGCTCCGGTGTACCGATGCTGATCCGCAGGAACTGGGCAATCCGCTCCTGCTTGAAGTGCCGCACGATCACACCCTGTTCCCGCAGTTTTGCCGCCAACCCTGCCGCATCGTGGCGGGGGTGGCGGGCGAAGATGAAGTTGGCCGCTGAGGGCAGGACTTCAAAACCCTTGGCTTGCAACTGGGCCACCACCCATTCACGGTGCTCGATGACTAACCGGCAGGTCTGGTCGAAATGCTCACGATCATCGAACGCCGCCGCGCCGCCGACGTTCGCCAGGCGATCCAGCGGGTAGGAGTTGAAGCTGTTCTTGATCCGCTCCAGCGCTTCGATCAGGTCCGGATGGCCCACCGCCAGGCCCGCGCGCAGCCCCGCCAGCGAGCGGGACTTGGACAATGTCTGGGTCACCAGCAGGTTCGGATAACGGTCCACCAGGCTGATGGCCGTTTCACCGCCGAAGTCGATGTAGGCCTCGTCGACCACCACTACCGAATCCGGGCTGGCCTTGAGGATCTGTTCGACCTCGTCCAGCGCCAGCAGGCAGCCAGTCGGTGCGTTCGGGTTGGGGAAGATGATCCCGCCGTTGGGTTTGGCGTAGTCGGCCGGGTCGATCTGGAATTGCTCATCCAGCGGCACCGCCTCGAACTGGATGCCGTACAACCCGCAATACACCGGATAGAAGCTGTAGCTGATGTCCGGAAACAACAGCGGCTGGTCGTGCTGCAACAGGCCGTGAAAAATGTGCGCCAGCACTTCATCCGAACCGTTACCCAGGAACACCTGGTTGCTCTGCACGCCGTAGTAGCGGGCCACGGCGCCTTTGAGCAGGTCGCTGTTAGGGTCCGGATACAGGCGCAGGTTGTCGTTCAGTTCGGTCTGCATCGCCGCCAGGGCCTTGGGCGATGGGCCGTAGGGGTTCTCGTTGGTGTTGAGCTTGACCAACCGGGTCAGCTTCGGCTGTTCGCCCGGCACGTAGGGCACCAGGTTCTTGACGAACGGGCTCCAGAATTTACTCATTTCAGTTCCCCTGCCCTTTAATGGAATTCTCGTCAAGAATACGGTACTCGGCGCTGCGGGCGTGGGCGCTCAGCGATTCGCCACGGGCCAGCACCGAGGCGGTCTTGCCCAGTTCGGAAGCACCCTGCTCGGAGCAGAAAATGATCGACGAACGTTTCTGGAAGTCATACACCCCCAGCGGCGACGAGAAGCGCGCGGTGCCGGAAGTCGGCAACACGTGGTTGGGACCTGCGCAGTAGTCACCCAGGGCTTCGCTGGTGTGGCGGCCCATGAAGATCGCACCGGCGTGGCGGATCTGCGGCAACCAGGCCTGCGGATCGGCGACCGACAATTCCAGGTGCTCCGGCGCGATGCGGTTGGCGACCTCGATGGCCTGCGCCATGTCGTCGACCTTGATCAGCGCCCCACGACCATTGATCGAGGTGTTGATGATCTCGGCGCGGTCCATGGTCGGCAGCAGCTTGTCGATGCTGGCGGCGACCTTGTCGAGGAACTCGGCGTCCGGGCTGACCAGGATCGCCTGGGCGTCTTCGTCGTGCTCGGCCTGGGAAAACAGGTCCATGGCGATCCAGTCCGGATCGGTCTGGCCGTCGCACACCACGAGAATTTCCGACGGGCCGGCGATCATGTCGATACCGACCTGGCCGAACACGTGGCGCTTGGCAGTGGCGACATAGATGTTGCCCGGGCCGACCACTTTGTCGACCCTCGGCACGCTTTCCGTGCCATAAGCCAGCGCGGCAACGGCCTGGGCGCCACCGATGGTGAACACCCGGTCCACGCCAGCGATGCAGGCGGCGGCCAGCACCAGTTCGTTGATTTCACCCCGCGGGGTCGGGACGACCATGACCACCTCGGTCACGCCAGCAACCTTGGCCGGGATGGCGTTCATCAGCACCGAGGACGGATAGGACGCCTTGCCGCCCGGTACGTACAGACCGGCGCGGTCCAGCGGTGTGACTTTCTGGCCCAGCACCGTGCCGTCGGCCTCGGTGTAGCTCCAGGAATCCTGTTTCTGCCTTTCGTGATAATCACGCACCCGCGACGCGGCCTTTTCCAGGGCTTCGCGCTGGGGTACGGTGATCCGGGTCAGGGCCAGTTCCAGGCGCTCGCGCGGCAGGATCAGATCGGCCATGGACGCCACTTGCAGGCCATCGAATTTCTGGGTGAATTCCACCAGGGCGGCGTCGCCACGCTCGCGCACGGCCTTGATGATGTCCAGCACCCGCTGATTGACCGAGTCGTCAGACACACTTTCCCAGCTCAGCAGATGATCCAGATGATGTGCGAAATCCGGGTCGGCAGCGTTGAGTCGGCGAATCGAAGTGGGAGCGGTCATAGCGAGGGCCTCATTAATGGCAAATGCTCAGGCGCCCTAAGCTACCAGTCCATTCGCGTGGGCACCTGAGAAAATTGGCTATGACACGGATAGACGGGCGCGACTCAAGGTCGCGCAGGTGGATCAGCCGCGGTGTCGCGATTCCACTGCCTTGCGCAGGGTATCGATCAAAGCCTGGATACGGGCATGCTGCATTTTCATCGACGCCTTGTTGACGACCAGCCGGGAGGTGATGTCAGCGATGAAATCCTGGGGCTCCAGGCCGTTGGCCCGCAGGGTGTTGCCGGTGTCGACCACGTCGATGATCTTGTCCGCCAGGCCGATCAGCGGCGCCAGCTCCATCGAACCGTACAACTTGATGATGTCGACCTGACGGCCCTGCTCGGCGTAATAACGCTTGGCAATGTTGACGAACTTGGTCGCCACCCGCAGACGCCCCTTGGGCTCCGGCGCGCCGACTTTACCGGCGGTCATCAGCTTGCAGCGGGCGATCCGCAGGTCCAGGGGCTCGTACAGGCCCTGGCCGCCGTATTCCATCAGCACGTCTTTACCGGCGACGCCCAGGTCGGCGGCGCCATGTTCCACGTAGGTCGGCACGTCGGTGGCACGCACGATCAGCAAGCGCACGTCGGCCTGGGTCGTGGGGATGATCAGCTTGCGGCTCTTGTCCGGATTCTCGGTCGGCACGATGCCCGCTTCAGCCAGAAGCGGCAGGGTGTCGTCAAGGATGCGGCCCTTGGACAGTGCGATGGTCAACATGGGAAACGTCAGTCCTTATCAAGGTACTCATGCCCGGTCGCAAGCGGCGCCGGACACACATCGAGGGCACAAACACCCTCGACCTGAAACGAAATCAACGGGCACATCCTTATGCCCATGCAGCCGGAACTAGCCCGGCACGCGGCGGATCTTGGCGCCGAGCATCTGCAGTTTTTCTTCGATGCACTCGTAACCACGGTCGATGTGGTAGATGCGGTCGATGAGGGTATCGCCTTCGGCAACCAGGGCCGAGATCACCAGGCTGGCCGAAGCCCGCAGGTCGGTGGCCATCACTGGCGCGCCCTTGAGCTTCTCGGTGCCGGTGACGATGGCTGTGTTGCCTTCGACCTGGATCTTGGCGCCCATGCGGTGCAGTTCGTAGACGTGCATGAAGCGGTTTTCAAAGATCGTCTCGATCACTGCGCCGGTGCCTTCGGCAATGGCGTTGAGGGAGATGAACTGCGCCTGCATGTCGGTCGGGAACGCCGGGTACGGAGCGGTCCGCACGTTGACGGCCTTGGGCCGTTTGCCGTGCATGTTCACTTCGATCCAGTCTTCGCCACAGGTGACTTCGGCACCGGCTTCCTTGAGTTTTTCCAGGACGGCTTCGAGGATGGTCGGATCGGTGTCCTTGACCTTGACGCGGCCACCGGTGACGGCAGCAGCCACCAGGTAGGTGCCGGTTTCGATCCGGTCCGGCATCACTTTGTAGGTGGCCGAGTGCAGGCGCTCGACGCCATCGATGGTGATGGTGTCGGTGCCGGCGCCGCTGATCTTGGCACCCATGGCGATCAGGAAGTTCGCCAGGTCGACCACTTCAGGCTCGCGGGCGGCGTTTTGCAGCACGCTGCGGCCCTTGGCCAGTGCAGCGGCCATCATGATGTTCTCGGTACCGGTCACGCTGACGGTATCGAAGAAGAAGTGCGCGCCGCGCAAGCCGCCTTTCGGCGCCTTGGCCTTGATGTAGCCGCCTTCGACGTCGATTACCGCGCCCATGGCTTCCAGGCCGCGGATGTGCAGGTCCACCGGACGCGAGCCAATGGCGCAACCGCCAGGCAAGGCGACTTCGGCTTCACCGAAACGGGCGACCATCGGGCCCAGTACCAGGATCGACGCACGCATGGTCTTCACCAGCTCGTACGGGGCGATCAGGGTCTTGATGGTGCGTGGGTCGATTTCGACGCTGAGCTTCTCGTCGATCACAGGCTCAATGCCCATGCGGCCGAACAGCTCAATCATCGTGGTGATGTCGTGCAGGTGCGGCAGGTTGGCCACGGTCACAGGACCATCGCACAGCAGGGTCGCAGCCAGGATGGGCAGGGCGGAGTTCTTTGCCCCGGAAATACGGATTTCGCCATCAAGACGAACGCCGCCGGTAATAATCAGTTTATCCATAAGAATCTCGAGGCCCTTGGGCTCAGGTGCGCTCGGCCCAGGCCGCGCTGCTGAAAAATTTCATCGTGACCGCGTGGATGCTGCCATCGGCAATCCATGGGTTCAAATGGGCATAGATGCTCTGCTGACGCTTCACTGGGCTCAATGCCGCCAGTTCATCGCTGATTACGTTCAGCTGGAAGTTGCAGCCTTCGCCTTCAACTTCCACCTGCGTACCAGGCAGCTTTCCTTCAAGGAAGCTCTTCACTTCTACAGCCTGCATGCTCAACCTCAATCGGCGCCCTGTGCGCGCGGGTCGCACATCATACAAAAAAGCCCCGCGCCTGCGAACCCCGCGAAGCAGGACTCTGACGGGGGGACTTTTCCAACGATGTGGGTCAGGAGTGCGCCAACAGCTCGGTCAGCTCGCTGACCTGGGCTATTTCGCGCATGTCTTCGGGCATCCCACGGATGCTCCACGTTTTGCCGGCCGCCTTGGCGTCCCGCATGAAGCACAGCAGCAGCGACAAGCCGACACTGCTGGACTTGCGCACCGCCGAGCAGTCAATGACCACCTCGGCGGCGCCGACGGACTTGATCAGCGCCTGGCCCTGCTTGCGCAAGGCCGGGCCGGTGCGGTAGTCCAGCACGCCACTGAGCAGCAGCTCACCGGTCCCGCCCAGACGAACGGCCGACTCACTCACCGACTCGATCATTGTTCCTGGTTCTCTTTGGCTTCTTCGGTCACTTCCTTGGCCTTGGCGACCTCACCGGCCCAACCGTTGATGGTCTTGTCCAGGTCGTTGCCGTTGCGCTGCATCGCGTCGGCGAACTGATCGCGGAACAGCTTGCCAATGTTGATGCCATTGATGATCACGTTGCGCACCTTCCACTCGCCGTTGATTTTCTCGAGTGTGTAGGACACAGGGTAGACCGCGCCGTTGTTGCCCTTGACCTGCATGTCGACGCTGGTGCGGGTGCCGCTTTCGTCCTTGGCCGGGGAAACGGTGATGCCCTGGTTGTTGTATTCCAGCAAGGCGTTGCCATAGAACTGCATCAGGCTGCGTTTGAAGTTCTCCTGGAAGCGGGTCATCTGCGCCGGGCTTGCCTTGCGCGAGTACTTGACGGTCATGATGCTCTTGGAGATGCCATCGGCGTCCACCACCGGGCCGACGATGCCGTTCAGCGCGTCATAGAAGGCGCTGGGGTCCTGCTTGTATTTCTCTTTATTGGCGGCAAGGTCCGCCAACAACCGGGTGGTCGTGTCCTGGATGATGTCATGGGCCGAAGGCGCGGCCACGGCGTTGGCCATCAACGGCAGCGCCGCGAGCAGCACCAACAGGCTACGTCGCAAGATAGAGATCATTCAAAAGCTCCTCATTTGGCGTCTTTGCTAACGGTATTGAGCAGGAATTTACCGATCAGGTCCTCGAGCACCAGGGACGACTGCGTGTCATGGATGACGCCGCCGTCCTTGAGCACGGTGTCTTCCCCACCCACGCTGATGCCAATGTATTTCTCGCCCAGCAGCCCGGCCGTGAGGATAGATGCAGTGGAGTCAGTCGGCAGGTTGTCCACGCGCTTTTCCAGCTGCAGCGTCACCCGACCGGTGAAGTCCTCGCGGTTAAGATCGATTGCCGTGACCTTGCCGATGGTCACACCGGCCATGGTCACCTTGGCTCTGACCGTCAAACCGGCGATATTGTCAAAGTTTGCATAAAGTTTATAAGTATCGGTGCTTGCCGTCGGCGCCAATCCACTGACCCGCAGGGCCAGCAGCAGCAAAGCCAGGATGCCAGCCAGCAAGAAAAGGCCGACACCGATTTCCAGGGTGCGGTTTTGCATCAGAAATCTCCAAACATCAAGGCGGTCAGAATAAAGTCGAGGCCCAGGACCGCCAGCGAGGCGTACACCACGGTCTTGGTTGTGGCACGGCTGATCCCCTCTGAAGTGGGCTCACAGTCATAGCCTTGAAACACGGCGATCCAGGTCACGACGAACGCGAACACGGCACTTTTGATCACGCCATTGAGGACATCGTCGAGGAAATCGACGCTGTTTTGCATGTTGGCCCAATAGGAACCCTCATAGACCCCCAGCCAGTCGACGGCCACCCAGGAGCCGCCCCAGATCCCCACGACGCTGAAAATCATCGCCAGCACCGGCAGGGAAATGAAGCCGGCCCACAGGCGCGGGGCAATGATGTACTTGAGCGGGTCGACACCGATCATTTCCAGGCTGGACAGCTGTTCGGTGGACTTCATGTTACCGATTTCAGCCGTCAGCGCCGAGCCGGCCCGCCCGGCGAACAGCAACGCGGTCACCACGGGGCCGAGCTCGCGCAGCAGTGTCAGGGCAACCATCTGCCCCACCGCCTGCTCCGAACCGTAGCTGGACAAAATGCTGAAGCCCTGCAGCGCCAGCACCATGCCGATGAAAATCCCGGAGACCACGATGATCACCAGGGACATCACGCCCACCGAGTGCAACTGCTTGACCAGCAGGCCAAAACCGCCGCCCGTCGAGTTGCGACCGAGCAAGGCGTGCATCAAAAACAGCGAGGAACGGCCCAGTACTGCCACCACGTCGATGCCGGAGCGGCCGAACAGGCGAATTCTTTCCAATAGTGATTTCTTGCGCATCAGCGCTTCCCCAGCAGATCGGTACGGTAATCCGTGGCCGGAAAATGGAACGCCACTGGCCCGTCCGGATCACCCTTCATGAATTGGCGAATGCGCGGGTTGTCCGAATCCGCCAGCTCCTGCGGTGTGCCCTGCCCCAGCACCTGGCCGTCGCCAACCACATAGATGTAGTCGGCAATGCTGGCGGTTTCGGCCAGGTCGTGGGAGACCACGATACTGGTGATGCCCAGCGCATCGTTGAGCAGGCGGATCAGGCGCACGAGCACGCCCATGGCGATCGGGTCCTGGCCGACGAAGGGCTCGTCGTACATAAGGATCTTCGGATCGAGGGCAATCGCCCGCGCCAAGGCGACGCGACGCTTCATGCCGCCGGACAGTTCGTCCGGCATCAGGTCGATGGCCCCGCGCAGCCCGACGGCCTGCAACTTGAGCAGGACGATGTCGCGAATCATCTCTTCCGGCAGGTCGGTATGGACTCGCAGTGGGAACGCCACGTTCTCGAACACATCAAGGTCGGTAAACAGCGCGCCGCTCTGGAACAGTACGCCCATGTGCTTGCGCGCATCGAACAGGTCGCTGCGAGACAATTGGGGAAGATTCTGGCCATTGACCCAGACTTCGCCGGCGCTGGGGCGCAGTTGTGCCCCCATCAGCCGCAGCAACGTGGTCTTGCCACACCCGGACGGCCCCATGATGCCGGTGACCTTGCCCCGTGGTATGCGAATATCGATGTCATTGAAAATGCTGCGCGTCCCTCGCTTGAAGGACAGTCCCTTCAGCTCGACCGCGTAGGCGTTGTCGGCACTCATCTAAACTCCTTGCGATGCAGCCTCACATTCGAATGCCCCGGGCAGCCGACAAGCGCCGGTACCGCCGGGCACGCGAACCGGCGGCGAACTATATCACTGCAACAGCCAAGCGCCCAAGGCCAACGCCCCGCCCGTTAAGCCTGGCTTAAGGAAAAAGCCACATTTTATGTCAATCGTTGCGGCCCCTCGAACAAAGCATGACGAACTTACGTGAGGGAATTGTTCATTGCCGCTATAATCGCCGCCTTTTCATCGGGCTATACGATTTCTGACATGAGCCAATCCAGCGACCTGATTCAATCGGCACAACGTACCATCCGCCTAGAGCTCGAAGCCGTGCAAGGCTTGCTGCCCCATATCGACGCTGATTTCGTACGCGCCTGCGAGATGATTCTGGCCAGCAAGGGCCGCGTGGTCGTGGTCGGCATGGGTAAGTCCGGGCACATCGGCAACAAGATCGCCGCCACCCTCGCCAGCACCGGCACCACGGCTTTTTTCGTCCATCCGGCCGAAGCCAGCCACGGGGACATGGGCATGATTACCCGGGACGACGTCATCCTGGCCCTGTCCAACTCCGGCTCCACCAATGAGATCATCACCCTGCTGCCGCTGATCAAGCGCCTGGGCATCCAGTTGATCAGCGTGACCGGCAACCCCGCCTCGCCGCTGGCCAAGGCCGCCGAAGTGAACCTCAACGTCCATGTCGAACACGAAGCCTGCCCGCTGAACCTGGCGCCGACCTCCTCCACCACCGCGGCGCTGGTCATGGGCGATGCACTGGCCGTGGCGCTGCTGGAAGCCCGGGGTTTCACCGCCGAAGATTTCGCCTTTTCCCACCCCGGTGGCGCCCTTGGCCGTCGCCTGTTGCTGAAAGTCGAAAACGTGATGCACGCCGGCCAGGAATTGCCACAGGTACTGCGCGGCACGCTGCTCAAGGACGCGTTGATGGAAATGACCCGCAAGGGACTGGGCATGACCGTAGTCCTGGAGACCGACGGCAAGCTCGCCGGGATCTTTACCGACGGCGACCTGCGCCGCACCCTGGACCGCACCATCGACATTCATAGCGCGACCATCGAGCAAGTCATGACGCCTCACGGCAAGACTGCCCGCGCCGAGATGCTCGCCGCCGAGGCCCTGAAAATCATGGAAGACCACAAGATCAGCGCCCTGGTGGTCGTCGACGACGACGACCGTCCGGTGGGCGCCCTGAACATGCACGATTTGCTGCGTGCGGGAGTCATGTAAATGAACACAGACCTGTTGCAACGGGGCAAAGCCATCAAGCTGGCCGTGTTCGATGTGGACGGCGTGCTGACTGACGGTCGCCTGTACTTCCTCGAAGACGGTAGCGAATTCAAGACCTTCAACACCCTCGATGGCCAGGGCATCAAGATGCTGATGGCCGCCGGCGTACAGACCGCTATCATCAGCGGCCGAAAGACCCCGGTGGTCGAGCGGCGCGCGAAGAACCTCGGCATCCCGCACCTTTACCAAGGGCGCGAGGACAAACTGGTGGTGCTGGACGAGCTTCTGGGTCAACTCAACCTAAGCTATGAACAGGTGGCCTACCTCGGTGACGACCTGCCGGACCTGCCGGTAATTCGCCGGGTCGGCCTGGGCATGGCGGTCGCCAATGCGGCCAGCTTCGTCCGCGAGCACGCCCACGGCGTCACCACGGCGCGAGGCGGCGAAGGTGCGGCCCGCGAGTTCTGTGAACTGATCCTGCGCGCCCAGGGCCGCCTCGAAGCGGCCAACGCCGCGTACCTGTGAGCCATTTATGCTGAGCAAAAAGATTCGCACCATTGTGGTGTTTGCCTGTATCGCGGCGATTTTCGCCGCGGTGGGCTATTGGAACATCAGCCCCGAACGGTTTCTCGACCAAACTACACCCCAGGTCGAGGAGCGGATCGACTGGTACGCGACCAACACCCATACCCTGCAGTACCTGCCCGACGGCAAAGTGCAATATGAGATGACGTCCGACAAGGTCGACCACGTAAAGGCCACTGACATTACGCTGGTCACCAAACCGGACCTGAACATGTTCCGCGGCACCGAATTCCCGTGGCATGTGCAGAGCGAGCACGCCGAAGTCAATTCCGGCGGCACCGAAGTGGAACTGATCGACTCGGTACGCGTTGCCCGAACCGACGAGAAAAACCGCACGACCATCATCACCAGCACACGCATGACCGTATTCCCACAGCAAGAATATGCGCAGACCGAGCAACCCGTTAGAATCGACGGCGCCGGGGGTGTATCGACCGGCACGGGAATGAAAGCGTATTTGAAGGAAAGCAGGATACACCTGCTATCGAACGTAAGAGGACAGTATGAAGCTCGCTAAAACCCTCCCTATTTTGCTCAGTCTGGGCGCAGCACTGGGAAGCGCGAGCGCCTGGGCTCTTCCCAACGACCGCGACCAGCCTATCCGCATCCAGGCCGACGACGCCCAACTCGACGACAAGAATGGCGTCGCCACCTATAAAGGTGACGTGATCATCACCCAGGGCTCGATGAAGGTCACCGGCAACACCGTGACCATCACCCGCACCCCGGCTGGCGATATCGATGTGGTGACCTCGGTGGGCAACCTGGCCTATTTCGAGCAGATGCAAACCGTGGGCGACACTAAGCCCGTCCAGGGCTACGGGGTGACCATCCAGTACCACGCCTCCCAGGATCGCGTGGTCCTGATCGACCGCGCCAAGGTCGTCGACAAGGACAACAACGTTACCCAGGGCGAGAAAATCGTCTACGACACGGTCAAGAAGCTGGCCAGTGCCGGTCGCGCCACCGGTAGCAAGGTGACCGAGTCGCGTCCGCGCATCGACATGGTGATCCAGCCGAAAAAGAAAACCGACGAGCAGAAGGCCCAGTAATGGCAACTCTGAAAGCTCAGCACTTGGCCAAGAGCTACAAGAGCCGTCAAGTCGTGCGTGATGTCAGCCTGTCCATCGACAGCGGCCAGATCGTTGGCCTGCTCGGCCCTAACGGCGCGGGCAAGACCACTTGCTTCTACATGATCGTCGGCCTGGTCCAGGCCGATCAGGGGCGCGTGTTGATCGACGACCTGGATGTCAGCCACCAGCCGATGCACGGCCGGGCGAAGGCGGGTATCGGCTATTTGCCGCAAGAAGCGTCGATCTTCCGCAAACTGTCGGTAGCCGACAACATCATGGCGATCCTCGAGACCCGCAAGGAACTCGACAAGGCCGGCCGTCGCCAGGAACTGGAAAGCCTGCTACAGGAATTCCACATCAGCCACATTCGCGACAACCTAGGCATGAGCCTGTCGGGTGGTGAACGGCGTCGTGTGGAAATCGCCCGCGCCCTGGCCACCGCACCGAAGTTCATCCTGCTCGACGAACCGTTCGCCGGCGTGGACCCGATTTCGGTGGGCGACATCAAGCAGATCATCCATCACCTCAAGGCCAAGGGTATCGGTGTGCTGATCACCGACCACAACGTGCGCGAGACCCTGGACATCTGCGAAACCGCCTACATTGTCAATGACGGCCAATTGATCGCCGAAGGTGACTCCGCCGCGATCCTGGCCAATGACCTGGTCAAGGAAGTGTACCTGGGCCATGAGTTCCGCCTGTAAGCACACGTGTCTGGCGAATTGCCCGGGCGTCGTTTAATTTTATTATGGCGACGCTCTAGGCAAACACTTCAGTTTCAGGCATATAATTTGCTTAAGTTTGGCGCTCCGGCGCCCTGTAGTGGATGGCGCATGTGCGCCGGCGAATAAGGTGTTAAGCCCCTGCCATGAAACCATCGCTAGTCTTGAGAATGGGCCAGCAGCTGACGATGACACCGCAGCTGCAACAGGCCATCCGCCTGCTCCAATTGTCGACCCTGGACCTGCAACAGGAAATCCAGGAGGCCCTGGAGTCCAATCCGATGCTCGAACGCCAGGAAGAAGGCGACGACTTCGATAACACAGACCCGCTGGCCGACAACGTCGAGCAGAAGCCCAACACCGAGATCCCGGAACCGTCCTACCAGGAAGCCGCCCCGACGGTGGACAACCTCGAGGATGGCGAATGGAACGAACGCATTCCCAACGAGCTGCCCGTGGACACGGCCTGGGAAGATGTCTACCAGACCAGCGCCAGCAGCCTGCCCAGCAGCGATGACGACGAGTGGGACTTCACCACCCGCACCTCTGCCGGTGAGAGCCTGCAAAGCCACCTGTTGTGGCAACTGAACCTGGCGCCGATGTCCGACACCGATCGCCTGATCGCCGTGACGCTGATCGATTGCATCAACAACCAGGGCTACCTGGACGAGACCCTCGAGGAAATCCTCGAAGCCTTCGACCCCGAGCTCGACATCGAGCTGGACGAGATCGAAGCCGTTCTCCATCGCATCCAGCAATTCGAACCGGCCGGCATCGGCGCCCGCAACCTGGGCGAGTGCCTGTTGCTGCAATTGCGCCAGTTATCCGCCAAGACGCCATGGCTGGCCGAAGCCAAGCGACTGGTCACCGATTACATCGACCTGCTGGGCGGTCGCGACTACAGCCAATTGATGCGTCGCATGAAGCTCAAGGAAGATGAACTGCGCCAGGTCATCGAGCTGGTGCAGAGCCTCAACCCCCGCCCCGGCTCGCAGATCGAATCCACCGAGCCTGAGTACGTGGTCCCCGACGTGATCGTGCGCAAGCACAACGATCGCTGGCTGGTGGAGCTCAACCAGGAGTCGGTGCCCAAGCTGCGGGTCAATGCCCAGTACGCCGGTTTCGTCAAGCGCGCCGACACCAGCGCCGATAACACCTTCATGCGCAACCAGTTGCAGGAAGCCCGCTGGTTCATCAAGAGCCTGCAAAGCCGCAACGAAACCCTGATGAAAGTAGCCACCCAGATCGTCGAGCACCAGCGAGGCTTCCTGGAGTACGGCGATGAAGCGATGAAACCATTGGTCCTGCATGACATTGCCGAAGCGGTGGGCATGCACGAATCGACGATTTCCCGGGTGACCACCCAGAAATTCATGCATACCCCCCGGGGCATCTATGAATTGAAATACTTTTTCTCCAGCCATGTCAGCACCTCCGAAGGCGGCGAATGCTCGTCCACGGCCATCCGCGCGATCATCAAAAAACTGGTGGCCGCGGAAAATCAGAAAAAGCCGTTGAGTGACAGCAAGATCGCTGGTTTACTGGAGGCACAAGGCATTCAGGTGGCCCGCCGTACCGTCGCCAAGTACCGCGAATCCCTCGGGATCGCGCCTTCGAGCGAACGCAAGCGGCTGATGTAACAGGCCACGCCACAGCGTTCCAGTGGCAGGCATTTCTGCCTGCCGCTTTATGCACTGGCAACGAAGGAGAAGCTGTATGCAAGTCAACATCAGTGGACACCAACTGGAAGTGACCGAACCCCTGCGCACCTACATCGGCGAAAAACTCGACCGATTGGAGAGGCATTTCGACAAGATCACCAACGTGCAAGTCACGATGAACGTCGAGAAGCTGCTGCAGAAAATCGAAGCCACGCTGCATATCCCCGGCGGAGAAGTGGTTGCCAACGCAGAGCACACAGACATGTATGCCGCGATTGACCTGCTGACCGACAAGCTGGATCGCCAACTCAAAAAGCATAAGGAAAAGACCCAGAGCCTCCTCCAGGGCGCGACCGGTCGTTAACCCCCCCAATCCATGATCCGACTAGAAACCATCCTGACCCCCGGCCGTTCCCAAGTGAACGCGCCGGGCGGCAGTAAAAAGAAAGCCCTCGAACAAATTGCCAACCTGATCCACCGCGAGGTGCCGGATCTGGGAATGCAAGACGTCTTCGAGGCCCTGGTTGCCCGTGAAAAACTCGGTTCCACCGGTTTTGGCAACGGCATCGCCATTCCTCACTGCCGTCTCAAGGGTTGTGCCGCGCCGATCAGCGCGTTGTTGCACCTTGATACCCCCATAGATTTCGACGCCATCGACGGCGCTCCGGTCGACCTGCTGTTTGTATTGCTGGTTCCGGAAGCGGCGACCGATGCGCATCTTGAGCTGCTGCGCCAGATAGCCAGCATGCTGGACCGCAAGGAAGTGCGCGAAAAACTGCGCAGCGCGCCGAGTAACGAAGCTTTGTACCAGGTGGTCCTGGACGAGCAGAACGGTCATTAAACATGCGCATGATCATCGTCAGTGGCCGCTCCGGCTCCGGTAAAAGCACGGCCCTCAACGTGCTTGAGGACAGCGGCTACTATTGCATCGACAACCTGCCCGCCGGCCTGCTGCCGGAACTGGCCGAACGTGCCCTGATCCACACCGAGCTGGCGCAGCCGCTGGTGGCGGTGTCCATCGATGCGCGCAACCTGCCGAGCCACCTGTCGCGTTTTCCTGAACTGCTCGAAGAAGTGCGCAGCCGGCATATCCAGTGCGACGTGCTGTACCTGGATGCCGATGAGGAGACGCTGCTCAAGCGTTTTTCCGAAACCCGTCGGCGTCACCCCCTGAGCAACGCCAACCGCTCCCTGGCCGAAGCCATCGAGGATGAAAGCCAGCTGTTGGGGCCGATCGCCGACCTGGCGGACCTGAAGGTCAACACCACGCACCTGAACCTGTACCAGTTGCGTGACACGATCAAGCTGCGCCTGCTGAACCAACCGGAGCCGGGCACGGCGTTCCTGGTGGAATCGTTCGGCTTCAAGCGTGGCATGCCGGTAGACGCCGACCTGGTGTTCGATGTGCGTTGCCTGCCCAACCCGTATTGGAAACCGGAATTGCGTGAGCAGTCCGGGCTTGATCAACCGGTGATCGACTACCTGGCCGCACAGCCGGATGTCGAGGAAATGTACCAGGACATCTCCAGCTACCTGCTCAAATGGCTCCCCCGCTTTGCCGCGAGCAACCGCGCCTATGTCACGATCGCCATCGGCTGTACCGGCGGTCATCACCGCTCCGTCTACCTGACCGAACGCCTGGGTCAGCTCCTGCAACAATCCCTGAAGAATGTCCAGGTTCGCCACCGCGACCTCAGCTAAAGGATTCACATCGCGATGCCTGCTCAGGAAATTGAAATCATCAACAAGCTGGGTTTGCATGCCCGGGCGTCGGCAAAATTTGTAGGTGTGGCGGGGAGTTTTCCGGATACCACGATCAGGGTTGGGCGTACGCCAGAGTCCACGGTCGACGGTAAAAGCATCATGGCAATGATGATGCTCGCGGCCGGCAAGGGCACCAAGATTCACCTGAGCACTGAAGGGGAGAAAGCGCAGGAAGCGATGGAGGCCCTGGTTGACCTGATCAACAGATACTTCGACGAAGGCGAATAACGGCCCCAAGACTCGAGTCGAGCCAGTTGTGGCAAAGGGATTTTTTGTGGGAGCAAAGCTTGCTCGCGATGAACGATAACGCGGATAACCTGCACAATCGCGGCGCCTGCATCGCGGGCAAGCCTTGCTCCCACAGATAAATCTCACTACAGGTGTGGATTCGCGCCCTTCGCCGTCAGCCCAACGCCGTATCCAGCACCATCATCAGACAGAACCCCACCAACAACCCCAGGCTCGCCAGTTTCTCGTGACCATTGCGGCGGGATTCGGGAATGACCTCGTGGGTCACCACCAGCAACATCGCCCCGGCCGCCAACGCCAGGCCCAGGGGCAAGAGCATCTCGGCCAGGCTCACCAACCAGGCGCACAACAGCGCGAACACCGGCTCGACCAGCCCTGACGCCGCGCCAATCAGGAACGCCTTGACCCGCGACATGCCCGCCGCGGCCAGCACCAGCGCGATCACCAACCCTTCGGGGACATCCTGCAAAGCGATGCCCATCGCCAGGCTGTCGGCATCCGGCATGCCGCCACCCGCCGATACGCCCACCGCCATGCCTTCCGGAATGTTGTGGGCGATGATGGCAAACACGAACAACCAGATCCGCGGCGCAATGATCGGACGTCCTGGTGCCACCACCATCCTTTCGGGGCTGGCCGAGACCTTGCGGTCCACCAGATACAGCCCGAACGCCCCCGACATAATCCCGACACAGATAAGGCCGCTGGCGGCCCAAGGCGTGAGCCCCAACTGCTCGGCCGCGGCAATGCCCGGCACGATCAACGAAAACGCCGTGGCGGCAAGCATCACCCCGGCACCGAAGCCCAGCAGCGAATCGCTCACGGCCTGGGGCATGCGCCGGATGACCAGCACCGGCACCGCCCCCAACGCGGTGCCCAAGGCACAAAGCCCGCCGCCCTGAAGGGCACGCAACAACCTGGGCTCCAGGTCCAGCCACGCCAGGCCCTGGGCCGCCAACAACGTCATCCCGGCCAACAGCAGCAACGACCCCAAGGCATAGCGGAACATCCGTCCGCTTCCAATCGCCAGTGTTTGAGTATCCATAGTCAGCCTTGGCGGGTGTTCATGAAGGACTCGAAGCCAGCGCCGCCTGATAGCGTCGGGCGACTTCAGGCCAATTGATCACGTTGTAGAACGCATTGATGTATTCCGGACGACGGTTCTGGTAGCGCAGGTAATAGGCGTGCTCCCAGACGTCCAGGCCAAGAATCGGCGTGTTGCCATTCATCAGCGGACTGTCCTGGTTGCCGCTGCTTTCCACCACCAGGGTCTTTTGCGGGGTCACACTCAACCAGGCCCAGCCGCTGCCGAAACGGGTCAGCGCCGCTTTGGTGAAAGCCTCCTTGAAACGCTCGATACCGCCCAGTTGCGCATCGATCGCCGCCGCCAGGGCGCCCTCGGGCAGACCGCCGCCCTGGGGCGTCATCACCTCCCAGAACAACGAATGATTGGCATGGCCACCGCCCTGGTTGATCACCGCAGCCTTCAGGCTTGGCGGCAACTGCTCCACGCTGGACACCAGTTTTTCGACGGGCCACCCGGCGTATTCGGTGCCGTCCACCGCCGCGTTGAGGTTATTGATATAGGTCTGGTGGTGCTTGGTGTAGTGGATCTCCATGGTTTGCGCATCGATGTGCGGTTCCAGGGCATCGTAGGCGTAGGGCAATGCAGGCAAGGTAAAGGCCATGTTCAATGAACTCCATGATGAAGAGGGGCATTGCGCTGCCGGGACGTAGCGGCATTGCAATGCAGCAGGCGTTGGGTGCGGGGGTACTCACCGTGCTCGCTGATGAAATTCAGCAGTTCGACGTAGGTCTTGTGGCTCTGGCGCTGCGCGGCGGCGCGCAGGGCCGGTGTCAGGCGTTCGTCCTGCATCGTCTGCAACAACCGTTGGTGGATCGCACACAAGTATTCGGCGCTCTCCTCCGGCTGGTTCAAGCGCAAGTGCAGGTCCGCCAGGTTGTGATGGGAGACGACGCAAGCGGCGACCGCTTCGTCGGCATCCGCCCAGCGCTCGAATAACACCTGGGCCAGCGCCAGGGCTTGCAGGTAGGCTTCGCGGGCATCCACCAGCTCGCCCAGCATGAAACAGCGATTGGCTCGTTCGATCGTACGTTTCCAGTGTTCCATGATGAGTCCTCCACACAGGTGTCGGGGTTACACGCCGCCGGCGGTGAGCTTCTCCGGGTCCAGCAGGACTTCGAGCTCGCTGCGAGACAGGTCGGTGTGTTCCAGGGCGACATCGATGACCGGTCGGCCTTGCTGGTAAGCCTTCTTGGCGATTTCAGCGGCCTTCTGGTAACCGATGATCGGGTTCAGCGCGGTCACCAGGATCGGGTTGCGCGACAACGCTTCCTTGAGCCTGGCTTCGTTGACCTTGAACGTGGCGATGGCCTTGTCCGCGAGCAAGCGGCTGGCGGTGGACATCAGGGTGATGCTGCTGAGCAGGTTCTGGGCGATGATCGGGAGCATCACGTTCAATTCGAAGTTGCCCGATTGACCGGCGATGGTGATTACCGTGTCGTTGCCGATCACCTGGGCCGCCACCATGGCGGTGGCCTCGGGAATGACCGGATTGACCTTGCCGGGCATGATCGAGGAGCCCGGTTGCAAGCCCTCGAGTTCGATCTCTCCCAGGCCTGCCAGCGGACCGGAATTCATCCAGCGCAGGTCGTTGGCGATTTTCATCAGCGACACCGCCGTGGTCTTGAGCTGCCCGGAAACTGCCACGGCAGTGTCCTGGGAGCCAATCAGCGCGAACAGGTTCTTGCCCGGGGTGAATTGCACTTGGGTCAGTTGCGTCAGTTGCTGGCTGAACAATTCGGCGAAACGTGGATGGGCATTGACCCCGGTGCCGACCGCCGTACCACCCTGGGCCAGGGATTGCAGGCTCGGCAACAGGTCCTGCAAGTGGCCGATATTGGCCTTGAGCTGTTGCGCCCAACCGTCGAGCACCTGGCTCAGGCGCACCGGCATGGCGTCCATCAGGTGGGTGCGGCCGGTTTTGATGAACGGGTGGACGTCTTCGGCCTTGCGCTCGATCACCTGCACCAGGTGCAACAACGCCGGCAGCAGTTGCTCATGCAAGGCCAGCGCGGCACTGACATGAATGCTGGTGGGGATGATGTCGTTGCTGCTCTGACCGCAGTTGACGTGGTCATTCGGGTTGACCGTCTCCCCCAGCAGGCCGCTGGCGAGGGTGGCGATCACTTCGTTGGCGTTCATGTTGGAGCTGGTGCCGGAGCCGGTCTGGAAGATATCCACCGGGAAATGGTCCATGAAACGGCCTTCGAGCAGTCCCATGGCGGCATCGACGATGGCCTTGCCCTGGGCCGCGCTGATTTGTTCCAGCTCTACGTTGGCCCGAGCGGCCGCGGCCTTGGCCAGGATCAGCGCGCGGATGAACGGCGCTGGCATGCGCTGGCCGCTGACCGGGAAGTTATCCACGGCACGCTGGGTCTGGGCGCCATAGAGGGCGTCCACTGGGACGTGCAGCTCGCCCATGCTGTCGCGTTCGATACGGGTATTACTCATCGGGAGATCCTTGCACCAGTTCAATAAGAGGAATCGATGGCGCCAGGGCGCAGGTCGCCAGCGCCCAGGCATGGCTCTGCCAGCGCTTGAGGCGGCAGCGGCACAATGATTGGCGTTCGAGGTCACGCAGGGGGCGCCAGGCCTGGTCGAGGCAGAGGCTGCGCCAATGCCAGGGCAGCGCGACGTCCGAAGCGGTGTCGAGCAGCAGGCGGAAGGCGGTTTCGGAGATCATCCACGGCGAGGTGGCCGTGCAACAAGCCAGGTAGCGGCCCTCGGCCAGGTAGTGCTCGATCAACCGCGGCTCGTCCGGATTCATCGCGCAACGGATCTGGCGGCTCATCCAGCGCCAGCTTTCAAGGTAGGGTTGTTCGTGCAGGGCAGAACTCATGACCGGGGCTCACTCGGCGAATGAGATTCATTATTAGATGATAATAAGAAGCAACACAAGTCTTGCGAGGGACACTTTGTGGCGAGGGGATTTATCCCCGCTGGGGTGCGAAGCAGCCCCCAACAATCTTCCAGACGCACCGCAGTGTCAGTTTTTTAGGGGCACTTCGCACCCCAACGGGGATAAATCCCCTCGCCACAAGGATTTCTGCGGATACAAAAAAGGCGCGTCACCCAGCGGATGACGCGCCTTTTTTTACGCGATGAGTATCAGCTACCCGCCACCATCATCCGCTCGATCAGCACCGAGCCGGTGCGGATGTTGCTGCGCAATTCCAGGTCGTTGCCCACGGCCACGATCTGCTTGAACATGTCGCGCATGTTGCCGGCGATGGTCACTTCCTGGACCGGGAACTGGATCTCGCCGTTCTCGACCCAGAAACCCGCCGCACCACGGGAATAGTCGCCGGTGACCATGTTCAAGCCATGGCCCATCAGTTCGGTCACCAGCAGGCCCCGGCCCATGCGCCGCAGCAAGGCGGCCTGGTCTTCTTCGCCATGGGTCACGAACAGGTTATGCACGCCACCGGCATTGGCGGTGCTCGGCATGCCGAGTTTGCGGCCCGAATAGGTGCCGAGGATGTAGGACACCAGCTCGCCCTTTTCCACGAAGGGCTTGGCGTAGGTGGCCAGGCCATCGCCGTCGAACGCTGAGCTGCCCATGGCCTGCATCAGGTGCGGACGCTCGTCGATGGTCATCCATTCCGGGAACAGTTTCTGGCCCAGCGCGCCCTCGAGGAACGACGACTTGCGGTACAGGTTGCCGCCGGATACCGCAGACAGGAAGCTGCCGAACAGGCCACCGGCCAGCTCGGCAGAAAACAGTACCGGCACTTCGCAGGTCGGCACCGGCCGCGCGCCCAGGCGGCTGGCCGCCCGTTGCGCGGCTTTCTGGCCGATGCTCACCGGGTCCGCCAGCAAGGTGCCCTGGCGGCTCACGTCGTACCAGTAATCGCGCTGCATCTGGCCGTTGGCTTCGGCGATCATCACGCAGCTAAGGCTGTGGCGGGTCGATGCATAACCGCCGATGAAACCGTGGCTGTTGCCGTAGACGCGGCAGCCCTGGTGGGTATTGAGCGTCGTACCGTCGGCATTCTTGATCCGCGAGTCGGCATCGAACGCCGCCGCTTCGCAACGCAGTGCCTGCTCGATGGCCTGCTCGGGGGTGATGTCCCAGGCGTGGAACAGGTCGAAATCCCGCAGTTCCTTGCACATCAGCGCGGCATCGGCCAGGCCCGAGGCTTCGTCTTCGGAGGTGTGCTGGGCAATCGCCAGTGCCGCAGCGACGGTTTCGCGGATGGCGTCCGGGCCACTGGCCGACGTACTGGCCGAACCCTTGCGCTGGCCTACGTACAAGGTGATGCCAAAGCCCTGGTCGCGATTGAATTCGACGGTTTCCACCTCGCGCTGGCGTACCGAGGTCGACAGGCCCTGTTCCAGGGACACCGCCACCTCACACGCACTGGCGCCCTGCCGCTTGGCCTCGGCGAGGATCTGCTCGACTTGTTCCTGTAGTGCCGGCAATGCTTGCGGGCCGACGCTCTGAACTGCACTCATGGTGTTCTCCACTCAAATTCTGTTTTCGGGATGGCCTTCGAGCGACCGGGCCGGACAAGCGGCCCCCGACTGGTTATCATGGCGGCGTTTCTTTGCGGACTGCCACCATGGTTGATTCTTACGACGACTCCCTCTACGAGGGTGAAAAAAGCAAATCCCAGGTCAAACGCGAGCTGCATGCTCTGGTTGACCTCGGCGAGCGCCTGACAACACTCAAGCCTGACTTGCTGGCCAAACTGCCTTTGACCGACGCCTTGCGCCGGGCCCTGGCCGATGCGCCCAAGCACACCGCGAATATCGCGCGTAAACGGCACCTGCAATTCATCGGCAAACTGATGCGCGATCAGGACACTGACGCCATCCTGGTGCTGCTCGATCAACTCGATGCCTCCACCCGGCAGTACAACGAACGCTTCCACAACCTGGAACGCTGGCGCGATCGCTTGATCGCAGGCGACGACGGCGTGCTGGAAAAATTCGTCATCGACTACCCGGAGGCTGATCGCCAGCAACTGCGCTCCTTGATCCGTCAAGCCCAGCACGAGTTGGCGCAAAACAAGCCACCGGCCTCGAGCCGTAAAATCTTCAAGTACATCCGTGAGCTGGACGAGACTCAACGCGGCCTGCGCTGATCGCTAACAGCTTTACCCTCCTGCAAGAGGTTTCCGTGGCGAGGGAGCTTGCTCCCGCTCGGTTGCGCAGCAACCGCATCGGGGCTACTGCGTAGCCCAGCGGGAGCAAGCTCCCTCGCCACGATGACTCATGCAAGCCCCAGAGCACTCTCATGCGCCCGTGCCACCCACGGTAATCGCATCGATCTTCAGGGTCGGTTGACCGACGCCTACCGGCACCGATTGCCCATCCTTGCCACACGTCCCGACGCCACTGTCCAGCGCCAGGTCGTTACCGACCATCGACACCTTGCTCATCGCCTCCGGCCCGTTGCCGATCAGGGTCGCGCCCTTGACCGGTGCGGTGATCTTGCCGTCTTCGATCAGGTAGGCCTCACTGGTGGAGAACACGAACTTGCCGCTGGTGATGTCCACCTGGCCACCGCCGAGGTTGGCGCAATAGATGCCCTTCTTCACCGAGGCGATGATTTCCGCCGGATCGCTTTGGCCACCGAGCATGTAGGTGTTGGTCATGCGCGGCATCGGCAGGTGCGCGTAGGATTCACGACGGCCGTTGCCGGTGCGGGCCACGCCCATCAGCCGGGCATTGAGCTTGTCCTGCATGTAGCCCTTGAGCACGCCGTTCTCGATCAGCGTGGTGCATTCGGTCGGTGTGCCTTCATCGTCGACGCTCAGGGAGCCGCGACGCCCGGCCAGGGTGCCGTCATCGACAATGGTGCAGAGTTTCGAAGCAACCATTTCCCCCATGCGTCCGCTGTAGGCCGAACTGCCCTTGCGGTTGAAATCGCCTTCCAGGCCGTGGCCCACCGCTTCGTGCAATAGCACGCCGGACCAGCCGGAGCCCAGCACCACTGGCAACGTGCCGGCCGGGGCCGGGATCGCCTCAAGGTTGACCAGCGCCTGGCGCAACGCTTCGCGGGCGTAGCCCATGGCGCGGTCTTCGCTGAGGAAATAACGGTAGTCTGTGCGCCCGCCGCCGCCATGGCCGCCACGCTCACGCCGACCGTTCTGCTCGACGATCACGCTGACATTGAACCGCACCAGCGGTCGAACGTCCGCCGCCAGGCCACCGTCGGTGGAGGCCACCAGAATGCGCTCCCAGACCCCGGCCATGCTCACCGTCACTTGCTGGATGCGCGGGTCCAAGGCACGGGTGGCGACGTCGATGCGCTTGAGCAACTCGACTTTTTCGGCGCGGCTCATGACTTCCAGCGGATTGTCCGGCGCATACAGCTGCGCCACGTCCTGGCTGCTGAACGCCTGGACCGTGCCATTCTGCCCGGCGCGGGAAATCGAGCGGGCGGCACGGGCCGCAGCGCCGAGGGCTTCGAGGGTGATGGCGTTGCTGTAGGCAAAACCGGTCTTTTCCCCGGACTGGGCGCGCACGCCCACGCCCTGGTCGAGGTTGAAACTACCTTCCTTGACGATGCCGTCTTCCAGCGACCAGGACTCGGAGATCTGGCCCTGGAAATACAGGTCGGCCGCATCGATGCCCGGGCCGGCCAAGTCGCCCAGCACGCCTTGCAGGCTTTCGAGGGTCACGCCGCCGGGGGCTAAAAGGTGTTCACTGACTGAGGACAACAACCCGCTCATATGTTTTACGCCTTGAATTCGTCGTCTTGGACAGGCCGCTGTCGAGCGCCCTGCGAGAAAAAGCGCCGATGGCTGGCCACCGGCATGCGCGCCCGGATGGACGCTTGTTCGCTGCTGTCGCGCTCGGCCACCAGCACGGCCTCGCCTTGATCCTGTTGTGCCAGCACGCGACCCCACGGGTCGACAATCGCCGCATGGCCAAAGGTTTCCCGAGGCCCCGGATGCACGCCGCCCTGGGCGGCCGCCAGCACGTAGCACTGGGTCTCGATGGCCCGGGCGCGGATCAGCACATCCCAATGGGCCGCGCCGGTCACCGCGGTAAACGCCGACGGCGCCGTGATCAGTTCGGCCCCGGCCGCCCGCAGCTCGCTGTAGAGCTCCGGGAACCGCAAGTCATAACAAACCGTCAGGCCCACCCGGCCGACGGGAGTATCGGCAACCACCACGTTGGAACCATAAGCATAGTCATCCGACTCGCGATAGCGCCCGCGATTGTCCGCCACATCCACATCGAACAGGTGCAGCTTGTCGTAGCGCGCCACGATCTGACCCTGGTCGTCCACCAGCAACGAACAGGCATGGGACCTGGCCTCGGGCTGGTCCACCGGCGGCAACGGCAACGTGCCGGCCACAATCCATAACTTGAGGTCACGGGCGACCTGTTTCAACCACGGCAGGATCGGTCCCTGACCAAAGGCTTCGGCACGGCCGATATCGGCAACGTCCCGCCGCCCCATCGCCGCGAAATTCTCCGGCAGCACCGCCAGCCTCGCACCGCCGGCAGCAGCCTGCTCCAGCAGCACCCGGGCACGGGCCAGGTTGGCGAGCACATCGCTTTGGCTGACCATTTGGATCACGGCGACTGGCATGGTGTCTCCCTCATTTTCATCCTCGCCCAAGGCGGCTGTGGGAGCAAAGCTTGCTCGCGATGAGGCAGGTACATCCAACATAGAGGCTGGTTGATACACCGCAATCGCGAGCAAGCTTTGCTCCCACAGGCCCGCCCCCACAAGGGGGTTGGCGTCGAACTGTCAAAACGGCTTGTCAAAGGTGATCTTCGGCTCTTTCCACGGCCCCTTGACGTCGTATCTTACGCTGGCAAAGCGCGCCACGCGGTCGCCGATCAGTTTGTCGATCAGAAACAGCGCCCCACCCACCGCCGGTGCGCCAACGATCAGCGCGGCAATCGGCAGGTTGTTGGTCACCGGCAGCGTCACCAGCAGCTTGGCGTCGACCCGATCGGCCACCATGTCCAGCGTGCCGTTGAGTTCCAGGTTGCTCGACGGCCCGGTCAGGGTAATGGGTTCGCGGGTCACATACACCCCGTCGCTCGCCACCAACAGCCCTTTGACCCGGTCGTAGCTCAGGCCCTTGCTGAACAGGTCGGAGAAGTCCAGGCGCAAGCGTCGGCCGATGGAGTTGAAGTTCAGCAGGCCAAATACCCGCAACGCCTGGGCACTGCCTTCGACTTCAACGAACTGGCCCTTGCTCAGCGACGCGTCGAGGCTGCCGGAAAAGCGCTTAGTGGCGACCCACGCCGGCGAACCGGGCCAACGCCCATCGACATCCAGGCGGAATGTCTGGCTGGTCACGCTTGGCGCAAAGCCCCAGCCCTTGAGCACATCGCCCAGGTTCTTGCCGCCGATCCGGCCCTTGTACCAACTACTGGTGGCACCGGGCGCGCCTTCCCAGCCGCCGCTGCCGTTCAACACCATGCCCTTGAGGCCCATGTCCAGGTTGTTCAGCGCGATGCCCTTGGCGGTCGGTCGCACTTTCAACGACCACGCGCCGATGAGATCGGGGCCCTGGAACAATTGGTCGATGGCGATATCCATGGCCGGGATCTTGCCGGGATCGACCGACGCCAGCGGGTCCGGTGCGTTTTCATCCGCCTGGACGCTCGGGTCCGCGGCCGGCAGGCGAACATAGTCGAGCTTGATACCAATCGGGGCGGCCTTGGCGTCCGGCAGGTTGACATTGCCCTTGGCCTGCTGGCTGTCGAGCCTCAAGGCCCAGGCGTCCGGCTTGCGATCCAGTTGCACCGACGCCTGGTCCAGGGTGGTGCCCATGGCCGTAAGTTTGCCAACGTTCAGATCGACGCTGCTGAGCAGTTGCTTGGCACTGCCGCCCGGATCCTGGCCCGCGTATTTGTTCACCAGGTCCTGCCAAGGACTGACATCCAGTTCCGCCAACGTGCCGCGCAGTCGCAGCCCCTTGCCGCCAGGCAGCACCGCATCGCCGGCCCCCAGCAGCAATTCGCCGCGACCGTCAGCGACTTTCCCGCTCGGCGCGGCGTAAGTGAAGCTGGCCAGGTCGCCATAATCGACCCAATAACGCCGTTCCGCCCCTTGCAGGGTCATGCGAAACACCGTGTCGCGCCCGACCTCGGCGGCCATTCCGAAGGGAGCCGGCAGGTCGATGGCCACGCCCTTGAGGCTGGAACTGACCGACAACTGGCTGTCGGCGCCGTCGAGGATCACTTGCAACTGGTAGGGCACGACGCCCGATACCGGCAACGGTTGGGTGACATTCAGCCAACGGGTGAGCTTGTTGATTTCCACCTGCCCGGAGGCGGCGACCCGCGTGTTGAGGGCTCCGGCACGGCCCTCGGCGAAAATCTGCGCGGTTACGGGCCGGTCGAATGCCCGGGCACTGATGCCTTTGCCGCTCAAGCCCTTGTTGCTGTCAAAGCGGAAATCGCCCTTGAGCTGGGTCAGTTCCAGCGCCGGCTCGCTGAGTTTGAGACGAGCCTGGTCGGTGGCGAAGTCCACCAGGATCTTCGGTTGCTCGCCTTTGACCAGCGGGATATCCAGCTTCACGCTGCCTTTGAGGTCGCCCTCGCCTTCCCAGCCGGCGAACGTCTCGGCGGTCCCGATCGGCGCGGTCTGGAGAATTTTCAGACCGTCGCCCAGCCCACCGGCGAACCCGCCGTCCAGCAGCAGATGAGAGCTCTGGCCGGTCGGGACATGGGGAATGTTCACCGAAACATCCTTGACCTGGGTCTCGAGCAATTGCCCTTGGCTGGCATAGATGCGCACGCCGCTGTCTTCGACGAAGACATCGCCGCTGACCTTGCTGACCGAAGGCCAACCCGGCTGGAACGCCAATTCGGCGTCATGCACCTTGAAAAACAGGCTGATGCTGCGATCCGCGTCCCCGGCACCTTTATTCAGTGAGCCTTGGTACTGGAAAAAGCCCTCGTCCACCGCGCCCTTGACGATGGCCGTGCGCAGCCACTCATCCAGCGCTGGGCTGAGGACCGCCGGCAGGTACTTGGCGGTGTAGCGTCCATCACCGTCCACCAGGCCGACCCGCAGGTCCATGTAGTCTTCCTGGCTGTGGTCGAAGTGCAGGCGGATCAGGAAGTCGCCGGCAATCCGGCCCTCCTCGCCCAGCACCTTCAGGTACGGCGCGATCAGGGTGAAACCTTGCTTGTCGAGCTTCCAGGTCAGCCGGGCGTTGGCCTGCAGGTACTGCCAGGGCTTGGCGAAGATCGGGTCCAGGTGCAGAGAAAAGTCCTTGCTGTCCATGCGCAGCTCGCCGCCGCCCAGGTCGCCGCTCAGGCTCCCGGAGACATTGCGCGCCGCCGGGGCGCCGCGATAGGCATCAAAGCCCACGGTGTCCAGGTTGGTGGCGAAGCTGACTTTCTGATCTCCGGTGTTTTGCGGCCGGTAGTCCAGCAGCACGTTGCGCAGGGCACCGGTCACCTTGAGCCGGTCAATCGTCGTGGCGAGGCCTTCGGGCAATGGCGCCAGGGCATTGAGCAAAGGCGTGAGCGGGGTCAGGTCGAGGCGGTCGGCCTGCAGGTGCCAGCGCTCCTCGGCCTGCTCGGTGGCAGCAGTTTGTTGCAGTTGCAGGTGCGACTCCCAGCGGGTCTCGCCCAGGTTCATCGCCAGGGAGTCGAAGGTCGCGGTGAAGCCTTGGCTACCACGCTGGAAATAAGCGTTGAGGGCCAGGTTGTGGATCTGTACCGGCTTGCGTTCGCCATAGGCGCCCTGGAGCTGCGGCGCGTTCAGGCGCATGGTCGCGCTTTGCAGCGTGCCCTCGGCCCAACTGAGCCAGAACTCACCGCCGGCCTTGATCTGGGAGAAATTCCATTGCTGGGTCAGGCGTTTCGGCAGCCATTTGGACCAGTCGCTTTGCGGCAGGCTCAAGTAGGCATCGGCCTGGCCGTTCTTCCAGTCGCTGGCGCGCAGGCGGGTGCGCAGGTTGATCGCCACCGGCTGCCCGTCAGGCAGAGTCAGGCGTGCGTCCAGGCGCTGGCGGGTGGCGCCGGTGCGCAGGCTCAAGCCGACGTAGGTGAGGGTCAGTGGCGGTTGTTCGATGGGCTGCAAGGTCACCTGGCTATCGAGCACCGAGAGCTTGGAGACCATTTGCATGCGTTCGAGCAACTGCTGCGGATCGAGGGGCTGCTCGTCCTTCACCGGCAGGCCTTCCAAAGCCCACTTGCCGTCGGCGCCTTCCTTGAGGCTGATCTTCAGGCCACTGACTTCCAGGTGGGCGATACGCACCTGACGCGCCAGCAGGCTGTCCCACAGGTCAGGCACGGCCCGCACCTGATCCAGGTGCAAGGCATTGGGGCCCTCGCCGACCACCACGTCGCGCGCCGCCAGGATCGGCGCCAAGCCGCTCCAGCTGCCGTCGAGGCTGCCGATGTGCACGGGCATGCCCAGGGCGGCACCGGCGCGGGTCTCGACCTCGGCGCGGTATTCGGCCACCAGCGGGACCAACTCTCGACCGAGGCTGACGTACAACGCCAGCAACACCAACAGCAGGGCGCAAAGCCCCAGCCCCCAACGGGTCAGCGTCGCGATCATGCGTGTCAGACGCTCCATGTCAGTGGGCTCCCCTGGCTAAGACAATCAAATCCGCGGGCCCGCCGCTTCCCAAGCTCTTCAGAGCAGCACCACGTCGTATTGTTCCTGGGAATACATGGTTTCAACCTGGAAGCGAATCGTGCGTCCGATAAACGCTTCCAACTCCGCGACATTGCCTGACTCTTCGTCGAGCAGGCGATCCACCACTTTCTGGTTCGCCAACACTCTATAACCGGTCGCCTGGTAGGCGCGCGCCTCCCGGAGGATTTCCCGGAAGATTTCGTAACACACGGTTTCCGGGGTCTTCAGCTTGCCACGCCCCTGGCAACTGCTGCATGGCTCGCACAGCACCTGCTCTAGGCTTTCGCGGGTGCGCTTGCGGGTCATTTGCACCAGGCCCAGTTCGGTGATACCAATGATGTTGGTCTTGGCGTGATCGCGTTCGAGTTGTTTTTCCAGCGTCCGCAGCACCTGGCGCTGGTGCTCCTCATCCTCCATGTCGATGAAGTCGATGATGATGATCCCGCCCAGGTTGCGCAGGCGCAGCTGCCGGGCAATCGCCGTGGCGGCCTCCAGGTTGGTCTTGAAGATGGTTTCTTCCAGGTTGCGATGGCCGACGAACGCTCCGGTGTTGACGTCGATGGTGCTCATGGCTTCGGCCGGATCGACCACCAGGTAACCGCCGGACTTGAGCGGTACCTTGCGTTCCAAGGCTTTCTGGATTTCGTCCTCGACCCCGTACAGATCGAAAATCGGCCGCTCGCCAGGGTAATGCTCCAGACGGTCGGCAATTTCCGGCATCAGCTCGGCGACGAACTGGGTGGTCTTTTGGAAGGTTTCCCGGGAGTCGATGCGAATCTTCTCGATCTTGGGGCTGACCAAGTCGCGCAAGGTCCGCAGCGCCAGGCCCAGGTCTTCATAGATCACGCTGGGGGTGGCGATGGTCTTGATCTGCGCGGCGATCTGGTCCCAGAGGCGGCGCAGGTAGCGGATGTCCATGAGGATCTCATCGGCCCCGGCCCCTTCGGCGGCGGTGCGCAGGATGAACCCACCGGTTTCCTTGATGCCTTCTTTTTCCACGCAATCGCTGACCACCTGCTTGAGGCGCTCGCGCTCGGCTTCGTCTTCGATCTTCAGGGAAATGCCAACGTGGGCGGTACGCGGCATGTACACCAGGTAGCGCGACGGGATCGACAGTTGCGTGGTCAGGCGTGCGCCCTTGGAGCCGATGGGGTCCTTGGTGACCTGCACCACCAGGCTCTGGCCTTCATGCACCAGCGCGCTGATGCTCTCCACGGCCGGTCCTTCGCGCATGGAGATTTCCGACGCATGGATGAACGCCGCGCGGTCCAGGCCGATGTCGACGAAGGCCGCCTGCATGCCCGGCAGCACCCGTACCACCTTGCCTTTATAGATATTGCCGACGATGCCACGCTTTTGCGTACGCTCGACGTGGACCTCTTGCAGCACACCGTTTTCAACCACCGCCACGCGCGACTCCATCGGCGTGATGTTGATCAGGATCTCTTCACTCATGGCAGGGTCTCGCTCAGGCATGTTCACGATAATGGCCGCATCAAGTCAGACGGCGCTCAGCGCGCGTTCAAGGTTTGCCAACAGGGTATGCCGAAATGGCCCAGTAGTTCTGCGGTTTCGCACAGCGGCAGGCCGACAACGGCTGAGTAACTGCCTTCAAGCCCGGCGACGAACACCGCGCCCAGCCCTTGGATACCATAGCTGCCAGCCTTGTCCCGGGGTTCGCCGCTGGCCCAATAGGCCATTGCTTCCGGTTCGGTGATGGGGCGAAAACGCACCCGGCTGCGCACCACCCGTGATTCGCAGCGCGAGCCGTCCAGTACGGCGATGGCGGTCAACACCTCATGGTCGCGACCGGACAGGCTCAGGAGCATCGACAAGGCGTCAGCCTGGTCCACGGGTTTGCCAAGAATCCGCCCCTCCAGCACCACGGCGGTGTCCGCCCCGAGCACGCAGCCCTCCACACCGGCGTCCAGGCCTCGTCGCCCAGCCTCGGCCTTGCCGCGCGCCAGGCGCTCGACATAGGCCGATGGGGTTTCATGATCCAGGGGCGTTTCGTCGATGTCCGCGCCGATGGCGGTAAAGGGCACGCCGATCTGCGTGAGCAGTTCACGCCGACGCGGCGAACCTGAGGCGAGGTAAAGCGGTTTCATCAAGACATCTCCCTAACGCGACCGGCTTTTGTGGCGAGGGGATTTATCCCCGTTGGGCTGCGCTGCAGCCCTAAAGCAGTGAACTCAATCTTCCTGGCACACCGAGTTGCCTGGCTTGGGGCTGCTGCGCAGCCCAGCGGGGATAAATCCCCTCGCCACTGGGATGTGAGTCATCAAAAAAGTGTAGATAGCCTGACCGAATCAGTTGATTTTGAAACGCAGGCGCAGGCCACGCAAACCGAAGCTGACCCATGGCCAGAGCAAGGCACTGACCAGGGCTGGCAAGACCAGCGCCAGGGTCGGCTGGCGATTGCCGGTCAGCGCGCTGAGCCACAACTGCACCAGTTGCGCCAGGCCGAAGATCACCAGGATCACCAGGCACTGTTGCCACATGGGGAACATCCGCAGGCGTTGTTGCAGCGACAGCACCAGGAAGGTGATCAGGGTCAGGATCAACGCGTTCTGTCCCAACAGCGTGCCGTAAAGCACGTCCTCGGCCAGGCCCAGGCACCAGGCGGTGACCATGCCGACCTTGTGGGGCAAGGCCAGCGCCCAGAAGGCCAGCAACAGGGCCAGCCACAGGGGACGCAGGATTTCCATGAACTGCGGCAGCGGCGAAACGCTGAGCAACAGGCCGATGGCGAAGGTCAGCCAGACCATCCAGCCGTTACCGGATTGGGTACTGCTCATTCTTCTCGTGCTCCCCTGGTCGCCGGTGTAGCGGCGGGTGTCGAGGCCGGTGGTCGAGCCGCAGGCCTCGCAGGCTGGGACGCCGGCGCATGGTTGGCCGGTCGGGCGGGTGTCGCGGCAGGCGTGGCGGGTGCGGTCGACGGCGTGGTGGCCGGGGCAGTCGCAGCGGGTGTTGCCGCTGGAGGCTTGGGCACCGTGGCCGGTGCTGCGGGTGCGGTCGGGGCAGCCGACTCACCGCCCTGGCGGTCCTGGGCTTCCTGGGCCACGGCGGCGTCGTTGGCACGCTCTTCCGGTGTGCGGTTGTCACTGAAGACCAGCAGCAGGTAGCGGCTGCGATTCAGCGCCGCCGTCGGCACCGCGCGGACAATGGCGAACGGCTGGCCGGAGTCATGGATGACTTCCTTGACCGTTGCCACCGGATACCCGGCCGGGAAGCGCTGGCCGAGGCCGGAGCTGACCAGCAAGTCGCCTTCCTTGATGTCGGCGGTATCGGCCACGTGCCGCAGTTCCAGGCGCTCCGGGTTGCCGGTGCCGCTGGCAATCGCCCGCAGGCCGTTGCGGTTGACCTGCACCGGAATGCTGTGGGTGGTATCGGTCAGCAACAGCACGCGGGAGGTATAGGGCATCAACTCCACCACCTGGCCCATCAGGCCCCGGGCATCGAGCACCGGCTGGCCGAGGACCACGCCATCGCGCTCGCCCTTGTTGATCAGGATGCGGTGGGTGAAGGGGTTGGGGTCCATGCCGATCAACTCGGCCACTTCGACCTTCTCGTTGACCAGTGCGGAGGAGTTGAGCAACTCGCGCAGCCGCACGTTCTGCTCGGTGAGGGCCGCCAACTTCTGCATGCGCCCCTGCAACAGCAGGTTTTCGGTCTTGAGTTTTTCGTTTTCGGCGACCAGTTCGGTCCGGCTGCCAAATTGGCTGGCGACACCTTGCCATAAGCGCTGCGGCAGGTCGGTGATCCAATAGGATTCCATCAACACCAGCGACATCTGGCTGCGTACAGGCTTGAGCAGCGTGAAGCGGGCATCGACCACCATCAGCGCGACCGATAGCACGGTCAGCACCAGCAGGCGCACGCCCAATGAGGGGCCTTTGGCGAAAAGCGGTTTAATAGGCCGCTCCTCCCAGGCAAATGTTTTCTTTATTCATACGGCATCAAACCGGCCTGGATACGAATGACAGAAGATAAACGCCAACGGGCAGCACTGCAAAGTGCTGCCCGGGAGCGAACAACATAGACCACTCAGCCAGACTTATTCGCTGGAGAGCAGGTCCATGGTGTGCTTGTCCATCATTTCCAATGCACGGCCACCGCCGCGGGCAACGCAGGTCAACGGGTCTTCGGCCACGATCACCGGCAGGCCGGTTTCCTGGGCCAGCAGCTTGTCGAGGTCACGCAACAGCGCACCACCACCGGTCAGCACCAGGCCGCGCTCGGCGATGTCCGAGGCCAGCTCCGGCGGCGACTGCTCCAGGGCGCTCTTGACGGCCTGGACGATGGTCGCCAGCGATTCCTGCAACGCTTCGAGCACTTCGTTGGAGTTGAGGGTAAAGGCCCGTGGAACGCCTTCGGCCAGGTTGCGACCGCGTACGTCGACTTCACGCACTTCACCGCCCGGATAGGCCGTGCCGATTTCCTGCTTGATGCGCTCGGCGGTGGATTCGCCGATCAGGCTGCCGTAGTTGCGACGCACATAAGTGATGATCGCTTCGTCGAAACGGTCGCCGCCCACACGTACGGATTCGGCGTAGACCACACCGTTGAGAGAGATCAGTGCGATTTCAGTGGTACCGCCACCGATGTCGACGACCATCGAGCCGCGGGCTTCTTCCACCGGCAGGCCGGCACCGATGGCAGCGGCCATGGGCTCTTCGATCAGGAACACTTCACGGGCACCGGCACCGAGGGCCGATTCACGGATGGCGCGACGCTCTACCTGGGTGGACTTGCATGGCACGCAGATCAGCACACGAGGGCTGGGCTGCAGGAAACTGTTTTCGTGAACCTTGTTGATGAAGTACTGCAGCATCTTCTCGCAGACGCTGAAGTCGGCGATCACGCCGTCCTTCATGGGGCGAATGGCCGCGATGTTGCCCGGTGTACGGCCCAGCATGCGCTTGGCTTCCGTACCGACAGCCACGACACTCTTCTGGTTACCATGGGTGCGGATGGCCACGACCGAGGGTTCATTCAGGACGATACCGCGCTCGCGCACGTAAATAAGGGTGTTGGCAGTGCCCAGGTCGATGGAAAGATCGCTGGAAAACATGCCACGCAGTTTCTTGAACATGGGAAAGGGACCCTAGGCAACGCGTGGGTAAAAAAGTGCGGCAAACTCTAACAACGACAGGGATTTTGGGCAAGGCGCCAATATGTTAAATTGGCCGCTTTTCTGTGCACCAAACCCCGAAATCGCGGCCGTAGGGCCGTAGAAATGCGGTAGTGTTCCGACAATCTAACACACGGACAGACTGCGTCCGTTTTGTTTTCCACTGGAGAATCCCATGGCGCTTGAACGCTCCGACGTGGAAAAAATCGCTCATCTGGCCTGTCTGGGCCTCAATGAAGCCGATCTTCCACACATTACTTCTGCCCTGAACAGCATTCTGGGGCTGGTCGACGAGATGCAGGCGGTCAACACCGACGGTATCGAACCCCTGGCCCACCCACTGGAAGCCAGCCAGCGCCTGCGCGCCGACGTCGTGACCGAGTCCAATCACCGCGAGGCCTACCAGTCCATCGCACCAGCGGTCGAAAACGGCCTGTACCTGGTTCCGAAAGTCATCGACTAAAGGGAAAGAGCCTCTCATGCATCACATGACCCTGGCCGAGATCGCCCGCGGACTCGCCGATAAAAAGTTTTCCTCCGAAGAACTGACCCAGGTCCTGCTGGCGCGCATCGCCCAGCTCGACCCGCAGCTCAACAGCTTCATCAGCCTCACCCAGGAGCTGGCCCTGAACCAGGCCAAGACCGCCGACGCCCGTCGCGCCAAGGGTGAGACCGGCGCCCTGCTCGGTGCGCCGATTGCCCACAAGGACCTGTTCTGCACCCAGGGCATCCGCACCAGTTGCGGCTCGAAGATGCTCGACAACTTCAAGGCCCCGTACGATGCCACCGTGGTCGCCAAGCTGGCCGCCGCTGGCACCGTGACCCTGGGCAAGACCAACATGGACGAATTCGCCATGGGCTCGGCCAACGAGTCGAGCTACTACGGCGCGGTGAAGAACCCGTGGAACCTGGAACACGTACCGGGCGGCTCGTCCGGCGGTTCCGCCGCCGCCGTGGCCGCGCGCCTGTTGCCGGCCGCCACCGCCACCGATACCGGTGGCTCGATTCGCCAGCCAGCAGCGTTCACCAACCTCACCGGCCTAAAGCCGACCTACGGTCGCGTTTCGCGCTGGGGCATGATCGCCTACGCCTCCAGCCTCGACCAGGGTGGCCCGTTGGCGCGCACCGCCGAAGACTGCGCGATCCTGCTGCAAGGCATGGCCGGCTTCGACCCGAACGACTCCACCAGCATCGATGAGCCCGTTCCGGACTACAGCGCCAGCCTCAACGGTTCGCTGCAAGGTTTGCGCATCGGCGTGCCGAAGGAATACTTCAGCGCCGGTCTCGACCCGCGCATCGCCGAGCTGATCCACAACAGCGTCAAGGAGCTGGAGAAGCTCGGCGCGGTCATCAAGGAAATCAGCCTGCCGAACATGCAGCACGCGATTCCTGCGTACTACGTGATCGCCCCGGCGGAAGCGTCCTCGAACCTGTCGCGCTTCGACGGCGTGCGCTTCGGCTATCGCTGCGAGAACCCGGAAAACCTGGTCGACCTGTACAAGCGCTCCCGTGGCGAAGGCTTCGGTGCCGAAGTGCAGCGCCGGATCATGGTCGGCGCCTATGCGCTGTCCGCCGGCTACTACGATGCCTACTACCTCAAGGCGCAGAAAATCCGCCGCCTGGTGAAGAACGACTTCATGGCCGCCTTCAACGAGGTCGACATCATCCTCGGCCCGACCACGCCGAACCCGGCCTGGAAACTCGGCGCCAAGAACAGCGACCCGGTCGCCGAGTACCTGGAAGACGTCTACACCATCACCGCCAACCTCGCCGGCTTGCCGGGCCTGTCCATGCCGGCCGGCTTCGTCGATGGCTTGCCGGTGGGCGTGCAATTGCTCGCGCCGTATTTCCAGGAAGGCCGCCTGTTGAACGTTGCCCATCAGTATCAGTTGAACACTGACTGGCACACCCGCACCCCAACCGGCTTCTGAGGAGAAACACATGCAATGGGAAGTCGTGATCGGGCTGGAGATTCATACCCAGCTCACCACCCGGTCGAAAATCTTTTCCGGTAGCTCCACCACATTCGGTTCCGAGCCCAACACCCAGGCCAGCCTGGTGGACCTGGGCATGCCCGGCGTCTTGCCGGTGCTGAACCAGGAAGCGGTGCGCATGGCGGTGATGTTCGGCCTGGCGATTGACGCCGAGATCGGCCAACACAACGTGTTCGCCCGCAAGAACTACTTCTACCCGGACCTGCCCAAGGGCTACCAGATCAGCCAGATGGAATTGCCGATCGTCGGCAAGGGCCACCTGGACATCGCCCTGGAAGACGGCACGGTCAAGCGCGTCGGCATCACCCGGGCGCACCTGGAAGAAGACGCCGGCAAGAGCCTGCACGAAGAATTCAACGGTGCCACCGGCATCGACCTGAACCGTGCCGGCACGCCGCTGCTGGAAATCGTCTCCGAGCCGGACATGCGCAGCGCCAAGGAAGCCGTGGCCTACGTCAAGGCGATCCACGCGCTGGTGCGCTACCTGGGCATCTGCGACGGCAACATGGCCGAAGGTTCGCTGCGCTGCGACTGCAACGTGTCGATCCGGCCCAAGGGCCAGGTTGAATTCGGCACCCGCTGCGAGATCAAGAACGTCAACTCGTTCCGCTTCATCGAGAAGGCGATCAACAGCGAGATCCAGCGCCAGATCGAACTGATCGAGGACGGCGGCAAGGTTATCCAGCAGACCCGCCTGTACGACCCGAACAAGGACGAGACCCGTCCGATGCGCAGCAAGGAAGAAGCCAACGACTACCGTTACTTCCCCGACCCGGACCTGCTGCCGGTGGTCATCGAGGATTCGTTCCTCAATGACGTGCGCGCCACCCTGCCGGAACTGCCACCGCAGAAACGCGAGCGCTTCCAGGCACAGTTCGGCCTGTCGAGCTATGACGCCAACGTCCTGGCCACCAGCCGCGAACAGGCCGATTACTTCGAGAAAGTCGTGAGCATTGGCGGCGACGCCAAGCTGGCGGCCAACTGGGTGATGGTCGAGTTGGGCAGCCTGTTGAACAAACAGGGCCTGGAAATCGATGAGTCGCCGGTCTCGGCCGAGCAACTGGGCGGCATGCTGGTGCGGATCAAGGACAACACCATTTCCGGCAAGATCGCCAAGATGGTGTTCGAAGCCATGGCCAATGGTGAAGGCAGCGCCGACGAGATCATCGAGAAGCGCGGCTTGAAGCAGGTCACCGACACCGGGGCGATCAGCGCCGTGCTCGATGAAATGCTCGCGGCCAACGCCGAGCAGGTCGAACAGTACCGTGCGGCAGACGAAGCCAAGCGCGGCAAGATGTTCGGCTTCTTTGTCGGCCAGGCCATGAAGGCCTCCAAGGGCAAGGCCAACCCGCAACAGGTCAACGAACTGCTCAAAAGCAAGCTCGAGGGCTGATAGCCATGGAGCCAGATTTCAAGCCTGGCTCCCTTCGCCCTTACGGGAGCGAGCCCGTGGGAGCAAAGCTTGCTCGCGATGAAGACACGTCGATCCATCAGTGGACCGCGTTATCGTTCATCGCGAGCAAGCTTTGCTCCCACAGGCTTTACTCCCACAAGCTTTGCTCCCACAGGCCAGTTCCCCTATCTGTAGTTGGAAAACCCTACATGAAGCGTCTCCTCGGCGCCTGCGCCCTGCTGTCCCTGCTGGCCGGTTGCGCCAGCCAGAGCGGGACGGTCGATCCACACGGCTACGACCAGACCGGCGTCGCCTCTTATTACGGTGCCAGGCACCATGGCAAGCGCACCGCCAGCGGCGAGCGTTTCAACCAGCACGGCCTGACTGCCGCCCATCGCCAGTTGCCGTTTGGCACCCGGGTGAAAGTCACCAACCTGAAAAACAACGACAGCGTCGTGGTCCGCATCAACGACCGCGGCCCGTATACTCGTGGCCGTTTGATCGACATATCCCGCGAAGCCGCCGAGCAACTGGGCATGTTGCGCAGCGGCACCGCGCGGGTGCGCGTGCAAGCCCTCGACGATTGATAGACGGAGCCCGGCCATTTCCCTAATCACCGCCCTACCGCTGCTCAGCCTGATCGAATTGTTCGGCGCCCTGCTGTTGCTGATCGGCGGCGCCGAACTGCTGGTGCGCGCCGCCGTGGGCCTGGCGGCACGCTTGCAGGTACGGCCGCTGATCATCGGCCTGACCGTCGTCGCCTTCGGCAGCAGCGCGCCGCAAATGGCCGTCAGCCTGCAAGCGACCCTGGCGCAGAACGCCGACATCGCCGTGGGCAGCGTGATCGGCAGCGGCATCTTCAACATCCTCGTCACCCTCGGGCTGTCGGCGCTGATCATTCCGTTGCGCGTCTCGCGCCAACTGGTGCGCCTGGACATCCCGCTGATGATCGGTGCCAGCCTGCTGGTGTTCGTGCTGGCATTGAATGAAGAACTGACCCGATTGGACGGCGCCTGGCTGCTGCTGGCCCTGGCGGTGTACCTCGGGTTGTTGCTGCGCCAGTCGCGGCATTCGGCGCGTCCGCACCCGGTGGGGGGCGAGGTGGCCCACCTGTCCTGGTTCAAGAGTGTGCTGATGATTGCGTCGGGCCTGGCGATGCTGGTATTCGCCGGGCACTTGTTGCTGGGTGCGGCAGTGGAAGTGGCGACGGACCTCGGGCTCTCGGAACGCATCATCGGCCTGACCATCGTCGCCGTCAGCACCTCGCTGCCTGAACTCGCCACTTCGCTGATCGCCGCCTTGCGGGGCCAGCGGGACATTGCCGTGGGCAACGTGATCGGCAGTAATCTGTTCAACCTGCTGGGCGTGCTGGGGGTCACCGCCCTCGCCGCACCCACGCCACTGTCGGTCTCGCCGAACGCCCTGGATTTCGACCTGCCGGTGATGCTCGGCGTGGCGGTGCTGTGCCTGCCGGTGTTCTATTCCGGTTATCGCGTCACCCGTGCCGAAGGCCTGCTGTTCCTGGGTTTGTACCTGGCCTATGGGCTGCACGTGGTGTCGTTCACCACCGGCATGCCCCTGGCCGGCCAACTGGAACGGCTGATGCTGTTCTATGTGCTGCCGGCCCTGCTCGCGTTTTTGCTGTTCACCTCCCTGCGCGCCTGGCGCCGCCAACACCACAAGAGGGATTTGCCATGACCGACACTCCAAAGACCGGCCTGGACATGCGTCGCCAGGTCATGGGCGACGCGTTCGTCGACCGCGCCCTGGGCAACGCCACCGACTTCACCCAGCCGTTGCAGGACTTCGTCAACGAACACGCCTGGGGCAGCGTCTGGAGCCGCGACGGCCTGCCGCTGAAGACTCGCAGCCTGATCACCCTCGCCGCCCTCACCGCCCTCAAGTGCCCGCAGGAGCTCAAGGGTCATGTGCGTGGTGCACTGAACAATGGTTGCACGGTGGAAGAGATTCGCGAGGCGTTGCTGCATTGCGCGGTGTACGCGGGCGTGCCGGCGGCGATTGATGCGTTTCGGGCGGCGCAGGAAGTGATCGATAGTTATCAGAAATCTGAGTGAGCGTTAGATCGCTATCGCGAGCAAGCTCGCTCCCACAGGTGATCGTGGGTGTATGGGGTATTTGAATGCACCTAAAAACCACTGTGGGAGCGAGCTTGCTCGCGATTGGACCTCAAGAACACCGCAAGCCCAAGCCTAGATCCAGCCACCCCACTGCAACACAAAGATCCCCAGGTTGGTGGTAATCGCCGCCATCAAGGTGGTGATGACGATGATCGCCGCCGCCAGTTCATGGTTGCCATCGGCCGCCCGGGCCATGACATAGCTCGCGGCGGCGGTGGGGCTGCCGAAGTACAGGAACAGAATCCCCAGTTCCGCCCCGCGAAAGCCCCAGAGCCAGGCACCGAGGGTGGTCACCAGCGGCAGGCCGACCATTTTCACCAGGCTCGAACTCAAGGCCATTTTGCCGCTCTTGCGCAGGGCCGCCAGCGACAGCGTGCCGCCGATGCAGATCAGCGCCAGGGGCAAGGTCATTTGCGACAAGTATTTGGCCGAGGTCTCGAACCAGTTCGGCAGGCCGATCTGCCAATAGGCGAACGGCGCGGCGACGATCACGCTGATGATCAGCGGGTTGCTGATCACGCTTTTGCAGATGCTCCACGGATCGGACTTGATCACCGGGCTGTAGACCGCCAGCACGATGGTCGACAAGGTGTTGTAGAACAGGATCACCAACGCCGCGAGAATCGACCCCAGGGAAATCCCGTAGTCGCCATACATGCTCGCCGCCAGCGCCAGGCCGATCACCCCGTTGTTGCCGCGAAACGCACCCTGGGTGTAGATGCCGCGATCCTCCCGCGGGCAACGCCAGATCGCCCAACCCCAAGCCATCGCAAAGCTCACCAGGGTGGCGATAGAGAAATAGATCAACAGGTCAGGCTGCAAAGCCGAGTGCAGGTCGGCGTGCAGGATGCCGAGGAACAACAGCGCCGGCATGGTGACGTTGAACACCAGGGACGAGGCGATGTGGATGAAGTTGTCGTTGATCCAGTTGATGCGCTTGAGCAACACCCCCAGAAACAGCATGGCGAACACCGGCGCGGTGACGTTCAGGGTTTCGAGGAAAATTGCCAGCATGCCGGAGGACCTTGAGAGGGGTGTCGTTAGGTGGCTAATGATAAGCCACTCACGGCATTGGCGTCTGGTAGAGCGTTATCGCGAGCAAGCTCGCTCCCACATTTTTTTGGGGCGCTCACAGAAACTGAATTCACTCCATTCCCTGTGGGAGCGAGCTTGCTCGCGATGGAGGCGGCACATTCAAAATCAACTCAAGCTGAACCAGCGCTATCGCGAGCAAGCTCGCTCCCACACACTCCTTCTTGGGTGAACTCAGAATCTACATTCACCAAAAACCCCCTGTGGGAGCGAGCTTGCTCGCGATGGCGGCGGCACATTCAAAATCAACTCAAGCTGAACCATCGCTATCGCGAGCAAGCTCGCTCCCACATTGGATCTCCCACACTGGATCTCCAGCGATCACAAGTACATCAGGTAATCGGCGCAGGGTTGAACAAGGTGATGTCGTTGTACAGCTTGTGCCGCTCGGCCCAGGTCTGTTTCTTGCCGCTGGCCACGTCCAGGTAGTAGTGGAACAGCTCCCAGCCCAACTCTTCGATGGTCGCCCGTCCGGTGGCGATCCGGCCGGCGTCGATGTCGATCAGGTCCGGCCAGCGCTGGGCCAGTTCGGTGCGGGTCGAGACCTTCACCACCGGGGCCATGGCCAAGCCGTACGGCGTGCCGCGGCCGGTAGTGAACACGTGCAGGTTCATCCCCGCCGCCAGTTGCAGCGTGCCGCAGACAAAATCACTGGCCGGTGTGGCGCAGAAGATCAGGCCCTTTTGCTTGAAGCGCTCGCCCGGGCCGAGCACGCCGTTGATCGCGCTGCTGCCGGACTTGACGATCGAGCCCAGGGATTTTTCGACGATGTTCGACAGCCCGCCCTTCTTGTTGCCCGGCGTGGTGTTGGCACTGCGATCGGCTTCGCCCTTGGCCAGGTAGCGGTCGTACCAGTCCATTTCCCGCACCAGCTCCTGGGCGACTTCCTGGGTTTGCGCCCGGGAGGTCAGCAGGTAAATCGCATCGCGCACTTCGGTGACTTCAGAGAACATCACCGTCGCCCCCGCCCGCAGCAACAGATCCGAGGCATAGCCCAGCGCCGGGTTGGCGGTGATGCCGGAAAACGCATCGCTGCCGCCGCACTGCATGCCCAGGATCAGCTCCGAGGCCGGCACGGTTTCGCGACGGCGCTGGTCGAGTTTCTTCAGGCGCGTTTCAGCCAACTCCATGATCTGCTCGATCATTTCGGTAAAGCCGTGACTGGAATCCTGCAAGCGATACAACCACGGCTCGCTGAGGTCCACCGAACTGTCGCCTTCATGCATCACCTGCCCGGCCTGCAATTTCTCGCAGCCCAGGCTGATCACCAGTGCCTCGCCCCCCAGGTTCGGGTTGCGTGCCAGGTTGCGCACGGTGCGGATCGGGATGTAGGCGTCGGTGGCGGTGATCGCCACGCCACAGCCATAACTGTGGGTCAGCGCCACCACGTCATCGACGTTCGGGTACTTGGGCAACAGCTCGTCCTTGATGCGCTTGACCGCGTGGTCCAACACGCCAGTCACGCACTGCACCGTGGTGGTGATACCCAGAATGTTGCGCGTGCCGACAGTCCCGTCGGCGTTGCGATAACCCTCGAAGGTGTAGCCCTCCAGCGGCGCATCGGCCAACGGCACGTCGGTGGACAACGGCAGGCTGTCCAACGGCGGCGCGGTGGGCATGCGCAGTTGGTCTTCCTTGACCCAGCTGCCACGAGGGATCGGTTGCAGCGCGTAGCCAATGACCTGGCCGTAGCGAATCACCTCGCCTCCCTCGGGAATGTCCACCAGGGTGACCTTGTGGCTCTGGGGTACGAAGTCGACGGTGACCAGCCCGTCCGGGAACTCGGTCCCGGCCGGCACGCCCTGGTCATTGACGACGATCACCACGTTGTCCCGCTCATGCAAGCGGATGTAACGGGGCGAATCGGCATGTTCAATCAGTTGCATCGATGCCGCTCCTTCAGGATTTAGCTTCAGACAGGCTGGAAAGGTCGGCATCCTTGGCCGTGGGTTCCTTGAGTACCACACGCTTGATCGGCCCTACGATGACCAGGTAGCTGAACACCGCCACCAGCGCGTTGCAACCGACAAACACCAGTGCCCACTTGAACGAACCCGTGGCGCTGATGATGTAGCCGATGACGATTGGCGTGGTAATCGATGCCAGGTTGCCGAAGGTGTTGAACAGGCCACCGCTCAAGCCGGCGATCTGTTTTGGCGACGTGTCGGACACCACGGCCCAGCCCAGTGCGCCGACGCCTTTACCGAAGAAGGCCAGGGCCATGAAGCCCACCACCATCCATTCGATGTCCACGTAGTTGCACGCCACGATGCTGCTGGACACCAGCAGGCCGGCGATGATCGGCGTCTTGCGGGCGAAGGTCAGCGAGTGGCCCTTGCGCAGCAGGTAATCGGAAATCACCCCGCCGAGCACGCCGCCGATGAAGCCGCAGATCGCCGGCAAGGACGCGATGAAACCAGCCTTGAGGATGGTCATTCCGCGTTCCTGCACCAGGTACACCGGGAACCAGGTCAGGAAGAAGTACGTGATGCCGTTGATGCAGTACTGGCCCAGGTATACGCCGAGCATCATGCGGTTGGTCAGCAGTTGGCGGATGTAATCCCACTTCGGACCGTCGGCTTTCTTTTCCTTGCCCTTGTCCTGGTCCATATCGACCATTGCGCCATTGGCGGCAATGTGATTGAACTCGGCCTCGTTGATCATCGGGTGCTGACGCGGGCTGTAGATCACTTTCAGCCAAACCAGCGAGAACACGATGCCGATCACGCCCATCACGATGAACACGTGCTGCCAACCGAAACGGTAGACGATCCAGCCCATCAGCGGTGCGAACAACACCGTGGCGAAATACTGCGCCGAATTGAAGATCGCCGAGGCGGTGCCACGTTCTGCGGTGGGGAACCAGGCGGCGACGATCCGTGCGTTGCCCGGGAAGGACGGCGCTTCGGCCAGCCCGACCAGGAAGCGCAGCATGAACAGCGCAACCACGGCCGTGGACATGCCGAATTCACCCACATAGCCTTGCAGCACGGTGAACAGCGACCAGGTAAAAATGCTCAACGCATAGATTTTTTTCGACCCGAAACGGTCGAGCAGCCAGCCGCCGGGAATCTGCCCGGCCACATAGGCCCAGCCGAAAGCGGAGAAGATATAACCGAGGGTGACGGCATCGATGCCGAGGTCTTTTTGCAGGCTGGAGCCTGCGATGGCGATGGTCGCGCGGTCGGCATAGTTGATCGTCGTCACCAAAAACAGCATGAGCAGGATCAAATAGCGGACGTGTGTCGGCTTGGTCTCTTGCATGTAATCTACTTCCACTATTTATTTTTATACGGGAAATCAATTTGTGCGGTCGGCGCCGGGACTCGGCGCCGACCGGTGTTGCGTATTACGAACCGATGTAGGAGGTCTTCACCACGGTGTAGAACTCTTGCGCGTAGCGACCTTGCTCACGCGACCCATAGGACGAACCTTTGCGTCCGCCGAACGGCACGTGGTAATCCACGCCGGCGGTCGGCAGGTTGACCATCACCATGCCCGCCTGGGAATGGCGCTTGAAGTGGTTGGCATACTTCAGCGAGGTGGTGGCGATACCGGCCGACAGACCGAACTCGGTGTCGTTGGCCATCGCCAGCGCCGCCTCGTAGTCGGCCACGCGCACGACGTTGGCCACCGGGCCGAAGATCTCTTCGCGGCTGATGCGCATCGACGCTTCGCTGTCGGCGAACAGGGTCGGCGCCAGGAAGTAACCTTCAGTGTCGCACGTCACCAGACCGCCACCGCTGACCAGCCGCGCGCCTTCGCTCTGGCCGATGTCGATGTACTTCAAGTCCTGGCTGAGCTGGGCTTCGGAAACCACCGGGCCGATGTCGGTGCCGGCCTTCAACGCATGACCGACCTTGATCGACTGCATGCGCTCGGCCATCGCCGCGACGAACTTATCGTGGATGCCGGCGGTGACGATCAGGCGGCTCGAGGCCGTGCAACGTTGACCAGTGGAGTAGAACGCGCTCTGCACCGCCAGTTCGACGGCCTGCTTGAGGTCGGCGTCGTCGAGGATGATCTGCGGGTTCTTGCCGCCCATCTCCAACTGCACCTTGGCCTGGCGCGACACGCAATTGACCGCGATCTGCCGGCCCACGCCCACGGAGCCTGTGAAACTGATACCGTCGACTTTCGGGCTGTTGACCAACACTTCGCCGACCACCCGGCCGCTGCCCATCACCAGGTTGAACGCACCGGCCGGGAAACCGGCGCGGGAGATAATTTCAGCCAGGGCCCAGGCGCAGCCCGGTACCAGCTCGGCGGGCTTGATCACCACACAGTTGCCGTAGGCCAGGGCCGGGGCGATTTTCCACGCGGGGATGGCGATCGGGAAGTTCCACGGGGTGATCAGGCCGACCACACCGAGGGCTTCACGGGTCACTTCGACGTTGACGCCTGGGCGCACCGACGGCACGTAATCGCCCGACAGGCGCAGGCATTCACCGGCGAAGAACTTGAAGATGTTACCGGCGCGGGTCACTTCGCCGATGGCTTCGGGCAGGGTCTTGCCCTCTTCCCGGGCCAGCAGTTGACCGAGTTCTTCACGGCGGGCGAGGATCTCGGTGCCGACTTTGTCCAGCGCATCGTGACGGGCCTGGATGCCCGAGGTCGACCAGGCCGGGAAGGCGGCGCGGGCGGCTTCGATGGCGGCATTGACTTGCGCTGCGTCAGCCTTGGCGTATTCACCGATGACATCGGACAAGTCAGACGGGTTGATGTTGGTGCAATAGTCGGCACCGGCCACCCACTGACCGTTGATGTAGTTATCGAAACGCTTTGAATCTGCCACGGAGCTACTCCTTCTACAAAAGCTGTCTAGGGACGCAAAGCGTCCCTGGTGGCATTCCCACGTGGAGCGTGGGAATGAACAAGCCTTACGCAAAAAGCCGCTGATTACTCAGCGGCTTCATCGGTCTGTTACTGCTTGCCTTGCTTGTCGATCAGCGCGGCCAGGGCTTCGTATTCTTCTGGCAGCAGGTCGGTCAGCGGCGTACGCACAGGGCCTGCGTCATAGCCAACGATCTTCGCGCCAGCCTTGACGATGCTCACCGCGTAACCGGCCTTGCGGTTGCGGATGTCCAGGTAAGGCAGGAAGAAGTCGTCGATGATCTTGCCGACAGTCTCGTGATCGTCACGGGCAATGGCGTGGTAGAAGTCCATCGCGGTTTTCGGGATGAAGTTGAACACCGCCGAGGAGTAGACCGGCACGCCCAGGGCCTTGTAGGCCGCGGCGTAGACTTCAGCGGTCGGCAGGCCGCCCAGGTAGCTGAAACGATCGCCGAGGCGACGACGGATCGACACCATCAGTTCGATATCGCCCAAGCCATCCTTGTAGCCGATCAGGTTCGGGCAGCGCTCGGCCAGTTGTTCCAGCTGGGTGGCGTTCAGGCGGCAGACGTTGCGGTTGTACACCACCACGCCGATCTTCACCGATTTGCACACGGCTTCAACGTGGGCGGCAACGCCGTCCTGGCTGGCTTCGGTCAGGTAATGCGGCAACAGCAACAAGCCCTTGGCGCCCAGGCGCTCGGCTTCTTGAGCGTATTCGATGGCTTGGCGGGTGGCACCGCCGACACCGGCAAGGATTGGCACGCTGGTGGCGCAGGTATCGACGGCGGTCTTGATGACCTGGGAATACTCGCTGGCGGCCAGGGAGAAGAATTCACCGGTGCCGCCCGCTGCGAACAATGCAGAGGCGCCATACGGGGCCAGCCACTCGAGGCGCTTGATGTAGCTGTCGCGATTGAAATCGCCTTGGGCAGTGAAATCGGTGACCGGGAACGACAGCAGGCCAGACGAGAGGATGGACTTCAGTTCTTGTGGATTCATTATTCGAACACCCTGGACGCAAATGATGTGTTGTAGGAAACGGTTAGCTTCGCTGAGAAGTTGTAGGTCATCGTACAACTTAAAATATGAACGTCAACTGCATTTCGTCTTTTGTCGGGTGTTGGGTTGAGGTGTTTGGCGTGAAGCCTTGTAAATCGGGGCTTTGGGCGCGATGGGAAGACGGATGAAACTTGCCGGAAAAGCGCCCAGGACCGCTCGTCGCCACTGTCAACTCTGCCAGTAGGCGCCGTTACGGCGAGGGGGCATAACCCACGTATGGCCGTGCTGGGCACGGCCGTAGTCCCTTTCACAATCTTTTAAGTGAGTCGCCCGCGCGCAACGAGCAGGGCTGTCTCACTGGGAGTGACATCATGGCGAAGACGTATGTGAAACCGACGCTAAAGGGTTTTCAACCCTCTGAGGAAGTCGCGATCAGTTTGTCAAATACAGAGACGTTAACAGTGGAGATTCCGGATGCAGCTTTCGAAGCGTACTCGAACGCCCGCCTAACTCTGGGCGAGGGCTCGACGCGTCCAACTCCCGTAGGCGTGTTTACGCCTCTGAGCGAGGGCGAGGAAGGTACGCCACTCAAGGATGTGACAATGCCTCTAACCAATGCCGACTTGAAAAATTACATCGACAAATATTTGACAGATTACATCGACAAATTGGTTGAGCTTCGTTACGAGGTTAGTTACGAGAGCAGGGATCCCGATACATCCGAGCCGCAGATGTTGCGGATCAAGGCGTAGGACTACGCGCCTACGATTCGTCAGACGGGCATACGGATCTAAAGCCGGACACCGCTCCCCTGTGGCGAGGGGATTTATCCCCGCTGGGTTGCGCAGCAACCCCAAAGGCAGCGACTCAATCCGATCAGACACACAGACGCGTCAGTTCCGGGGTTGCTGCGCAACCCAACGGGGATAAATCCCCTCGCCACAGGATGCGTCCGACATGTCCGCGCGTCTCAGCCCTGCGCCTGTGCCTCTTCATGGGCCTGGCGCAGCCTTTCGCGGCTGTTGGTCAGGTGCAAACGCATGGCCGCCCGGGCCGCGTCGGAGTCTTGGCGGGCGATGGCTTCGTAGATTTCCTCGTGCTCGCGGCTCAGGCGATCCATGTAGTGCTGGTGGTCGTCGTGGGCCAGGCGCGCCGAGTTCAGCCGGGTGCGCGGGATGATGCTGGTGCCCAGGTGGGTCATGATGTCGGTGAAGTAGCGATTGCCGGTGGACAGGGCGATTTCCAGGTGGAAGGCGAAGTCCGAGGCCACCGCGTCACTGGCGTGGGCGGCGCTTTCCTTCAAGGCGTCGAGGGCGGCGCGCATCGTCGCCAGTTGCTCGTCGCTGCGGCGCTGCGCCGCCAGCCCGGCGGATTCCACTTCCAGGCTGATGCGCAACTCCAGGATCGCCAGCACGTCGCGCAAGGTGACCACCGTGGCCGGGTCGATGCGGAAACCGCTCGGGCTGGGCGTGTCCAGCACGAAGGTGCCGATGCCATGGCGGGTTTCCACCTGGCCGGCGGCCTGCAAGCGGGAAATCGCCTCACGCACCACGGTGCGGCTGACGCCATGGGCTTCCATGATCGCCGACTCGGTGGGCAATTTATCACCGCGCTTGAGCAGGCCGTCGCGAATCTGCTCGGTCAGCACCGTCACCAGCTCCTGCGCCAGGCTGCGGCGCTTGCGGGGAAGGCGGGGTACGTCGATCGGGTTTTCCATTGTGTCTGTGTCTCGGCAAGCGGCTGAATGACAACATCATAGCGCAACGTGGTTGTACGATCACCGTGGGGCACTGATATCCGGGGCTGGCGGTTAAACCGAGTCGCCTTCATCGCGAGCAAGCTCGCTCCCACATTGGATCGGTTGTGCACCTAGATATCATGATCAACACAAACCCGTGTGGGAGCGAGCTTGCTCGCGATGGCGGCGGGTCAGCCACAGCGACATCAACTGATACATCGCTATCGCGAGCAAGCCCGCTCCCACAGGTTTGGGGGTGGTCAGGCGGTTACGGTGCGCTCCACCAGTTGGCCATTTTCGATACGTACATGTCGCGGATGGAACCGTTTCAAACTGCTTCGGTGGCCGACGCTGACGATGCTCAAGCCCGGCAACTGGTCGATCAGCGCCTGGTACAGCGTCGCCTCGTCTTCTTCGTCCATCGCCGACGTAGCTTCGTCCATGTACAACCATTGCGGTGCATAAAGCAATGCACGGGCAAAGGCCAGGCGTTGTTGCTCGCCAGGCGAGAGCATGCGCTGCCAGTGGTTGCTTTCATCCAGCCGCGCAATCAGGTGCGGCAGGCGGCAGGTTTCCAGCACCTGTGCATAACGTTCGTTGGGGTACACGTCGCCAGCCTGTGGATAACTCAACACCTCCCGCAGGCTGCCAATGGGCAGATAGGGCTTCTGCGGCAGGAACAGGTAACGCGCCGCCGGAAGCCGGATCGTCCCGTGCCCCGCAGGCCACAAATGCCCCATCGCGCGAAACAGAGTGGATTTACCACTGCCGGAACGACCGCTGAGCATGACCCGCTCGCCCGGCGCCACGCTCATATCGGCGTTGTCGAGCAGATGACGACCGTCGGCCAGATCCAACCCGAGGTTATGAACCGCCAACGCGCTGCCCTGGTTCTGCACATCGATGGCCGGCACGCGGTCTTCGTTGTCGCTCATGGCCTGGCGGAAGCTCAGCAGACGATCACAGGTGGCGCGCCAAGCGGCGAGGTCGGCATAGGCACTGATGAACCAACTGAAATTTTCCTGCACATTGCCGAAGGCCGAGTTGATCTGCATCAGCTCGCCCAGTTGGATCTTGCCGGCGAAGTAGCGCGGCGCGGCAACGATGAACGGGAAGATGATCGCGATCTGGCCGTAGCCGGAGGTGAAGAACGTCAGGCGCTTGGACACCCGCATGATGTCCCAGAAGTTATGCCAGACCAGACCGAAACGCCCGCTCAGGCGGCGGTTCTCGTTCGGTTCGCCGTTGTACAGCGCAATGCTCTCGGCGTTTTCACGCACCCGCACCATGGAGAAACGCAGGTCGGCTTCGAAGCGTTGCTGGTTGTTGTTCAGCCCGATCAGGCGTCGGCCGATCAGATGCGTCAACCAACTGCCCACTGCCGCATACACCAGGGCGCACCAGAACATGTAGCCGGGGATGGTGTAGCCGAACACCTCGATGCTGCCGGACACGCCCCACAAAATGATCGAGAACGACACCAGGCTGACGACGGTGCGCAGCAATCCCAGCCCCAGGCCCAAGGTGTTGGTGGTGAAACTGTTAAGGTCTTCGGAAATCCGCTGGTCCGGGTTATCGGTGTAGCCGCCCTGCTCCAGTCGGTAGTAATTCTTGTTGCCCAGCCAGCGGGCGAAGTGCTGCTCGGTGAGCCAGGCCCGCCAACGAATGGTGAGCATCTGGGTGAGGTACAAGCGATAGACGGCGCCGAGAATCGCCACCGCGGCGATGCCGCAGAAATACAGGATCAACTGCCAGAACGCCGCGCTGTCCTTCTCTTGCAGGGCGTTGTAGAAATCCTTGTACCAACTGTTGATCCACACCGAAATTGCCACGCTGAACAGCGACAACGCGATGACAGCGATCAACAACGTCCAGGCCTTGCCCTTCTCCTCACTGCGCCAGTACGGCGTGGTCATTTGCCAGACACGGCGGAAAAACTGCCCGCGCACCGCGTCATTGACCGCGGAATATTCAGCGTTCTGATTCATGGTTAAGGCTCAAATAAAGAAAAGACTCGGGCCGATCATAGAACAACGGCCCGATGTGTCGCGAGGGTGGACAGCATTCGTTCAGCGCAGGTTCAGCGACGCACGGGACGTTTCTGCAATTTGCGCTGCAAGGTCCGCCGGTGCATGCCCAGGGCGCGGGCGGTGGCGGAGATATTGCCTTCGTGCTCGGTCAGCACCCGCTGGATGTGTTCCCATTGCAAGCGATCCACCGACATGGGGTTTTCCGGCACCAGGGTGTCGAGGTCGGCGTGCTCGGACAACAGCGCCGCCAGTACGTCATCGGCATCCGCCGGTTTGCACAGGTAATTGCAGGCACCGCGCTTGATGGCCTCGACCGCGGTGGCGATGCTCGAATAACCGGTGAGGATCACCACGCGCATCTCCGGGTCCAGCTCCAGCAATTTGGGCAACAGCACCAGGCCCGAATCGCCGTCCATTTTCAGGTCCAGGGCGGCATAGTCCGGCAGGTCGGCCTGGGCGATGGTCAGGCCTTCCTCGGCGGAACCTGCGGTACTCACGCGAAAGCCGCGGCGGGACATGGCCCGGGCCATGACGCGGGTGAAGGTGGCGTCGTCATCCACCAGCAACAGGTGCGGCAGTTCTTCGCCGTCGACTTGGATCTCGTCACTCATGTTTCGTCTCCTCGGTCGGCATGGGGCAGGCGCAGCTCGGTGAGCGTGCCGCCTTCCTCATGGGGGTAGAGTTTCACCGAGCCGCCGGCGCGTGTCACGCTGGCTTTGCTCAAGAACAGGCCCAGGCCGAAACCTTTGCCTTTGGTGGTATAGAACGGCTTGCCGATCTGCTCGGCAATCGCCAGGGGCACACCGGCGCCGTGGTCGCGAATGCAGATGGTCAGTTCATAGGCGTTCCAGTCCAACGCCACTTCCAGGTTGTCGGGACAGGCATCGGCGGCATTGTTCAGCAGGTTCAACAGGGCCTGGGTCAGGTCCGGCGGCGGCGCCATGCGCGGCACCACGCCCTTGCCCAGGCACTGGAAGCGATAACTGGCTTCCGGGCGCATCAGGTGCCAGCGGTTCAGGGCATCGTCGAGCCAGAAGGTGACCGCCTGCATGTCGATGTCCAGCCGGCGATTGGCCTCGGCGGCGCGCACCAGGTATTGCAGGGTTTCCTTGCAGAGCTTGACCTGGTCCTGGAGCACGCTGAGATCGTCCTGCAGCGCCGGGTCGTGATGGTCCTGGCGCATTTCCTTGAGCAGCACGCTCATGGTCGCCAGCGGTGTGCCCAGTTCATGGGCGGCGCCAGCGGCCTGGGTCGCTACGGCCAGCAATTGCTCGTCCCGCAGGCCTTCTTCACGACGGATCGCCCGCAGCTCTTCCTGGCGGCGCAGCTCCTCGGCCATGCGCGCGGCAAAAAACGTGATGACCGCCGCGGCCAGGGCGAAGCTCAGCCACATCCCATAGATCTGCAGGTTTTCCCGAGCGATGGGGAAGGTTTCCAGTGGGTAGAAGCGCGCCAGCAGCAAGGTGTACAGCGCCAGGGCGATGCCGGACAGGATCAGCGAATACCGCCAGGGCAAGGTCACGGCGGCGATGGTCAGCGGCACCAGGTAATAGGAGACGAAGGGGTTGGTGGAACCGCCGGAGAAATACAGCAGCGCGCTGTGGATAAACAAGTCCCCGGCCAGCTGCACCGCATATTCCAGCTCGGTCACCGGCCACGAGGCACGCAGGCGAATCGCCGTCAGCGCGCAGAGCACGCTGGAACAGACCAGGGTGATCGCCAGTTGCAGCCAGGGCAGTGGCAGCAGGTCGAACCAATAGGCAAGCCCCACGGAACCGGCCTGGGCCGCGAGGACCAGGATACGGATGAATGTCAGGCGCCAGAGGTTCTGGCGAGAGGCGGAAGTCATTTGCAAAGGGGCGAGCATGAGCTCTCCTGATGAGCGCTCCAGGCGAATCGCACGGAGTATAACCAAGGCGCGGGTTGCCGCGGCAGATATGCGGCAAAGCGCCACAGCTTCCAGCCTCGCTGCATGACCTTGTGGCGAGGGGATACTGTGGGAGCAAGGCTTGCCCGCGATGAAGGCGCTGCGATCTTTCATAGATGGAGGTGCCTGTTTCGCGAGCAAGCTTTGCTCCCACAGCGGGGCGGGGCGACGTTTCGCTAAATCCCCTCGCCACAAAAAGCCTCTCACCCGCAATCTGTATAGAAGTTGTAACTGTGCGAACCCGCCCATAAAAGCTAGAGTCTTATCCTTCACGCAGGCCCGGACCTTACCCCTGCGCCTCATCCCAAGGAGCTTTCATGCACACGTTCAGTCGCCCCGCCGCCCTGCTCGCCCTCAGCCTCGGCACCGTCGCCAGCCTGCCGGCCCTGGCCGCCGACGAGCTTCACTACAACCAGATTTCCCTGCGCGCCGAAGTCAACAAGGACGTGGCCCGTGACCTGATGATCGTCACCCTCTACACGGAGGAGCAAAACACCGACCCGGCCAAACTCGCCGCGACCGTCAGCACTACGCTGAACAAAGCCATCGGCCAGGTCAAAGAGGTCAAGGACATCACCCTGCGCCAGGGCAGCCGCAGCAGCTACCCGATCTACGACAACAAAGGCCAGAAAATCACCGGCTGGCGCGAACGCGCCGAACTGCGCCTGGAAAGCGCCGACTTCGCCGCCCTGTCCAAACTCACCGGCGAACTGCTGGGCGACCTGAAAATGGGCGGCATGGACTTCGCCATCGCCACCGCCACCCGCCAGAGCAGCGAAGACGCCCTGCTCAAAGACGCCGTCAACGCCTTCAAGGCCCGCGCCCAACTCGCCACCGAAGCCTTGGGCGGCAAGGGCTACAAAATCGTCAACCTGAACTTCAACACCAATGGTTATCCACAACCGTACATGCGCCCGCAGATGATGATGAAAGCGGCGTCGATGGATGCCGAGTCGGTCACACCCGAAGTCGTACCTGGCACCAGCCAGGTGACGATGACGGCGGATGGGGTGGTTGAGGTGTTGATGCAGTAATGATCGGCGGTGGTTCAGCCAGTTTCACTGACTCAACCACCGAAGCCGAGCGACAACACTCCCGTGGCGAGGGAGCTTGCTCCCGCTGGGTTGCGCAGCAGACCCGAACCTGACATCTCGGTGTATCAGATGGATGCAGTCGCTGCTGTTGGGGCCGCTTCGCGCCCAGCGGGAGCAAGCTCCCTCGCCACGGGGGATCACGGTACAGGGCTGGCCGGTGCCTCAAGCTGATCCAGCGCCTTGTCCACCAGCAACTGGCACAACTCCACCAACTGATGAATCCCCAGCGCCACACTGCGCCGCGTACCCTCCACTTCAAAGGCCAGGTCCTCGGCCATGGCTTTGATTGAGGCCAAGTTTCGGAGGTGCTGGTCAATAGCGTGTCGGCGTCGGCTTTGGCGGTGACGGAAAACAGGCTGTCGATGCGCTGATCGGTGCTTGCTCTGAAGGCTTTGGGTTGAGGTAGTGATTGAGGGCGCCCTCGGCGGCGGCGCGGTCTTTGAGTAGGTCTTCGGTGGAATCGAAGCCGGAAAGAGGGTTGGTTTTGTTGAAGGGTGGATCGGGGACTGACTTATCCATATTCAATTCTCCTGCTTAAAGTTGGAGCCATCCCTGTGTCGTTTCCACGCGACAATAGGTGGCAGCGGTACGTGGGGTGGAAATACCGGTTAGCAGGACCCGGCCAGACCGAAGTCTGCCCACGCACAGCCGCCAAGACGCAGTTTGCAGACGAAACCAGACGTCGGCAACACGATGTTCAGCCATGCCACTGCTAAAGGTTCAGGTTTCCACACCCGGTCGCTGATTAGGCAGCGACGTTCAAAGGTTAGAGAGCCCACTTCCGAGGGACAACCCTAAAAAGCTGTGGGATGTTTCGTTTCGGGGCCGGTGATCCTTCCGACACAAATGAATGACTCATCACACTTCTCAGGCCGCTGCAAAACCCGTGGCGAGGGAGCTTGCTCCCGCTGGGCTGCGCAGCAGCCCCAAACCTGACACCTCGGCATGTCAGATGAATGGAGTCGCTGTTTTTAGGGCCGCTTCGCGCCCCAGCGGGAGCAAGCTCCCTCGCCACGATTTTGTGGTCGGCCAGCAATTCGAGGTTGGCCCTCAGGCCGCCATCGCGAGCAAGCTCGCTCCCACAAATGGATCAGGGTATGGCCGGAGAAACAGGTCGGCTGTTAGGCCGCCTTCGCGAGCAAGCCCGCTCCCACAGGGTAAACGCGATCCCACCAAGAACCAGGTCGGCTATCAGGCCGCCTCGTGGTGGGGTGGACGTTGATCTCGGCGCCCCGTTAACCACGATGGCCGAACGCAGGCATTGTGGAGTGGGCATCCCGGCATGGATGCCGGGATAGCCGCGCTGGACCATGGATGGTCCTTCGCGGCGGGCCCACGGAGCAATGCCGGAGTGAGGGCATGCCGAGCCTAAGCGAGGCACCGAGTGGTGGGGCAAAAGCGCTTTGGTTACTTTCGCGCTTTTCGAAAGTGACCCGCCGTAAGGGCGGAACCCTAAGTAGCCGTTACCGCAGCAATGGATATGTACTCAGCCAACAACATTCTGGCCGGCTGTCAGGCCGCCATCGCGAGCAAGCTTTGCTCCCACAAACCTGACAGGTGTACACCCGGAGGAAACAGGTCGGCTGCAAGGCTGCCTCGCGAGCAAGCTTTGCTCCCACAAACCTGACAGGTGTACACCCGGAGGAAACAGGTCGGCTGCAAGGCTGCCTCGCGAGCAAGCTTTGCTCCCACAAACCTGACAGGTGTACACCCGGAGGAAACAGGTCGGCTATAAGGCTGCCTCGCAAGCAAGCTTTGCTCCCACAAACCTGACAGGTGTACACCCGGAAGAAACAGGCCGGCTATAAGGCCGCCTCGTCCAAAGCACTATGCCCAAACCCAACAGTCCCCCTCACTTTTCGATATTTCCAACACCCCCACCCACAACGCTACTCTCCTGAAAACCGTCGCCACCCCCAAGGGATTTCATGGACAGAACCACCTTCAAACCACTTCTACTCACCCTAGCCCTGATCAGCAGCGCCCCAATGGCCCAGGCCGCCACCACCCTGGTCTACTGCTCCGAAGCCAGCCCCGCCGGATTCGACCCCAGCCAATACACCAGCGGCACCGACTTCGACGCCTCGGCCGAAACCGTCTTCAACCGCCTCACCCAATTCAAACGCGGCGGCACCGAGGTCGAACCTGGATTAGCCACGAGCTGGGACGTGTCGCCCGACGGCCTGGCCTACACCTTCCACCTGCGCGACGGCGTGAAGTTCCACACCACCGACTACTTCACCCCCTCCCGCGATTTCAACGCCGACGACGTGCTGTTCACCTTCCAGCGCCTGCTCGACCCACAACACCCGTTCCGCCAGGCCTACCCCACCGAATCGCCGTACTTCACCGACATGGGCCTTAACACCACGATCAAGAGCGTCGAGAAAGTCGACGAGCACACCGTGCGTTTCAACCTGAACAACGTCGATGCCGCCTTCGTGCAAAACCTGGCGATGAGTTTCGCCTCCGTGCAGTCCGCCGAATACGCAGCGCAGTTGTTGAAGGAAGGCCAGGCCGGCGACCTCAACCAGAAACCCGTCGGCACCGGGCCGTTCGTGTTCAAGCGCTACCAGAAGGACTCGCAGATCCGCTACGCCGCCAACACCGCGTACTGGAAACCCGAGGACGTGAAGCTCGACAACCTGATTTTCTCCATCACCCCGGACGCCGCCGTGCGCCTGCAAAAGCTCAAGCGCGGCGAATGCCAGGTCAGTGGCTACCCACGCCCGGCCGACATCGAAGTGATCGAACAGGATCCGAACCTGCAAGTGCTCAAGCAGCCCGGTTTCAACCTGGGCTTCCTCGCCTACAACGTCACCCACCCGCCCCTGGACCAGCTCAAGGTCCGCCAGGCGCTGGACATGGCCATCGACAAGCCGGCGATCATCAAGGCTGTGTACCAGAGCGCCGGGCAACTGGCGCAGAACGCCCTGCCACCGGCCCAGTGGTCGTTCGACCCGAGCATCCAGGACGCGCCCCACGACGTGACCAAGGCCAAGGCGCTACTGAAGGAGGCCGGGGTTGCGCCCGGTACAACCATCAATTTATGGGCGATGACGGTGCAGCGCGCCTCCAACCCCAATGCGCGAATGTCTGCGCAGATGATCCAGCAGGATTGGGCCAAGATCGGGATCAAGGCCAACATCGTCAGTTATGAATGGGGCGAGTACATCAAGCGTGCAAAAAATGGCGAGCATGATGCAATGATTTACGGCTGGACCGGTGACAACGGCGACCCCGACAACTGGCTGGGGGTGCTGTACAGCTGCGCGGCGGTCAAGGGCAGCAACTACGCCAAGTGGTGCGACCCGGCGTATGACCGCTTGATCCAGCAGGCCAAAGTCTCGACAGACCGCCAGAAACGGATCGATTTGTACCAACAAGCGCAGAAAATCCTCAAGCAACAGGTGCCGATCACCCCGATCGCCAACTCCACGGTATTTCAGCCGATAAACAGACAAGTGGTGGACTTCAAACTCAGCCCATTCGGCCTCACACCCTTCTACGGCGTGGGTTTGAAGAAGTAACACCCGCCCATTTCCGGTGCGTTACAACCACATAGCGCACCGGGAAAGGGCGCTATTTGCCCCGAAAAAACACGCGCAAACGATCAAATGCGCCGAAAGTTACACAGATGCGACATTAAGGTACGTTCGTGCCACTGTTTCGGACTTGTGACCGCTCTGGATCTTGCATTGGGTATGGGGCCTGCATAAGTATCCGCAGGACGACTCACGAGGTCGCCCTCAAATCCAAAAATGACAACAAATCATGAGGCCAACATGCTTAAACAAGCGGTCATTCCGTTTTTAGTCGGCGCAAGCTTATTAGCCAGCGCACCTTTCGCCCAAGCCGCGACTAACCTGGTGTTCTGCTCCGAAGGAAGCCCGGCCGGTTTTGACCCTGGTCAGTACACCACCGGAACCGACTTCGACGCCTCTGCAGAGACCATGTTCAACCGCCTGACCCAGTTCGAGCGTGGCGGCACCGCCGTGATTCCTGGCCTGGCGACCAAATGGGATATTTCCGAAGACGGCCTGACTTATACCTTTCACCTGCGTGAAGGCGTCAAGTTCCACACCACCCCGTACTTCAAGCCGACCCGCGAATTCAACGCCGACGATGTGTTGTTCACCTTCAATCGGATGATCAACAAGGACGACCCGTTCCGTAAGGCCTACCCGACCGAATTCCCGTACTTCACCGACATGGGGATGGACACCAACATCACCAAGATCGATAAAGTCGACGACCACACCGTCAAGTTCACCCTCAAGGATGTCGACGCTGCGTTCATCCAGAACATGGCCATGAGCTTCGCCTCGATCCAGTCCGCCGAATACGCCGCCCAGTTGCTCAAGGAAGGCAAGGCCTCCGACATCAACCAGAAGCCGGTCGGCACCGGCCCGTTCGTGTTCAAGAGCTACCAGAAAGACTCCAACATCCGCTACACCGGGAACAAGGACTACTGGAAGCCTGACGACGTGAAGATCGACAACCTGATCTTCGCCATCACCACCGACCCGTCGGTGCGCATGCAAAAGCTCAAGAAAAACGAATGCCAGATTACCCTCTTCCCACGCCCGGCCGACCTCAAGGCCCTGAAGGAAGACAAGGCACTGAAGATGCCTGACCAGGCGGGTTTCAACCTGGGCTACATCGCTTATAACGTGATGGACAAGATCAAGGGCAGCAACGAGCCGAACGTGCTGGCCGACCTGAAGGTCCGCCAGGCACTGGACATGGCGGTCAACAAGCCGCAGATCATCGACTCGGTCTACCAGGGCGCCGGCCAACTGGCCGTCAACGCCATGCCGCCGACCCAATGGTCCTACGACACCACCATCAAGGACGCCAAGTACGACCCTGAGAAAGCCAAGGAGCTGCTCAAGGAAGCCGGCGTCAAGGAAGGCACCAACATCACCCTGTGGGCGATGCCGGTCCAGCGTCCGTACAACCCGAACGCCAAGCTGATGGCTGAAATGCTGCAGTCCGACTGGAAGAAGATCGGCCTGAACGTCAACATCGTCAGCTACGAATGGGGCGAGTACATCAAGCGTTCCAAAGGCGGCGAGAACCAGGCGATGATCATCGGCTGGAGCGGTGACAACGGTGACCCGGACAACTGGCTCAACGTGCTGTTCGGCTGCGACTCGCTGGCCGGCAACAACTTCTCCAAATGGTGCGACAAGAAATTCGATGGCCTGGTCAAGGAAGCCAAGCGCACCACCGACCAGTCCAAACGCACCGAACTGTACAAACAGGCACAACACGTCCTCAAGGATGCCGTGCCAATGACACCTATCGCTCACTCGACGGTGTATCAACCCATGCGCGCCAACGTGCAGGACTTCAAGATCAGCCCATTTGGCTTGAACTCCTTCTACGGCGTCAGCGTCAGCAAATAAGGTGACCTGTGGCGAGGGAGCTTGCTCCCGCTGGGCTGCGTAGCAGCCCCTCTTTTGAGCGCGATGGCGGTGTACCAACAACGCCATCGCGAGCAGGGCTCGCTCCCACGGCATGCCGTTGCTTTAAGCCAAGACCAAGGAAAACGCCTACATCCAAAAGCACTGCGTACCACAGCAGTTGGTTTGGGACGTATCGCCTTTTCCCACAAGTCTTTCAGGCATTACGCATTTACCGCCCGGCCTACGGCTCATACCGTCGGCACTTGGACGACTTGCCAGCCCTGCGGCATCGCTACGCAATGGAATGAGCTCAGTGCTCCGGACCTGTCCCCGGAAGAACACCGGTTCACTGTTAAAACACCCCGAACGAGAGAGGGAGCGTCATGCGCCATACCTTGGTTTTATCCGCATTGCTGGGCACCGGCCTGCTGGCCGCCACATCCGCAGCCCAAGCCGCCGGCGGCAGCCTGGTGTTCTGTTCCGAAGGCAGCCCCGCCGGTTTCGACACCGCGCAATACACCACGGCCACCGACAACGATGCCGCCGAACCGCTGTACAACCGCCTGGCCGAGTTCGAAAAAGGCGCGACCAACGTCGTCCCGGGCCTGGCCACCAGTTGGGACATTTCCGAAGACGGCTTGAAGTACACCTTCCACCTGCGCGAAGGGGTGAAATTTCACACCACCGACTACTTCAAGCCGACCCGGGATTTCAACGCCGACGATGTGTTGTTCACCTTCAACCGCATGCTTGATCCGCAGCATCCGTTCCGCAAGGCCTACCCCACTGAGTTCCCCTATTTCAACGGCATGAGCCTGAACAAGAACATCGCCAAGGTGGAAGCGACGGGGCCGTTGACCGTGGTCATGACCCTCAACAGCGTGGACGCCGCGTTCATCCAGAACATCGCCATGAGTTTCGCCGCGATCCTCTCGGCCGAATACGCCGACCAGTTGCTCAAGGGCGGCAAGCCGAGCGACATCAACCAGAAGCCGATCGGCACCGGGCCGTTCGAGTTCAAGAGCTACCAGAAAGACTCCAACATCCGCTACGTTGCCAACCAGCAATACTGGGCGCCGGAACGGGTCAAGTTGAACAACCTGATCTTCTCCATCAACACCGATGCCTCGGTGCGGGTACAGAAGCTCAAGGCCAACGAGTGCCAGATCACCCTGCATCCGCGTCCCGCCGACGTGCCGGCCTTGAAGAACGACCCCAAGCTGCAACTGATCGAGAAGCCCGGCTTCAACCTGGGCTACATCGCCTATAACACCCGCCACAAGCCGTTCGACCAGGTCGAAGTACGCCGGGCGCTGGACATGGCGGTGAACAAGCAAGGCATTCTCAATGCCGTGTACCAGGGCGCGGGGCAACTGGCGGTCAACGCCATGCCACCGACGCAGTGGTCCTACGACGACACCATCAAGGACGTGCCCTACAACCCGGAAAAAGCCAAGGAGTTGCTCAAGGCCGCCGGGGTCAAGGAAGGCACCGAAATCACCCTCTGGGCCATGCCCGTGCAACGTCCGTACAACCCTAACGCCAAGCTGATGGCCGAGATGCTCCAGGCCGACTGGGCGAAGATCGGCCTGAAAGTGAAGATCGTAAGCTACGAATGGGGCGAATACATCAAGCGCACCAAGAACGGCGAGCACGACATCAGCCTGATCGGTTGGACCGGTGACAACGGGGACCCGGACAACTGGCTGGGCACGCTGTACAGCTGTGATGCCATTGGTGGCAACAACTACTCCATGTGGTGTGACCAGGACTACGACAAGCTGATCAAGCAGGCCAAGGTCGTCACCGACCGCGACCAGCGCACCGTGCTCTACAAACAGGCCCAGCAGTTGCTCAAGCAGCAAGTGCCGATCACCCCTGTTGCCCACTCGACGGTCAACCAGCCGCTGAGTGCCAAAGTCGAAGGGTTCAAAGTCAGCCCCTTCGGTCGCAACGTGTTCTCGGGCGTCAGCCTGAACCCATAACCGTATAGCCACGCAGCGAGGGTTTCCTTTGGAAGCCCTCAGGCAGCCGTCTTGCCTTAATTCGCCGATCAGGCGTCATGCAAACGTTTGCCAGCTGTGAATGAGTTGCAAAAACCAATAGCCGTATCACCTAAAGACCGGCATTAATAAAGAAAGAAAAGGAGCGTTACCCATGAAACTGAGCAGCACCGCGATATTGGCCCTGGCCATCAGCAGTATCACCGCAACAGCGTTTGCAGAATCCCAGAGCCAGGACTTCGTTCCGACCGAACTGGCGAGCACCAGCGCTCAATCCGAAGCCAAGGGTTTCCTCGATGGCCAAAGCCTGTCAGGCACCACGCGTAACTGGTACGCCAATGAGCTGCTGAAGCGGGGCAATTTCAGTTATCAGAAACACGGCGAGACGCGTCCCACCGATCGTCGTATCAACTGGGTTCAGGGCACCATCCTCAACTACACCTCGGGCTTTACCCAAGGCACCGTAGGCTTCAGTACCGAAGTCGCTGCCTACAACGCCGTGGTCCTGGACCGCAGCCGCAAGGATATCGCCAACGGCGGTAACCGTACGCTGGCCGAGAACAACGGCGACGCCGTGGACCAATGGAGCAAGCTGGGCCTGGCCAACGTCAAGGCGCGGGTTTCCAATACCACGCTGACCGCCGGTCGCCAGAACTTCAGCACCCCGATCGTCGACGTCATCGGTAACCGTGCGCTGCCTTCGAGCTTCGAAGGTGTAAGCCTGCACAGCGAAGAGTTCAGCAACCTGTCGTTCGACGCCGGCGTGTTTGACCGCGTATCGCCACGGACCGAACAGAGCCTGTCGAAATTCCGCTCCGAATACACCAACAACAATGCTGAAACCGATAAGGTCAGCGTCGTCGGCCTGAACTATCAGCCGCTCAAGAGCCTGAAGACCAGCCTGTACGCATCCAAGGTCGAAGATTTCTGGAATCAGTACTACTTCGGCGCCACCCACGAATTGGGCGACGCATCGGTGCTGGCGCTGACGACCGGTCTGAACTACTACAAGACCGTGGATGAAGGCAAAAAAGAGATGGGTGAAATCGACAACGATACCTACTCTCTGTCGCTGGGCCTGACCCACCAGGCTCACAGCTTGACGTTCTCTTACCAGGCCGTGAACGGTAACGAATACTTCGACTACCTGCACGAAACCAACGGCATCTACCTGGCCAACTCCCTGCTGTCGGACTTCAACGGCCCGAACGAGAAATCCTTCCAGATCGCCTACGGCATCAACATGGCCGAATACGGCGTGCCAGGCCTGAAGTTCAACGTCTACCGCGCTCGCGGCTGGGGCATCGACGGCACCCACTACACTGGCACCGCCTATGACGTACGCGGCCTGAACGACGAAAACCACTATGAAACCGGCGTCGGCGCGTCCTATGCCGTACAAAGCGGCCCTCTGAAGGCCACCGCAATTCGTGCCACCTACACAGAACACCGCTCCAGCCGCAATCAACTCGATGGCAGCATCAACGAGTTCCGCCTGGTCACCACCATCCCGTTCAACATTCTCTAAACTGCCACCGGGCGGTCGACTCACAAGGTCGCCCGCCCGGTCTTTTGCCATTGACCCGATTGCAGAGGATTGACGATGAACATGATTCCCCTACGCGCCGCCATCGCCGCCGCGCTGCTGAGCGTCGCCGTTGGCGCCACGGCCAAACCCCTGGTGGTTTGCACAGAAGCCAGCCCGGAAGGCTTCGACATGGTCCAGTACACGACTGCAGTCACCGCCGATGCCGTGGCGGAAACCATTTTCAATCGCCTGGCCGACTTCAAGCCCGGCACCACCGAGGTGATTCCGGCCCTGGCCGAATCCTGGGACATCAGTGACGATGGCCTGACCTATACCTTCCACCTGCGCAAGGGCGTCAAGTTCCACACCACCGAATACTTCAAGCCGACCCGCGACATGAACGCCGACGACGTGGTCTGGAGCTTCCAGCGCCAGCTGGACCCGAACCACCCGTGGCACAAACTGTCGAGCGTGGGCTTCCCCTACTTTGAAAGCATGGGCTTCAAGGAACTGCTCAAAAGCGTCGAGAAAGTCGACGAGCACACGGTCAAGTTCAGCCTGACCCGCCGCGAAGCGCCGTTCCTGGCCGACATCGCCATGGCCTTCTCCTCGATCTACCCGGCCGAATACGCCGACCAGTTGCTCAAGGCAGGCAAGGCTGGCGACCTCAACAGCAAGCCGGTCGGCACCGGGCCGTTCGTCTTCCAGCGCTACAACAAAGATGCCCAGGTGCGCTTCAAGGCCAACCCGGACTACTTCCGTGGCAAGCCGCCGGCCGATGCCCTGGTATTGGCCATCGCCACCGACAACAACGTGCGCATGCAGAAACTCAAGACCAACGAGTGCCAGATCGCGCTGTACCCCAAACCCGATGACATCCCCAGCATCAAGAAAGACCCGAACCTGAAGGTCACTGAACTGGACGCGATGACTGTCTCCTATACCGCCCTGAACACCAGTCACAAATACATGAGCGATGTGCGGGTGCGCAAAGCCATCGACCTGGCCTTCGACAAGGAAGCCTACGTCAACGCGCTATTCGGCAAAGGCAACGCCACCGTGGCGGTCAACCCGTACCCGCCAACCCTGCTGGGTTTTAACCACGACCTGAAGAACCCGACCCGCGACCTGGACAAAGCCCGCCAGTTGCTCAAGGAAGCCGGCGTGCCGGAAGGCACCGTGTTCACCCTGTTCACCCGCAACGGCGGCGGCCCGACCAACCCCAACCCGATGCTCGGCGCGCAGATGATGCAGGCGGACCTGGCGAAGGTCGGGATCAAAGTCGACATCCGCGTGATGGAATGGGGCGAAATGCTCAAGCGCGCGAAAAACGGCGAACACGATATGGTGTCCGCCGGATGGGCGGGTGATAACGGCGACCCGGATAACTTCCTGACGCCTATGCTCAGTTGCGAGGCGGCCAAGAACGGCGAAAACTACGCGCGCTGGTGCAACGAGAAATTCCAGGCGCTGCTCGACCAGGCACGCGCCACAGTGAACCCCGAGGAGCGCGCCAAGCTCTATGAACAGGCCCAGGTGATTTTCAACCAGGACCAACCGTGGATCAGCATGGCCCACACCCGGATGTTCACTGCAATGCGCAACAACGTAGAGGGCTATGTGATCAGCCCGCTCACCACCAACAACTTCGCCACCACCCAGGTGAAGTAGATAAGAAAACGCCCGGTATCCCTTATCCGAGGGCTACCGGGCACGCCTAACCGGCTGATGAGGTACACCTGAAGATGTTTAGTTTTATTGCCCGCCGACTGGGATTACTGATCCCCACGTTCTTCGGCATCACCTTGCTGACCTTCGCGTTGATTCGCATGATCCCCGGCGACCCCGTGGAAGTGATGATGGGCGAACGTCGGGTCGATCCCGAAATGCATGCACAGGCAATGGAACGCCTTGGCCTCAATAAACCGCTGTATGCCCAGTACCTGGACTACATCGGCAAACTGGCCCACGGCGATCTCGGCGAATCGCTGCGTACCCGTGAAAGCGTATGGACCGAGTTCAGCTCACTGTTTCCCGCGACCCTGGAACTGTCCATGGCCGCCCTGTTGTTCGCCGGTATCCTGGGCCTTTTGGCCGGGGTGATCGCGGCACTCAAGCGAGGATCCCTGTTCGACCATGGGGTGATGGGCATCTCCCTGGCGGGGTATTCGATGCCGATCTTCTGGTGGGGCCTGATCCTGATCATGTTCTTCTCGGTGTCCCTGGGCTGGACGCCGGTGTCGGGACGGATCGACCTGCTCTACGACATCGAACCAAAAACCGGCTTCATGCTGATCGACACGCTGCTGGCCGACGAGCCGGGCGCGTTCCTCGATGCGCTGCATCACCTGATCCTGCCGGCCATCGTGCTGGGCACCATTCCGCTGGCGGTCATCGCCCGCATGACCCGCTCCTCGATGCTCGAAGTGCTGCGTGAAGACTACATCCGTACCGCCCGCGCCAAGGGCCTGTCGCCGTCGCGCGTGGTGTTCGTGCATGGCCTGCGCAACGCACTGATCCCGGTACTGACCGTGGTCGGCCTGCAAGTCGGCACGCTGCTGGCCGGTGCGGTCCTGACCGAAACGATCTTCTCCTGGCCGGGCATCGGCAAGTGGCTGATCGAAGCCATCGGCGCCCGGGACTACCCTGTGGTGCAGAACGGCATCCTGTTAATCGCCTGCCTGGTGATTCTGGTCAACTTCGTCGTGGACATCCTCTACGGCTTTGCCAACCCACGCATCCGTCACCAGCGCTGAGATCAAAACCATGAGTACTCCAACTACCGCGGTAGCAGTCGATCAAAGCCTGCTGTACCCGTCCCCGTACAAAGAATTCTGGCAGGCGTTTTCCCGCAACAAGGGCGCCGTGGCCGGGCTGCTGTTCATGATCCTGATCGTGTTCTGCGCGATCTTCGCGCCGTGGGTCGCGCCCCATGACCCGAGCGAGCAATACCGCGACTTCCTGCTGACGCCGCCGGCCTGGCTTGAAGGCGGGCAGATCCAGTTCCTGCTGGGCACCGACGAACTGGGCCGCGACTTGCTGTCGCGCCTGATCCAGGGTTCGCGGCTGTCGCTGCTGATCGGTCTGTCGTCGGTGGTGATGTCGCTGATCCCTGGCATCCTGCTGGGGCTGTTCGCCGGCTTCTTCCCGCGCTTGCTCGGCCCAACCATCATGCGTTTGATGGACATCATGCTCGCCCTGCCTTCGCTGCTGCTGGCCGTGGCGATCGTCGCCATCCTCGGCCCAGGTCTGATCAACACCGTGATCGCCATCGCCATCGTGTCGCTGCCGTCCTACGTGCGCCTGACCCGCGCCGCCGTGATGGGCGAACTGAACCGCGACTACGTGACTGCCGCGCGCCTGGCCGGTGCCGGCCTGCCGCGCCTGATGTTCATCACCGTGCTGCCCAACTGCATGGCACCGCTGATCGTCCAGGCGACCCTGAGCTTTTCCTCGGCCATCCTCGACGCCGCCGCCCTGGGCTTCCTCGGCCTTGGCGTGCAGCCGCCCACCCCAGAGTGGGGCACCATGCTGGCCTCGGCCCGCGACTACATCGAACGCGCCTGGTGGGTCGTGAGCCTGCCTGGCTTGACCATTTTGCTCAGCGTGCTGGCAATCAACCTGATGGGCGACGGGCTGCGCGATGCGCTGGACCCGAAACTCAAGAATGCCGCCTGAGGAGATTCCCATGTCACTGCTAGAAATCAAGAATCTCAATGTCCGCTTCGGCGACGCCACCGCCGTGCCGGTGGTCGACGGCCTGGACCTGAGCGTGGAAAAAGGCGAAGTCCTGGCGATCGTCGGCGAATCGGGGTCGGGTAAATCCGTGACCATGATGGCGCTGATGGGCCTGATCGAGCATCCCGGCATCGTCACCGCCGATGCGCTGAACTTCGACGGCAAGAACATGCTCAAGCTGAGCAACCGCCAGCGCCGGCAGATCGTCGGCAAGGACCTGGCGATGGTGTTCCAGGATCCGATGACCGCGCTCAACCCCAGCTACACCGTGGGCTTCCAGATCGAAGAAGTGCTGCGCCTGCACCTGAAGATGTCCGGCAAGGCCGCCCGAAAGCGCGCCATCGAGCTGCTGGAAAAGGTCGAGATCCCCGGCGCCTCCAGCCGCATGGACGCCTACCCGCATCAACTGTCCGGCGGCATGAGCCAGCGCGTGGCGATTGCCATGGCGATTGCCGGCGAGCCAAAGCTGCTGATCGCCGACGAACCGACCACCGCCCTCGACGTGACCATCCAGGCGCAGATCATGGACCTGCTGCTGGCCCTGCAAAAAGAGCAAAACATGGGCCTGGTGCTGATCACCCACGATTTGGCCGTGGTGGCTGAAACCGCCCAGCGCGTGTGCGTGATGTACGCCGGCCAAGCCGTGGAAGTGGGCCAGGTGCCGCAGCTGTTCGACATTCCGGCCCACCCCTACAGCGAAGCGCTGCTGGCGGCGATTCCAGAACACAGCATGGGCGCCGAACGCCTGGCGACCTTGCCCGGCATCGTCCCCGGTCGCTATGACCGTCCGCAAGGCTGCCTGCTGTCGCCGCGCTGCCCGTACGTGCAGGACAACTGCCGTCAACAACGCCCGGCCCTCGATCCGAAATCCAACAGCCTCGCCCGCTGCTTCTACCCGTTGAACCAGGAGGTGGCGTGATGGCCGTCGTACTTACCGCCCGTGACCTGACCCGTCATTACGAAGTGTCCCGTGGCATGTTCAAGGGCCATGCGACCGTGCGCGCCCTCAACGGTGTGTCGTTCGAACTCGAAGCCGGCAAGACCCTGGCCGTGGTCGGTGAATCCGGTTGCGGCAAATCCACCCTCGCCCGGGCCCTGACGCTGATCGAAGAACCGTCCGCCGGCTCCTTGAAAATCGCCGGCCAGGAAGTGGCCGGCGCCAACAAGGCCGAACGCAAGCAATTGCGCAAAGACGTGCAGATGGTGTTCCAGAGCCCCTATGCGTCCCTTAATCCGCGGCAGAAAATCGGTGATCAACTGGCCGAGCCGTTGCTGATCAACACCAATCTGTCGGCCACCGAGCGGCGGGAAAAAGTCCAGGCGATGATGAAGCAGGTGGGCTTGCGCCCCGAGCATTACCAGCGCTACCCGCACATGTTCTCCGGCGGCCAGCGCCAACGCATCGCCCTGGCCCGCGCCATGATGCTGCAACCCAAGGTGCTGGTGGCGGACGAACCGACCTCCGCGCTGGACGTGTCGATCCAGGCTCAGGTGCTGAACCTGTTCATGGACTTGCAGCAGGAATTCAACACCGCCTACGTGTTCATCTCCCACAACCTGGCGGTGGTGCAGCATGTGGCCGACGACGTGATGGTGATGTACCTCGGCCGCCCGGTGGAAATGGGCCCCAACGAGTCCATCTACAGCCGCCCGCTGCACCCGTACACCCAGGCGCTGCTGTCGGCCACCCCGACCATCCACCCGGACCCGAACAAGCCGAAGATCAAAATCGTCGGCGAACTGCCCAACCCGCTCAACCCACCGTCCGGCTGCGCCTTCCACAAGCGCTGCCCGTACGCCACCGAGCGCTGCAAAACCGAAGAACCGGCATTGCGCTTGCTCGATAACCGGCAGGTGGCGTGTCACTACGCGGAGCAATTCCTCGAAGGCGCGGCGTAACAGCCGGCACTTGCGATAAACCGTGGCGAGGGAGCTTGCTCCCGCTGGGCAGCGCAGCGGACCCTCTTTTTTGGGCCTGCTGCGCAGTCCAGCGGGAGCAAGCTCCCTCGCCACGAGTCATGCAACGAAGATGAAAAAAAACCCCTTCAGCCCGATCAAGCATCGATCAGGCGGAAGGGGTTTTCTTTTACCTGAAATCTAAGTCTGGCTATCACCTTCATCGTCGGCATCGGGATCATCATCAATCGTCGAGTCGTCATTGTCTTGATCGCCAGGCTGCTGTTCTTCAGTCGCGGCCAGCATCAACTCACCCTGGGCCACCTGTCCGCTCGCCGCGTGCTTCTCATGCTCATCGCATTCCGCCCACACAGCCGTAGACCCCAGGGACAGCATCACCAACACCTTCAGCAAAAACATCATGCGTAGCAGCTTATTCATAGCCAATTCCTTCTTTTCCGGATAAAGCCGGGGCCTGACGGCGCTCAAGAAAATCTAGTTCTGAACAGGCCGGTTCACCAGATAAGACGCTGTCGAACCACCAGAAATGCCCCTGCCCGACAGATTGGTTTCGAATAAGTATTATCTCCAAATCTACTAACGCCTGGAGTCCGTGTGGGAGCAAGGCTTGCCCGCGATGGCACCAGTACATTCAACGCTCCCCGCTATCGCGAGCAAGCTTTGCTCCCACAGAGATATCTGTGCCAAACACAAGTTTCTTGCCCACTGAAGATCCAGTGTGGGAGCGAGCTTGCTCGCGATGGCGGTGGCACATCCAACATCCAGGCAAGCTGACCCGCCGCTATCGCGAGCAAGCTCGCTCCCACAGGGAATCTGTGCCAAACACAAATTTCTTGCCCACTGAAGATCCAGTGTGGGAGCGGGCTTGCCCGCGATGGCGGTGGCACATCCAACATCCAGGCAAGCTGACCCACCGCTATCGCGAGCAAGCTCGCTCCCCCAGGGGATCTGTGCCGGACACAAATTTTTTGCCCGCTGAAGATCCAATGTGGGAGCGGGCTTGCCCGCGATGGCGGTGGCACATCCAACATCCAGGCAAGCTGACCCGCCGCTATCGCGAGCAAGCTTTGCTCCCACAGAGGGATCTGTGCCAAACACAAATTTTTTGCCCGCCGAAGATCCAGTGTGGGAGCGAGCTTGCTCGCGATGGCGGTGGCACATCCAACATCCAGGCAATCTGACCCACCGCTATCGCGAGCAAGCTCGCTCCCACAGTGAGTTATTTATGTTCAGGGCACGGGACAAGCCATAAAAAACCCCCGCTGTTTTCGCAACGGGGGTTTTGATTTGCAGCTCAGCGTTTAGTGATGCTCACGCGTCGCGCGGAATTTCACATCCGGCCAGCGCTCTTCCATCAGCGCCAGGTTGACCCGGGTGGGCGCCAGGTAGGTCAGGTGACCGCCGCCATCCAGCGCGAGGTTTTCCACGGCCTTGTTGGAAAATTCCTCGAGCTTTTTCTTGTCGCCGCATTCGACCCAACGGGCGGAATACACGGTGATCGGCTCATAAGAGCACTCAACCTTGTATTCCTCTTTCAAACGGCTGGCGACGACGTCGAACTGCAGCACACCGACGGCACCGAGGATGATGTCGTTGCTGCGCTCCGGGAAGAACACCTGGGTGGCGCCCTCTTCGGCCAGTTGCTGGAGGCCCTGGCGCAGTTGCTTGGACTTGAGCGGGTCCTTCAGGCGGACGCGGCGGAACAGTTCCGGGGCGAAGTGCGGGATACCAGTGAAGCCCAAGGCTTCGCCTTCGGTGAAGGTGTCGCCGATCTGGATGGTGCCGTGGTTGTGCAGGCCGATGATGTCACCGGCGAAGGCTTCTTCCAGTTGTTCGCGTTCCGAGGAGAAGAAGGTCAAGGCGTCGCCGATGCGCACGTCCTTGCCGGTGCGCACGTGGCGCATCTTCATGCCTTTTTCGTATTTGCCGGAGCAGATGCGCATGAAGGCGATGCGGTCGCGGTGCTTGGGGTCCATGTTCGCCTGGATCTTGAACACGAAGCCTGCGAACTTCTCTTCCACCGGTTCCACGGTGCGCTCGTTGGCGACACGTGGCAGTGGGCGCGGGGCCCAATCGACCACGGCGTCGAGCACATGGTCGACACCGAAGTTGCCCAAGGCGGTCCCGAAGAACACCGGGGTCAGTTGGCCGTCGAGGAATTCCTGTTGGTTGAACTCGTGGCAGGCGCCCTGTACCAGTTCCAGTTGCTCGACAAAACGATCGTACTCGTCGCCCAGATGCGCGCGGGCCTCGTCGGAGTCGAGCTTCTCGATGATCTTGACTTCGGTGCGCTCGTGCCCGTGACCGGCGGTGTAGACGATGATGTAGTCGTCGGCCAGGTGGTACACGCCCTTGAAGTCGCGGTAGCAACCGATCGGCCAGGTGATCGGCGCCGCCTTGATCTTCAGGACCGCTTCGATCTCGTCGAGCAGTTCGATCGGGTCACGGATGTCGCGGTCGAGTTTGTTGATGAAGCTGACGATCGGCGTGTCCCGCAGACGGCAGACATCCATCAGCGCGATGGTCCGTGGCTCGACGCCTTTACCGCCGTCGAGGACCATCAAGGCCGAGTCCACCGCGGTCAGGGTGCGGTAGGTGTCTTCGGAGAAGTCTTCGTGGCCCGGGGTGTCGAGCAGGTTGATCATGTGATCGCGATACGGGAATTGCATGACCGACGTGGTAATGGAAATACCCCGTTGTTTTTCCATTTCCATCCAGTCGGAGGTGGCATGGCGGTCGGACTTGCGAGATTTCACCGTGCCAGCGACCGCAATCGCCTTGCCCATCAGCAAGAGCTTTTCGGTGATGGTGGTCTTACCGGCATCGGGGTGGGAAATAATGGCGAAAGTGCGGCGTTTCGCGACTTCGGCGGCCTGTTTGGTCATGGGAAATCGCCTGGCAGGTGATTCAAAAAAGGGCGGCGATTATAGCTCAACTTGAACCAGGAACCGAACCGTTGAGCACATCAAGGGTGGCCAGATATTGCCCAGCATGGGAACCTTTCGCCGCGTGGAGGCGTCCACCACCCTGTTACGGCTATTCGTCAGGGTCTGAAAAATCAGCAAGTTAGCCTGACGAGGCTGCGCTCATGGCTCGATTTATCTGCCGTTTTACCGGCATCGAAAAGAGCTGCTTCTCGCGAACGTCTTGTCCCGACAGCCAGCAATGGCCTGCCACACGGGACTGCGTGCGCCGACTGAAACAAAAAGGAGTCCGCCTGTGGCTATCCGCTATGGCAAAGGGCTTATCGGGGGTGCGGTCGTCGTCGCGCTCCTGGCCCTGTTGGTCCACTGGATCGGCATCGATACGATCCAACATTACCGCGACGATCTGTTGTTTTACCTGCAAGCGCACCTGATGCTTGTACTGGCCTCCATGCTGGCGGCCCTGATTGTCGGCATCCCCGCCGGCATCGCCCTCAGCCGCCCTGGCCTGGTCGGGCGCGCCGAACGCTTCATGCAAGTGTTCAACATCGGCAATACCGTGCCGCCCCTGGCCGTGCTGGCCATCGCCCTGGGTATCCTGGGCATCGGCAGCGGGCCGGCCATCTTCGCCCTGTTCCTCGCCTCGCTGCTGCCCATCGTGCGCAACACCTATGAAGGCCTGAAGAATGTACAGGGCTCCCTCAAGGAAGCCGCCGTCGGCATCGGCATGACCCCGCGCCAGGTGCTGTGGAAAGTCGAATTGCCCAACGCCGTGCCGATCATCGTCGGCGGCGTGCGCGTAGCCCTGGCGATCAACGTCGGCACCGCGCCCCTGGCGTTCCTGATTGGCGCCAACAGCCTCGGCAGCCTGATCTTCCCCGGCATCGCCTTGAACAACCAGCCGCAGCTGCTGCTCGGCGCGGCCTGCACCGCCCTCTTGGCACTGCTGCTCGACGGCCTGGTGACACTGGCCAGCCGTCTCTGGCTGGAACGCGGTCTGCGACCGTCATAAGCCCGGCTGGATAAAGGAAATCGTTTATGAAGAAGTTGAGCTTGATATTGGGCTGTGTCCTGCTGTTCGCAGGGTTCGCCCAAGCGGCTGAAAAACCGCTGATCCGCCTCGGCGCCCGAGTGTTCACCGAACAGACGCTGCTGGCGGAAATCACCGCGCAATACCTGCGCGATAAAGGTTATGACGCGCAAATCACCGGCGGCCTGGGCAGCACCCTGGCCCGCAGTGCCCATGAGACCGGGCAATTGGACATGCTGTGGGAATACACCGGCGTGTCGCTGGTGTCCTACAACCATGTCACGGAAAAACTCGACAGCGCCCAGTCCTACGCCCGGGTGAAAGAACTCGACGCCAAAAAAGGCCTGGTCTGGCTCGCACCGTCGAAATTCAGCAACACCTTCGCCCTGGCCCTGCCGGAAAAGGTTGCGCAGAAATATCCGCAAATCAACACCATCAGCCAATTGAACACGGTGTTGCAAGCCGAAGCCGATGACAATCATCTGGTGGCCCTGGACACCGAGTTCGCCAACCGTTCCGACGGCCTGGCGGGCATGGTCGAGCAGTACGGCATGAACCTCACCCGCAAGAATATCCGGCAGATGGACGCAGGCCTGGTCTACACCGCCCTGCGCAACAGTCAGGTGTTCGCCGGCCTGGTCTACACCACCGACGGCCGGCTCAACGCCTTCAAACTGAAGTTGCTGGAAGACGACAAGCATTACTTCCCCGATTACACCGCCGCGCCGGTAGTACGCCAGGTGTTCCTCGACGCGCACCCACAACTGGCTGCGCAGCTCAAGCCCCTGACCGAACTGTTCGACGACGCAACCATGCGCCAGCTCAACGCCCGCGTGGACGTCGATCATGAAAGCCCCTCCGCCGTTGCCGCCGATTTCCTGCGCCAACATTCGCTGCTCTCAACCCAATGACCTGGAGGAAAAGCCATGGATTTTCTTGACGCCTTTTCCCATCTGGACTGGCCGCTGGTGCTGCACCTGACCTGGCAGCACATCACCCTGGTGGGCATCGCCGTGACCCTGGCGATTATCGTCGGTGTGCCGCTGGGCATTTTCATGACCCGCTTCCCGGCGCTCGCCGGCCCCTTGCAGGCCAGCGCCACGGTGCTGCTGACAATTCCGTCGATTGCCCTGTTCGGCCTGCTGCTGCCGTTCTATTCCAAGTTCGGCCAGGGCCTGGGGCCAATGCCAGCGATCACCGCAGTGTTTCTCTATTCGCTGTTGCCGATCATGCGTAACACCTACCTGGCCCTGACCGGCGTAGAACCGGGCATCCGTGAAGCCGCCCGCGGCATCGGCATGACCTTCGTCCAGCGCCTGCGCATGGTCGAACTGCCCATCGCCGTGCCGGTGATCCTGGCCGGCGTACGCACCGCCGTGGTCATGAACATCGGCGTCATGACCATCGCCGCCACCATCGGCGCCGGTGGCCTGGGCGTGCTCATCCTCGCTTCCATCAGCCGCAGCGACATGTCGATGCTGATCGTCGGCGCCGTGCTGGTCAGTCTCCTGGCCATCTTCGCCGACCTGCTTCTGCAATGGCTGCAACGCTCGCTGACTCCTAAAGGACTTCTCAAATGATCGAACTTCAAAACCTCAGCAAAACCTTCAAGAGCAACGGCAAAGACGTCAAGGCCGTGGACTCGGTGAACCTGACCGTCAACGAAGGCGAGATCTGCGTGTTCCTCGGGCCGTCGGGCTGTGGCAAAAGCACCACGCTGAAGATGATCAACCGGCTGATCCCACCCACCTCGGGCAAGGTGTTGATCAACGGCGAAGACACCACCGGCCTGGACGAAGTGACCCTGCGCCGTAACATCGGCTACGTGATCCAGCAGATCGGCCTGTTCCCGAACATGACCATCGAGGAAAACATCACCGTCGTCCCGCGCCTGCTCGGCTGGGACAAGCAGAAATGCCACGACCGCGCCCGCGAATTGATGAGCATGATCAAGCTCGAACCCAAGCAGTACCTGCATCGCTACCCCCGTGAACTGTCGGGCGGCCAGCAGCAGCGGATCGGCGTGATCCGGGCCTTGGCGGCCGATGCGCCGCTGTTGCTGATGGACGAACCTTTCGGCGCGGTCGATCCGATCAACCGCGAGATGATCCAGAACGAGTTCTTCGAGATGCAACGGGCGCTGAACAAGACCGTGATCATGGTCAGCCACGACATCGACGAGGCCATCAAGCTGGGGGACAAGATCGCGATCTTCCGCGCCGGCAAGCTGGTCCAGTGCGATCACCCGGACACGTTGCTGGCGCATCCGGCCGACGAGTTCGTCAGCAACTTCGTCGGCCAGGACAGCACGCTCAAGCGCCTGTTGCTGGTCAAGGCCGAAGACGCCGCCGACAACGCCCCGTCGGTCAGCCCCGAAACGCCGGTGAGTGAGGCGCTGGAGTTGATGGACGAGCATGACCGGCGCTACGTGGTGGTCACCTGTGCCGAGAACAAGGCCCTGGGCTATGTACGCCGTCGCGACCTGCATCGCCAGACCGGCACGTGCGACCAATACCTGCGCGAATTCAACGCCACTGCCGCCTACGACGAACACCTGCGGATCCTGCTGTCGCGCATGTACGAGTTCAACCGTTCGTGGCTGCCGGTGCTGGATGCCGAACGGGTGTTCCTCGGTGAGGTGACCCAGGAGTCGATTGCCGAGTACCTGAGTTCCGGTAAGTCCCGTGGGGGCAAGACCAGCATTGTCTCGCCGGCCGAGACAGCGTTGGCCTGACTGACGCCTTCGCGAGCAAGCCCGCTCCCACATTAGATCTGCATCGACCGGCAATTTGTGCTTGAACACAGCCCAGTGTGGGAGCGGGCTTGCTCGCGAATGGGGCTGCACAAATACCCCTGAAACACCTCAAAAACAACTTCAACGGGAACATCAATCTGTCACGCAGGTCGGTTACATCATGAGCTGTCGCGGGCCGCACGACGGATGTGTGCAAAAACGCGACATTTTTAGTTGATCTCAGGCCCCTCACGCCCTAAAGTTCGCGCCGAACGTCCATGCTGGAAACGATCCATCCGGCTCAAGTACTGACGACGAGACAGCAAGGCCAAGGGAATCACGCATCCCATGGCCTTTTTGCTTTCGGCGACATGCCTTGGGAAGTAGGCGAACCAAAGTGGGGATACGGAGGACGTTCACGAAGGCTGCTAGCCTTCACACCCATTGATCCTGATGTTTGCCAGTAGGAGTCCCAAGTATGTCGATCCAGGTCGAAGATTATTTCGCGCGCGAAACCTTCCAGAAAATGAAAGCGTTCGCCGACAAGCAGGAAACCCCGTTCGTGGTGATCGACACCGCGATGATCTCCCAGGCCTATGACGACCTGCGCGCCGGTTTCGAATTCGCCAAGGTCTACTACGCCGTCAAGGCCAACCCGGCGGTGGAAATCATCGACCTGCTCAAGGAAAAAGGCTCGAACTTCGACATCGCCTCGATCTATGAGCTGGACAAGGTCATGAGCCGTGGCGTGGGCCCGGAGCAGATCAGCTACGGCAACACCATCAAGAAATCCCGTGACATCCGCTACTTCTACGAGAAGGGCGTGCGCCTGTATGCCACCGACTCCGAAGCCGACCTGCGCAACATCGCCAAGGCCGCGCCGGGCTCGAAAGTCTATGTGCGGATCCTCACCGAAGGCTCGACCACCGCTGACTGGCCGTTGTCGCGCAAGTTCGGCTGCCAGACCGACATGGCCATGGACCTGCTGATCCTGGCTCGCGACCTGGGCCTGGTGCCGTACGGCATTTCGTTCCACGTCGGCTCGCAACAGCGCGACATCAGCGTCTGGGACGCCGCCATCGCCAAGGTCAAGGTGATCTTCGAACGCCTGAAAGAAGAGGATGGCATCGTTCTGCAGTTGATCAACATGGGCGGTGGCTTCCCGGCCAACTACATCACCCGCACCAACAGCCTGGAGACCTACGCCGAGGAAATCATCCGTTTCCTCAAGGAAGACTTCGGTGACGACCTGCCGGAAATCATCCTGGAGCCGGGCCGTTCGTTGATCGCCAACGCCGGTATCCTGGTCAGCGAAGTGGTGTTGGTGGCGCGTAAGTCCCGTACCGCTGTCGAGCGTTGGGTGTACACGGATGTGGGCAAGTTTTCCGGCCTGATCGAAACCATGGACGAAGCCATCAAGTTTCCGATCTGGACCGAGAAGAAAGGTGAGATGGAAGAAGTGGTCATCGCCGGGCCGACCTGCGACAGCGCTGACATCATGTATGAGAACTACAAGTACGGGTTGCCGTTGAACCTGGCTATTGGGGATCGGCTGTACTGGTTGTCGACTGGGGCTTATACCACTAGCTATAGCGCGGTGGAGTTCAATGGCTTTCCGCCGCTGAAATCGTTTTACGTGTGATGCGCTTGGGGCTTGAACCTTTGTAGTTCTGTTGCGTAATAAAAACGGCGCTTTTTTCAGAAATGGAAAGCGCCGTTTTTTTTGGGGTTTTTGAGAGGGTTATTTTGCCGTGCGGTTGGTGTGTATATCCGTTATTTCGGTAACGGCGGCTTATGGTTCCGCCCTTACGGCGGGTCACTTTCGAAAAACGCGAAAGTAACCAAAGCGCTTCTGCCCCACCACTCGGCACCTCGCCTAGGCTCGGTGTGCCCTCACTCCGGCATTGCTCCGTGGGCCCGCCGCGAAGGGCCATCCATGGCCCAGCGCGGCTATCCCGGCATCCATGCCGGGATGCCCACTCCACAATGCCTGCGTTCGGCCAGCGTGGTTAACGGGGCGCCCGAGATCAACGTCCACCGCGAGGCGGCCTGATAGCCGACCTGGCTCTCCCGGTCGTACACCCATCAGATCTGTAGGAGCAAAGCTTGCTCGCGAGGCGGCCTGACAGCCGATCTGGCTCTCCCGGTCGTACACCCATCGGATCTGTGGGAGCAAAGCTTGCTCGCGATAGCGGTGGTTCAGTCAATGAAGATGTTGGATGTGCCGGCCTCATCGCGAGCAAGCTCGCTCCCACAAAGGGACTCTGGGTGCACATGGATATAGTGCCTGCTGAAGATCCAGTGTGGGAGCGAGCTTGCTCGCGATAGCGGAGTGTCAGTTGATAGACGTGTAACTGACATGACGCCTTCGCGAGCAAGCTCGCTCCCACAGGATTCGTCGCCTGCCCGTTCATGCAAATGATCGGGGCTTTTCGGTGTGTTTATGAATGCTTCTCGATAACACACGGCATAATGCGCACCGTGATGAACAGTATTAGATGAACAAGGCGGGCGACGTGTTGAAGAAAACCCTGATCCAGTTGCACTGGTTTTTCGGCATCAGTGCCGGGCTGGTCCTGGCGTTGATGGGCGTTACCGGGGCGGTGGTGTCGTTTCAGGATGAAATTCTGCGGGCCTTGAACCCGCAGGTGCTGACGGTCGAGAAGCAACCGGCCGGCGTTTTGCCGCCCGCCGAGCTGGTGGAGCAGATCGAAGCCGCTTCCGGCAAGACCGTCGCCATGCTCTGGGTCGAGACCGACAGCGGCAACGCCGCGCGGGTGATTTTCGCGGCGCCTCCTGGGGAAAAACGTGGCGCCATGCGCTATTTCAACCCCTATACCGCACAGTTCATGGGTGAGGTGACCGGCCAGGACTTCTTTGCCCTGATGCTCAGGCTGCACCGCGTCCTGACCCTGGATGACGTGGGCCGGCAAATCACTGGGGCCTGTACGTTGATCCTGGTGTTCTTCTGCCTGTCCGGGCTGTACCTGCGTTGGCCGCGCCAATGGAAAAGCTGGCGCGCGTGGCTGACCCTCGACTGGCGGAAGAAAGGCCGCAGCTTCAATTGGGACCTGCACTCGGTGGCGGGCACCTGGTGCCTGGTGTTTTATCTGCTGGCGGCACTGACCGGGCTGACCTGGTCCTACGAGTGGTACAACAAAGGCGTGACCCGCCTGCTCTCCGATTCGCCGAAAGAGGAACGGGTGCGCAATCGCGGCCCGGCGCCGAGCGGCCCACTGCCCGTGGCCGATTACCGGGCCATGTGGAGCAGCATCTACAGCGCCGCCGGCCCGGGCCTGTCCGCCTATAACGTGCGCATGCCGCCCGTGGCCGGGCAGCCGGCGACTGTGTTCTACCTGCTGAACAACGCACCCCACGACCGGGCGCTGAACCAGCTCACTCTCGACCCGGCCACCGGCGTCATCAGTCGGCACAGCCGCTACAGCGACAAGAGCCTCAAGGCGCAGTTGCTGACCAGTGTCTATGCCCTGCATATTGGCAGCTACTTCGGCCTGGTCGGGCGGATCCTGGTGACCGTCGCCGCGCTGACCATGCCGCTGTTCTTCATCACCGGCTGGTTGCTGTACCTGGACCGGCGCCGCAAGAAGCGCCACGTCAGAAACGCCCGCCAGGCCCTCATCGCCAACCCGGGCAATGCACCGGCCTGGCTGATTGGCTTCGCCAGCCAAAGCGGTTTCGCCGAGCGACTGGCCTGGCAGACCGCCGGCCAACTCCAGGCCGCCGGCTTGCCCGTGAACGTCCAGCCATTGGCCAGTGTTCGCGAGCAAGACCTGAACAACGCCACCCACGCGCTGTTTGTCGTCAGCACCTTTGGCGACGGCGAAGGGCCGGACAGTGCCCGTGGCTTCGAACGCAAGGTGCTGGGCCAGGCCTTGAGCCTGGAGCGCTTGCAGTATTCGGTGTTGGGCCTGGGTGACCGGCAATATGAGCACTTCTGCGGCTTTGCCCGGCGTCTGCACGCCTGGCTGGCGGAACACGGCGGCAAGACCCTGTTCGCGCCGGTGGAAGTCGACAGCGGCGATCCTTACGCGTTGCGTCACTGGCAACAACAACTGGCCGAACTGACCGGCCAGGCGCCCGCAGAGACCTGGCAGGCCCCCCGTTTCGAAAACTGGACACTGAGCCAACGCACCCTGCTCAACCCCGACAGCAGCGGCTCGGGCGTGTACCTGCTCGGCCTCAGCGCCCCCGGGCCGAGCAGTTGGCTGGCCGGTGACCTGGTGGAAATCCTGCCGCGCAATGACCTGTGGATCATCGAACATTTCCTCGATGGCCTCGGCCTCTCCGGCCAGGCGCGCGTGCAAGTCGACGGCCTGCCCCAGAGCCTCGACCAGGCCCTGGCGACCCGCCAGTTGCCGGAAAACCGCGCCCATCTGGTCGGCCTGCATGCCCAGGCACTGGTGGATGCGCTGGCACCGCTGGCGATCCGCGAATACTCCATCGCCTCGATCCCGGCCGACGGCGTGCTGGAGCTGATCGTACGCCAGGAACGTCACGCCGACGGCAGCCTGGGCGTGGGTTCCGGCTGGCTGACCGAACACGCACCGCTGGGCAGCGCCATCAGCCTGCGGCTGCGCCGCAACAGCAGCTTCCACCTGCCGCCCCAGGGCGTGCCGATGATCCTGCTGGGCAATGGCACCGGCCTGGCGGGCCTGCGCAGCCTGCTCAAGGCGCGCGTCACCGAGGGTATGCAGCGCAACTGGCTGCTGTTTGGCGAACGCAACCGCGAACACGACTTCCACTGCCGCGATGAGCTGCAGGAATGGGTGACCTGCGGCGACCTGGAACGCCTGGACCTGGCTTTCTCTCGGGATCAGAAGCAGAAAGTCTACGTCCAGGACCGCCTGCTGGAATCGGCCGCGCTGCTCAAGCAATGGCTGGCCGACGGCGCGGTGATCTACGTCTGTGGCAGCCTGCAGGGCATGGCATCCGGGGTGGACCACGTGCTCAACAACGTGCTGGGGCGCGAGGAAGTGGAGCGACTGATCGAGCAGGGGCGGTATCGGCGGGATGTCTACTGACAGACACCCATTTTAAGTACCCCTTGTGGGAGCAAAGCTTGCTCGCGATAGCGGACTTTCAGTCAGCCATTTATTGACAGATATACCGTTATCGCGAACAAGCTTTGCTCCCACAGAGGCTTTTCCCACAGAGGCTCCTGGCGCGACTGACAGTCAAACCGGCTGTAACTTCTTCTCGAACACCGCCACACCTTCCAGGTCCCGCAACACCACACTCATCTCCCCGCTCGGCCCATCGATGTTCACCTCGCCAAAAAACTGATACCCGGCGAACGGCGAGGTGTTCTGGGCCGGAGGAGCTTTCTGGAACACCACTTCCGGGCCGAAGGTCTTGTCCAGGGCATTGGGCCCGAAGCTGCCGGCGTTCAACGGCCCGGCGACGAACTCCCAGAACGGTTCGAAATCCTGGAAGGCGGCCTGTTCGGGGTGGTAGTGATGGGCGGCGCAATAGTGCACGTCCGCGGTGAGCCAGACGTAGTTGCGCACCTGATGTTTGCGCAGGTAACCCAGCAGTTCGGCGATCTCCAGTTCACGCCCCTGGGCCGCGCCCGGGTCACCGTTGGCGACCGCTTCCCAACGCGGCACGCCGGGGCTGACCTCACCATCCGGCACACCGAGGCCAATGGGCATGTCGGCGGCAATGACTTTCCACTGGGCACGGGATTGCTTCAATTCGCGCTTGAGCCAATTCAATTGCTCACGCCCCAGGAACGGTTTGGCCACGCCGAGGTTGGCGTCGTTGGCTTCGCGGTAACTGCGCATGTCCAGTACGAACACATCCAGCAGCGGCCCGTAACCGAGCTTGCGGTAGATCCGTCCACCGCCGTCGGCCTTCTGCCGGCGCATCGGCGCGTATTCCAGCCAGGCCTGGCGCGCACGCCCCACCAGGCTGTGGATATCCTTGGTCTGGTAACGCTCGTCCAGTTGCTTGCCCGGCGACCAGTTGTTGACCACCTCATGGTCGTCCCACTGCCAGATCTGCGGCACCTCGGCATTGAAACGGCGTACGTTTTCGTCCATCAGGTTGTAGCGATAGTTGCCGCGATACTCATCCAGCGTCTCGGCGACCTTGCTCTTGGCGTCGGTGGTGAGGTTGCGCCAGATGCGCCCACCCTCGGCGGTGATTTGCGCCGGCACCGGGCCGTCGGCGTAGATAGTGTCGCCGCTGTGGATAAAGAAATCCGGCAGGCGCAGGCGCATGGCTTCGTAGATGCGCATGCCGCCGATGTCCGGGTTGATCCCGAAGCCCTGGCCGACGGTGTCGCCGCTCCAGACGAAACGGATGTTGCGCTTGAACTGCGGCACGCTGCGCAGGTGGCCGAGCCAGGGTTCGCTGGCAACGCCGCTCTGGGCGTCTTCGAAATGCACACGGTAGAAAATCGCCTGGTCGCGGGGCAGCCCGGTGAGTTCGACCCGGGCGGTGAAATCACTGCGGGCGTCGGCCATGGGCGAAACGACACGCCGCGGATTGCTGAACTTGCTGCGGGTGTCCCACTCCACCACCATCCGCGCCGGACGGTCGCTGCGGCTCCAGATCATCGCCCGGTCGCCCTGCAAGTCGCCGGACTGCACACCGTCGGTGAGCAGCGGACGATCCTTGACCGAAGCGATCACCGCCGGCGCCAGCCCCGGCAACAACAACCCCGCCCCCACGGCTTGCATCACACGACGACGGCCCAGGTCGAATTCGCTCATGGTGTTCTCCCCAAATAGGGAAACTTAAGCATGGCTCTGTGAAGTGGCTGTGACAGAAATTTTATGACACCCCAAAACCACTGTGGGAGCGGGCTTGCTCGCGAAAGCGGTGTATCAGCCGACAAAAATGTGGTCTGACACTCCGCTATCGCGAGCAAGCTCGCTCCCACAGGTAGGGTGGTGTGACTTAAATCAGGCCTTCGCCGGCTCCAACGCCATCTCCACCACATCAGGCCGCTTGAGCAGCGCATACGCCACCCCCGTCAGCAGGCTCCCCGCCACGATCGCCAGCAGGTACAACAACGCATGGTTGATGGCGTTGGGGATCAGCATCACGAACAGGCCGCCGTGGGGGGCCATGAGCTTGCAGCCGAAGTACATCGACAGCGCACCGGTCAGCGCACCGCCGGCGATGCTGGCCGGGATCACCCGCAGCGGATCCTTGGCCGCGAACGGGATCGCGCCTTCGGAAATGAAGCACAGACCCAGCACCAGCGCCGCTTTACCGGCCTCGCGCTCGGTCTGGGCAAATTTGCGTCGGGCGATGAACGTGGCGATGCCCAGGCCAATGGGCGGCACCATGCCGGCGGCCATGGCCGCGGCCATCGGCGCATAACTCTGGGAAGCCAGCAGCCCCACCGAAAACGCGTAGGCAGCCTTGTTGATCGGTCCGCCGAGGTCGACGCACATCATCGCCCCCAGCAACACACCCAACAGAATCGCATTGGTGGTGCCCATGCTGTCGAGGAAGTGGGTCAGAGCGTCGAGCATGCCCGCCACCGGTTTGCCGACGATGTAGATCATCACTAGGCCGGTGAACAGGCTCGCCAGCAGCGGAATGATCAGGATCGGCTTGAGCGCTTCCAGGCTTTGGGGCAAACGCGCGTAGCGGTTGATCGCCTTGGCCGCGTAGCCGGCGAGAAAACCGGCGATGATCCCGCCAATGAAGCCAGCACCCAGAGTGCTCGCCAGCAACCCGCCGATCATGCCTGGCGCCAGGCCTGGCCGGTCGGCGATGGAATAGGCGATGTAGCCGGCCAGCAGCGGCACCATCAATTTGAACGCGGTTTCGCCGCCAATCTGCATCAGCGCGGCCGCCAGGGTTCCAGGCTCCTTGAAGGCCTCGATGCCGAACACAAACGACAAAGCGATCATCAAACCACCGGCCACCACCATCGGCAGCATGAACGACACGCCCGTCAGCAGGTGCTTGTAGGCACCGCTTTTTTCCGCTTTCGCCGGCCCCGAGGCGGCACCACTCGCCGCGCTTTCCTGCCGCCCTTCGGCCAAGGCTTTTTTCAGCGTGGCCTCGGCCTGTTTCAAGGCAATGCCGGTGCCACAACGATAAATTTTCTTGCCGGCAAAACGTTCGGTGGCGACTTCGATATCAGTCGCCAGCAGTACCACATCGGCCTCGGCGATTGCCTCGGGGCTCAACGGATTACGCGCGCCCACCGAGCCTTGGGTTTCGATCTTCAGGTCGTAACCCAAGCGCGCCGCCGCCTGCTGCAAGGCTTCGGCAGCCATGAAAGTGTGGGCGACGCCGGTCGGACAAGCCGTGATCGCAACCAGGCGTGGAGCGCGCTCGGTCGAAGTCGCCGGTTCTTGCGCGAATACGTCGGCCTCGCCCAGAACCTCAGCCTCTTCGGCGCCGCGACGCAGCACCGCATCAACGTCCTGAAGAGCCAGGGCCGGTGTGCTGCGGAACACCCGCTTACCAACAAACCGCGACACGTCCACCGGGCCGCTGGCGACCAGCAACACCCACTCGGCCGCTTCGAGTGTCGCGGCCGACAACTGGCGTTCCGGATGGGCCGCGTCATGGACCTCGACACTGGTGCTCCAACCTTGGCGCTGCGCCGCGGCGTCCAGCAGGCGGGCGCACAACACACTGGTAACCATGCCGTTCGGGCAGGCCGTCACAATGGCTAGTTTCATTCTTGCGAACCCTCTTATTGTTCTGTCAGGGGGCGCACGCGCACGCCCTGTTCAAGCGACGCCAGCAACGCGGTGTCGTGGATGCCAAAACCGATCTGCGTGACCGCCATGGCGGCGATGGCCGTGGCGGTGCGCAGCGTCTGTTCCGGGGTGTCGGCACTGAGCAGGCCGTGGAGCATGCCCGCCAGCAGCGAATCCCCGGCCCCCACGGTGCTGGCGACGCTGACCTTGGGCGGCGAGGCATGCAGCGCCGCACCGACACTGAACCAGTTCACGCCATCGGCACCGTGGGAAATCACCACATGCTCGACACCCTGGGCATGCAGGCGCTGAGCCGCTTGTGCCTGGGCCACTTCGCTCACCACCTCGCAACCCAGCGCATCGGCCAGTTCCTCGGTGTTCGGCTTGATCAGCCATGGCCCCGCCGCCAGGGCAACGCGCAAGGCTTCGCCACTGGTGTCGAGGGCCACGTTCAGGCCGAGTGTCTTCAAGCGGGTGATCAATGCCTGCAACCACTGCGGGCTGACGCCCCGGGGCAAGCTGCCCGCCACCACGACCACGTCATGGCCGGGGGCGATTTGCTCCAGTCGCGCCAACAAGGCCTGCTGTGCGGCGGCGTCGACCACCGGGCCCGGCCCGTTGAGGTCAGTGATGCGCCCGTCCTGCTCGGCCAGCTTGATGTTGCTGCGGGTTTCGCCGGGGACGCGGATAAAGGCGTCGACAAAACCCCGCTGGGCGAACAGCGTCTCGAACACCTGGGCATTGTCTTCGCCCAGAAAGCCACTGACCGTCAGCGTATGGCCGAGATCGGCCAACACCTGGGCCACGTTCACGCCCTTGCCGGCGGCGTGGGCGTGCATGCCGTCGCTGCGGTTGACCTGGCCCGGCTCCAGGCGCGCCAACTCCACCGTGAGGTCGAGCGCCGGGTTGAGGGTCAGGGTAAGAATCTTCGCCATTACAGCGCCTCCACTAATGCGCGCACGTCATCGGCGCTGCCCACGGCCAAGGCCGCTTGGGCCAGGGTTTGTACTTGCGCCAGGCTCAACTCGCGGACCCGCGCCTTGACCTCGGCAATGCTGCGGGCCGAAACGCTCAGTTCGTCCACGCCCAGGCCTACCAGCACCGGCACCGCCAGCGGATCGGCCGCCAGTTCGCCACACACACCGACCCACTTGCCATGAGCATGGGCGGCACGCACGGTGATGTCGATCAGTTGCAGCACGGCCGGATGCAAGCCATCGGCCTGGGCCGAGAGGGTCGGGTGACCACGGTCGATGGCCAGGGTGTATTGCGTCAGGTCGTTGGTGCCGACGCTGAAGAAGTCGACTTCCTTGGCCAGCACCGGCGCCAGCAACGCGGCGGACGGGATTTCGATCATGATCCCCAGTTGCAGGTCCGCCACCGGGATTTCCAGGCGCAGGCGCTCGGTCATGGCCCGGGCCTGGCGCCACTCATCGACGCTGCCGACCATCGGGAACATGATCCGCAGCGGACGGCTGTCCGCCGAGCGCAACAAGGCCCGCAGTTGCGCTTCCATCACCTGCGGACGTTGCAAGGTCAGGCGGATGCCACGTACGCCGAGGAACGGGTTTTCTTCTTTCGCAATCGGCCAGTACGGTAACGGCTTGTCGCCGCCCACATCCAGCGTACGCACCACCAGCGGCCGACCGGCCAGGCCATCGAGCACCTTGCGGTATTCGGCTTCCTGGGTCGCTTCGTCCGGCGCTTGGTTGTGGGCCATGAAAATCAGTTCGGTGCGCAACAGGCCAATGCCTTCGGCGCCCTGCTCCACCGCACTGGCGACACCGGCGCTTTCGCCAATGTTGGCAAACACTTCCACGGCATGCCCGTCACGGGTCACTGCCGGTTCGTGACGTTGCTGCGCGGCGACCTTGAGGCGCTGTTCGCGGGTGTCGCGCTCTTCCTTGGCGCGCTGCAACGTGGTGGCGTCAGGGTCTACGTGCAGGCGGCCGCGCTGGCCGTCCAGCAGCAACGAGGTGCCCGGTGCCAGCAGCAACACCGCCGCACCGGCGCCCACCAGCGCCGGAATGCCCAGGGCGCGGGCGACGATGGCGCTGTGGGCGGTGGCACCGCCACGGGCAGTGAGAATCCCTGCCACACGGGCCGGGTCCAGGCGAGCCACGTCGGACGGGCCGACTTCGTCCATCACCAGGATGTAGGGTTGCTCGGGTTCGTTCGGGGTTTCGACGCCACACAGTTGCGCCAGCACTCGACGGCCGACGTCTCGCAGATCGGCGGCGCGTTCGGCCAGCAAGGCATCCTGCAAGGCTTCCTGCTCTTTCGCGGCGGCTTCGATCACGCCCATCCACGCTGCCTGCGCACTCTCGCCCAGCTTCAAGCGGGTGTCGACTTCGTCGCTCAGCTCCGGGTCGTCGAGCATTTCCTGATGGGTGATGAAGATCTCGCGGATGGCCTTGGCCTTGGCGCGCTCGATCAGGCCTTGGATGTCCTGGCGCACCTGGTTCAAGGCGTTCTGCAGGCGCTCGCGCTCGATGGCTGCCGACTCACCGCGCAGTGGATAGTCAATGGCCTGCAAGACCTGGATATGCGCCGGGCCGATGGCGATGCCCGGGGCGGCGGCGACGGCCTGGATCAGGCTGCCGGATTCGGGCGCCAGCATGACGGTCGCAACTTCCGCCATCACGGTTTCCCGTGGCGCACTCGGTGGCGGCAGTGGTTCAACTTCTTCGCCAAGGCCTTCTTCAATGGCCGCCAACAGTGCCGGCAACGCATCGGCGGCAATGCTCGGCTCGGCGATGAATTCCAGGACCTGGCCGCGACGGGCGCCCAGGCTCAACAGCTTGCTCAAGCTCTTGACCGACACGGCGCTGTCCTGGCCGTCGACGATACGTACGCGGATTTCGCCTTCGAAACTTTTCGCCAACTGGGCGAGGATCTTCGCCGGACGCGCATGCAGACCATGGGCATTGGCCAGGCCGATGCGCGCGCTGGGCCAGTCGGCGGGCAATTCGCCGCCGAGCACTTCCAGCACCTTGCGGCTGCTGGTGGCGCGGCCCAGTTCGTGGCCACGGCCTTCGATCAGCAAGGCGCAGAGCCGTTCCAGCAAGGCCTGGTGGGCCTCGCCAAGGCTGGCGAGGCAGAACAGACCGCTCAAGGGTTGGCCCAGGTAACGGATGGGTTTGTCCGGGGTGACGAACGCCAGGCCCGGGCGCTTGACGGTCTGCTCGCTGTGCAGCCACCACAAGCCATCGCCCAGGGGCAGCGCATCGACTTGCTGCAACACGCCGGCAAAGCCGTTGCTCACGCAATCGGCCTGGCGCAACAGGCGGGCGCCGCGCCATACCAGCTCTTCAAAATCGTCAGCCGACACACCGAGGCCGATCATCTGGGCATCCAGGGCCAGTTCCTGCGGCGCGCCTTGCAGCAGCTTCAGCAAGGCTTCGGCGGAACCGGCACGGCGCAGGGCCTGGCCCAGGTCCGTCTCGCCGAGGGCGCGGGTCAGCAGTTGCAACAGGCGCAGGTGTTCGTCGGACTTGGCAGCAATGCCGATGGCCAGGTAGACAATCTGACCATCGCCCCAGTCCACGCCTTCGGGGAATTGCAGCAGGCGCACGCCGGTGGAATAGACCAGGTCGCGGGTCTGCGGGGTGCCGTGGGGGATGGCAATACCTTGGCCAAGAAAGGTCGAACCCTGGGCTTCGCGAGCCTGCAAGCCGGCGAGGTAACCCTCAGCCACCAGGCCATCGGCCACCAGTTTGTCGGCGAGCAGTTGCAGTGCAGCGTCTTTATCCACAGCCGTCTGCGCCATGGATATCTGCTCTAGAGTGAGCTCGAGCATGCTTTCTCCTTTTTGGCGACCGGGTTGGCGCCAGGTATTGTTTTGAATGAATCAGCTTAGCGTTACAGGACGGCTTTTGGCGGTATCGCGGCAGCACGGCCAAAAATCCTGCTAGCCTTGAAAATACGCTTGCTGAAACGTTTAATCTAGAAAGATTGGCACGTTACTCGATAATCTCTCATCGTTGAAGTGCAACTTGTCGTAAGCGCTTGGACGGTAACCGTCGGCTTGAATCGGGTAGGATGGCCCTTATCGTCGGGGCTAACTCGAAAAAACAAGGAAAACCGGGTTGAAACTCAGTGATATTGCCCAACTGGCCGGTGTGTCCGTGACCACCGCCAGCTATGTCATCAATGGCAAGGCCGAACAGCAACGCATCAGCAGCGCCACCGTCGAACGGGTGCGGGCGGTGGTCGAGGAGCACGGCTTCACGCCCAACCCCCAGGCCGCCGGGCTGCGCAGCCGGCATACGCGGACCCTGGGCTTCATCCTGCCAGACCTGGAAAACCCCAGTTACGCCCGCATCGCCAAGTTGCTGGAACAAGGCGCACGGGCCAGGGGCTATCAGTTGCTGATCGCCAGTTCCGATGATGCGCCCGACAGTGAGCGGCAGCTATTGCAATTGTTCCGCGCCCGGCGCTGCGATGCGCTGATCGTCGCCAGTTGCCTGCCGGCCGGCGACGACAGCTACCTGCAATTGCAGGCCAAGGGCATTCCGATCATCGCCATCGACCGGGTGATGGAACCGGCGCGGTTCTGCTCGGTGATCAGCGACGACCGCCAGGCCAGCCTACACCTGACGCGCAGCCTGCTGGAAACCCACCCGCGGCAAATCGCCTTGATCAGCGCCCGTCCCGAATTGAGCATCAGTCAGGAACGGGCCGCCGGTTTTCGCGAAGCCCTGGCTGGGTTCGAGGGCCAGGTGTTGATCGAGCATGGCGAGTCGTTCAGCCGTGAATGCGGTCGTCAGTTGATGGATGAAATGCTCGCGCGCCTGGGGCACCTGCCCGATGCGCTGATCACGACATCTTACGTGCTGCTGCAAGGGGTGTTCGACGCCCTGCACGATTTCCCGCTCAAGACGCGTCCGCTGCGCCTGGGCACGTTTGGTGACACGCAATTGCTGGATTTCCTGCCGCTGCCGGTCAATGCCATGTCCCAACAACATCAGCTGATCGCCGCCAAGGCCCTGGAACTGGCCCTGGCGGCCATCGAAAACGATGACTACCAGCCTGGCGTGCAGGCCATCGCGCGGACGTTCAAGCAGCGGATCCACCAGGGCTGACGTTTCTTCAGGATTGATGCATGGAGTTGATCGACACCCACACCCACCTGGACTTTCCGGACTTTGACGCGGACCGCCCGGCGCTGCTGGCCGAAAGCCGCGCCTTGGGCGTGCGGCAAATGGTGGTCCTGGGGGTGTATCGGGACAATTGGCAGCGGGTCTGGGACCTGGTGCAAAGCGACCCGGACCTGCATGCCGCCCTGGGCCTGCACCCGGTGCACCTCGACCAGCATCAACCCGACGACGTGGCGCTGCTGCGCGACTGGCTGAGCCGTCTGGCCGGGCATCGGCAATTATGTGCGGTGGGGGAAATCGGCCTGGACTACTACATCGAGACCCTCGACCGCGAGCGCCAGCAAGCGCTGTTCGAAGCGCAACTGGAATTGGCCGTGGAGTTTGAACTGCCAGCGCTGATCCACGTGCGCCGCAGCCATGCCGCCGTGATCGCCACACTCAAGCGCATTCGCCCGGCGCGCGCGGGGATCATCCACGCCTTCGCCGGCAGTTTCGAAGAGGCCCGCGAATACATCAAGCTCGGCTTCAAGCTCGGCCTCGGCGGTGCCGCGACCTGGCCCCAGGCCCTGCGCATGCACCGGGTGCTGGCGAAGTTACCGCTGGAGGCGGTGGTGCTGGAAACCGACTCACCGGACATGGCCCCGGCGATGTTTCCCGGCCAACGCAACAGCCCGGCGCATTTGCCGGCGATTTGCGAGGCGCTGGCCGGGATCATGGCGGTGACGCCTGAGCGTCTGGCCGAGGCCAGCACGGCCAACGCCCGCCAACTGTTCAATTGGTGACAGCCTCCTGTGGGAGCGAGCTTGCTCGCGATAGCGGAGTGTCAGGCAACCTGTTTTTGACCGATACACCGCTATCGCGAGCAAGCTCGCTCCCACACTGGACCTGCGGTGAATCAGTGGCGATCACACCCTGAATGCATTGATCAACTGCTTGAGCTGCACCACCTGGGCGGACAGTTCGCGGCTGGCGTTTTCGGTCTGGTGCGCGCCTTCGGCCGTACGTTCGCCAGCTCGGTTGATCTCGACGATGTTCTGGTCGATGTCATGGGCCACGGCCGTCTGTTGCTCCACGGCGGCGGCGATCTGCTGGTTCTGGTCGACGATCATGCCGACCGCACCGAGGATATTTTCCAAGGCCTGTTGGACTTTTTCCGATTGGCCGACCGTGCCACTGGCCATCTCATGGCTGGTGCCCATCGCCTTGACGGCGGCGCCGACTCCGCCGTGCAGGCGGGTGATCATCGCTTCGATTTCTTCGGTCGATTGCTGAGTCCGCTTGGCCAGGGTCCGCACTTCATCGGCCACCACCGCAAAACCCCGACCCTGCTCACCGGCCCGGGCGGCTTCGATGGCGGCATTGAGGGCCAACAGGTTGGTCTGCTCGGCGATGCTCTTGATCACATCCAGCACGCGGCTGATGGCCTGGCTGTCGGTCGCCAGTTGATTGATCACCTGCACCGACTGATCGATCTCGCTGGCCAAGCGGGCGATGCTGCCCTGCTGGGACTCCACCAGCCCGCGCCCGCTGAGGGTCTCGTCGTTCACGCTGTGGGCACTGCTCACGGCAGCGGCGGCACTGCGGGCCACTTCCTGGGCCGTGGCCGACATCTGGTTCATCGCCGTGGCCACCAGTTCGATCTGGCTGCGCTGGCCGGCGACCGCCTGGTTGCTCTGGGCCGATACCGTTTCCACCTGCCCGGCCTGGCGTTCGACTTCCGCGACGGTGCGGCCGACCTGTTCGATCAGGTCATGGATCTTCGCCACCGTACCGTTGAACACTTCACCCAATTCGCCCAGTTCGTCCTTGCTGCGCGCTACAAAATTGACCGTCATGTCCCCCGCCGCCACTTTGTCCATCATCTGGCCGAGGTGCTGGAGGGTGGTGCGGGTCGACGCGTAGAAGCCGGCATACAGGTAAAAAATCAACAGGAACACCGCCACCAGCGCCACGGCTTGCAGCACCATATGGCTGCGATTTTGCTCCAGACGTTGTTGCAACTGCACACCGAGAAAACCCTGGGTCGCTTCGTTCAACCGATAAGTCTGCTCCATCAGGCCGCTGACCTGGTCAAAGAATGCCGACCAGGGCGCATCGAGGGTGTCGGCCATCACCACCTGTTCCTCGATCAGTTCCGAAGCGTTCTTGAGGGTGCTCTTGCTGCTATCGGCCTGGGTGCCAAGGGCTTGTCCGGCCGCCTTGCTGGAGCCGAGGGCGTCCTGCAGTTTCAAGTCGTACTCGCCCTGGAGCTTTTCGATCTGCGCCAGCAACTCGTCGAAACGGGTGCTCGAGGCCGAATTGAGAAAGCCCAGCCCCAATGAAGAGGCGCCCAATGCCCGGCCTTCGCCGAGGATCTGGGTGACCTTGGGGGTGGTGCCGATGATCAATTCGCTGAGTTGACGGATGTCGCTCTGGTTGTCGCGGCTCAGTCCCGCCTGGCTGGCGATGATCTGGCTGAACATCTGGGCGCTGTTGAGCAACTTGCCGATCAGCGCACTTTTGCTCTGCAAGGAACTTTCGGCCTGCTGGGCCTTGAACGCGCCGATCATCTCGTCGCGCTTGGCCTCGAAGGCACTGACCTGCTCAGGCTCGATGGCCATGGCGGTCATGCCTTGCAGGCGCGTGAGGACCTGTTGCTCCAGGCTGCCGATCTTCGCTTCCACATCACCGGCCTTACCGGACTGGCCCAGGCTGGCGTTGATCTGCACCAGGTTGTTGAGGGTTTCCAGGTCTCGGCGCAGGGTCAGGCTGCTGCCCAACAAGTCGAGGCTTTGCAGCTCCACTTGGGTGCCCTGGAATTCCCGATAGGAATCACGCACCAGAAAGAAATTGGTCACCAGCATGGGCAGCAGGAACAGCACGCTGATCAGGCTGAACTTCATGCCGAAGCTCAGGCGGTTCATCAGCGCGACGGCGGGCCAGAGCAAACTCTTCACAAGGAAGTCTCCCGGTAGTGTTCTTATTGTTATGAGCTCGCGCACGGAGACAGCAGAAAGCCACTATTCGGGCGCTGTCCCTGTATAGCCTAAATCGGCGGGGAGATTTGTAACTTAAGGTTAACGAGGTACATCGCCCGTTCCCTGTGGCGAGGGGATTTATCTGTGGGAGCAAGGCTTGCCCGCGATGCAGACGCCGCGATTTCTGAAAGACCGCATCGCTTATCGCGGGCAAGCCTTGCTCCCACAGAATCCCCTCGCCACAAGGAAATGTGTTGGTGTTCTCAGGCCAACACCGTCCACAACGCAAACCCGGCATACCAGAGCACCGCCGCACGCAGCAGCAACTCCCAGAGGCGGTCCAAGCTATTGATGCCATCCGGCCCGGCGACAGGCCTGGGGATTTCGCCAGCCACCAGGCCGACCTTGTCGATGAGGTCGGCGGCGCTGATGTTCCAGTTCAACAACTCATGCAACATGACCCGGCTGACCGCGACGAAATTGCCCACCAGGGCGAAGCTCGCCGCCAGCAACCGCACCGGCACCCAGTCGAAGGCATGACGCATTTGCGCGGCCCGCTCGGCCACGTCGGGGTTCTGGCTGTGCTCGGCGGCCAGCGCCAGCAGTCGATAGCTCAAGGCCGCGACCGGGCCCAACACGAAGTACCAGAAAATCACCGCGAAAAAGCTCTGGTAGGCCTGCCACAACAAATGCCCCTGGACCCGCTCCAGCAACTGCTCACCGTCATCGGCCTCAATGTCCAGGTCGCGCTTGGCCACATGGGCCGCCGCTTGCAGGTCCTCCCGACGCCACGCATCGCGAAACGGTCCAAGGGCGGCCAGCAGATCACCGCGCCCCAGGCTGTAAATCACCACCAGCAAGTGCACCGGCAGCGCCAGCAGACCATAGGCCACCGGCTCCAGCACCCACAAAAGCAATGCCAGCAGTGCCACGGGCAGCAGGACCATCACCGTCAGCACCAGCCAAGGTCGGTTGACCCACCGTGGGCTCGCCTCGAGCTTGTTCAGCTCGCGCAGCCAACCGCCGTCGCGCTGAACCCGCTGGCGCAAGGCCGAGAACTTCTCGATCCAGACGGCCAGCAGCAACACCAGAAAACTCATTGTCCTTCCCCTTCTGTCAGGGCTGCGCGGTAGCGCACCCAGTCGAATGCCGGTCCCGGATCGGTCTTGCGCCCCGGCGCGATATCGCTGTGCCCGCAGATACGCTGCACAGTGATCGCCCTGAACGCCGCTTGCAACTGCCGGGTCAGGTCCACCAATGCCACATATTGCGCGTCGGTGAACGGCAGATCATCCGTGCCCTCAAGCTCGATGCCCAGGGAAAAATCGTTACAGGTCTCACGCCCCTCGAAGCACGAGACGCCCGCATGCCACGCGCGGTCCAGACAAGAGACAAACTGGGTCACGGCGCCGTCACGTTCGATCAGAAAATGCGCAGAAACCCGCAGATCGGCGATACCGACAAAGTAGGGATGTTCCGTGACATCCAGTCGATTCTGGAAGAATTCCTGCACCTTGCCCGTGGCGAATTGTGCCGGTGGCAGACTGATGTTGTGGATCACCAGCAGGGAGATTTCGCCTTCCGGGCGCGCATTGAAGTTGGGCGATGGGCAATGACGCACCCCTTCGCACCAACCGCTCGCGGAGTCCAACTGCATAGAGGTTCCTTCGATGACGACGGTGAATGCCGCCAGTATGCCGTGATCGGACCGGGCTGCGCGATCACTTGCCGCGATTGAGCTGGCGCAGATTGCCCAGCACCGACTCCAGCGCCCGGTCGAACAACAGGGTGTCGTCCAACAGTCGCGCCGCGCCCCGGCGAAACTCCAGGGCCAGGCTGGTGCGGCTGTGCTCCAGCACCTTGAGGCCGGTGCGATTGACGAAGACGTATTTGCCGGTGGCCTCGATGATCGCCGCCAGCTTGCAACGCAGGGTATTGTCATCGTCCTCCTGGAACTCGACCCAACTCCCCAGGTGCAACTGGTCGACCTGCAGCAGGCCGACATCATCCGCCGGCAAATGCACCGCCACGCTCTCTCCCGCCGTTTTTTGCGAGGGGCGCAGGACGATTCTTTCCAACACCTCGACCATCGCCGGCGAATCGAACGACTGGGCCTGTTCCGTTGCCTGGCCCGTGCGTTCGAGGGCCTGCACATGCAGGACTTCCAGCTCACTGAAAAACTCGCTGGTGGCGAATGGGTCGAACGCCGAACGACTCAGGCCTTCACGCAAGGCCTTGAGCAGCTCCGGCACCATCGCCAGTAAACGCAGGCCAGCGTCTGGCTCGTCGTGAGGCTGGACGCTCCAGATCAATTGCTCCAGGGTCAGGACGTCGGCCTGCCACTCGGCGGAATACTTACCGTGCTTGAAACAGGTCAGCAACAGCACCTGGCTCCAGGCCTGCTGCACGAACTCCACCACGGCTTGCGGCAAGACTTTGCCCAGCATCACCTGGTTCAACGCCCCTTCGACCCGATGACGCGCCAGCTCAGCCTTGGCCCGCCCCTCCTCGGCGTCGCGGATACGCTGTTCAAGCAACTCACTGCGGCGCCGCTCATCACTGGTGAAGGCCAGGAAATCGGCCAGCAGCTCGGAGAAAATCGCCGGGTCATCGACGAAATCATTCAGCAAGCGCTGCACGACTTGTTCGATGCGCAGGTACAGGCTGTCGCGCTGATGATCGTCGCAATCGCCCCAGCCCATGGCGGCGGCGGCGATTTCGTTCAGCAGCCGCCGGGCCGGATGATTGCCGCGGCTGAAGAAGCTCTTGTCCTGCACCGCGACCTTGAGCATCGGGATCTGCAGGCGGCCGATCAGGGCCTTGAAAGAGTCTGGGAGGTTATGATCATCGAGGATGAACTCGAACATCATCGAGATCAGGTTGATCACGTCTTCATCGGCGCCTTCAACCACCCGGGACTTGCCGCTCCTGACGCTGACCCGGGTCAACAATTGTTCAAGCTGACTACGCAAGTCGAACTCGTCCTGCACGGCAGGCGCTGGCACGTACTGCTGCAAATGCGAGAGCAGCCGCAGCAGGTCACGGGTAGAAATCGGCTGGGGTGGCACGCTGGCTTCCAGGGTCGGCGCCACGCTGCCACGCACGTGCATCAAGAGTTTCTGCAGGGCGGCGAACACTTCCTGCACGCTGTCGTCGACCTCGGCATCGCTGGGCTTGGCAGCGATCTCGGCGTTGGGCCTGGGATTATCCTGGGGACGATCCGATACCCGGCGCGCCGGCGTCACCTTGAGCTCCGGCAAGACCCCCGTGGCGGCCAGCAATTGGTTGGCCTCGGTATAGAGTTGGTCGCACTCGCTGAGCACATAACGCTCGAAGAGCTTGAGCAGGATCAGCTTGACCTTGATGCCCACCCCCAGATTGCGCCCGGCCTGCAGGAACTTCTCGCACAGCAGTGCCGGGCTCAGGGGGTTGTGCTGGTTGGCCAGCGGTCGGTCCAGCAGCACACCGAGCCGGGCCGTCAGTTGCTCGAGCGCCACGCCATCGCGCCTGAGCACCCGAGTGACCATGGCCTCGACCGCCAGATGACGCTCCAGCTCATCGTGAGAGCGCTGGGTTTGGCCGTCCGGCGCCAGGGTGGGCGCCAAGCTGGCGTGGGTCAGGTCGTACTGGGCCAGGCTGACAAAGGTCTCGAAAAACTGCTCGATGAACTCCCGTTCGATACTTTTACGCTTCAGACGCAGGTCTCGCATGGCCTCGAAATACAGGTTCTGCTCGACGTCGTCGCGCGCCCGGTCGGCCATTTCAAACAAGGTGTCGTCGGCGTTATCAAACAGCCCCTGCAAACCCAGGCGCAACTGTTGGGCGGCCTTGTCGCGAACCTGAAGCAGAATCACAGGCAGGCGGGCGAGCGGCGAGCGACTCGCCTGATCGGTAGGCACCTTGTGCAAAGGCACTACATTCCCGTCGTTGTGCATCCTGGCCTCCTGAAACGGTTTTCGGTTCGCAACGTCAAAGTCATGACGTCAATCGAAAGGCGGATTATCGGGTAAAACAACCCTGTCGTACCAGCAGACTCTGTGATCGAGCTCGAAATACGGCGCAATAAGTGACCGGGAAAATGAGGAAATGTTGCGAGGACGCGACCAAATGCAGGTTTCGACACCCTATAATCAAGCCACTTTGTTTGTGGAGCCCGTTATGCCGAATCTACGCCTCGCCGATCTGACCGCCGAAATCGAAGCCAACGTGCGCCGTGCGTTGCTCGAAGACATCGGCAGCGGCGACATCACCGCGCAACTGATCCCCGCCGAACGCCTGGCCAAGGCCACGATCATCACCCGCGATGCGGCGACCATCAGTGGCACGGCCTGGGTCGATGCCGTGTTCCGGCAACTGGACCCGCGTGTCGCGGTGCACTGGCAAGTGCGCGACGGCGACCGGGCCACCCCCGATCAGGCGCTGTTCCATCTGGAGGGCCCGGCCCGCTCGCTGCTGACCGGCGAACGCAGCGCGCTGAACTTCCTGCAAATGCTCTCGGGCGTCGCCACGCGGGCCCGTTACCTGGCCGATTTCGTCGCCGACACTCAGGTCAAGCTCCTGGACACCCGCAAGACCCTGCCCGGGCTGCGCCTGGCCCAGAAGTACGCGGTCACCTGCGGCGGCTGCCATAACCACCGCATCGGCCTCTACGATGCCTTCCTGATCAAGGAAAACCACATCGCCGCCTGCGGCGGAATCGCCCAGGCCATCGCGGCCGCCCACAAGATCGCACCGGGCAAACCGGTGGAAATCGAAGTGGAAAGCCTGGCGGAGTTGAAAGAAGCGCTGGCGGCCAACGCCGACATCATCATGCTCGACGAACTGAACCTGGACGACATGCGTGAAGCCGTACGCCTCAATGGCGGCAAGGCGAAGCTGGAGGCCAGCGGCGGGATCAACGAAAGCACGTTGCGCCCAATTGCCGAGACCGGCGTGGACTACATCTCGATCGGCGCGATGACCAAGGATGTGAAGGCGGTGGATCTGTCGATGCGCTTGAACCTCTGACAGGCTGACGCCAGGCGATCAGAAACGAAGAGGGTCCGTGACGAGGGAGCTTGCTCCCTCGCCACAGTTTTGTTCTGGTCGCGTTTTTCAGACCACCAGATTATTCATCTCGCAGTACTCATCCCATTCCACACCCAGCACCTCGGCCGCCTCCTTGTGCAACGCAAGGCGCTGCGCCTCGAACTCTTCAGGCGTGCTGGTGTACTTGAGCGTCAACTCCCAAGGCTGCAGCCCCTGGGCTTCGGCCTCATCCTCGAACGCCCACTGGATCTGGTCTTTTTGATCGTCGGCAGGCAAGTCCTTGATCTCTTCCAGCAGTTGGGGCGCATCCAACACGTACTTCTTCAGCGCTTCTTCGTGCCTGGCTTCCTGGGTCAATGCTTTAACGGTCATGGCGTTCTCGTTGATCTGGGGAATGGAAGATGGATCTGGATCATCAAGGATCTCTCTGACGCAAAAAACCGTGTGAAGCCCGGTTTATCTGGCCTTCAGAACCATTCGGGGATCATCTGAAAACTGCTGGGCGATGCACATGCAGGCAACGAATATAGGACGTTTTGCCGACGATTTACACGGTTCTTTACATCTATCCCACAAAAAACCATGTGCATGGGAAACCAGGGGAGCTTTGGAACATCTGTCAAAAAAACCAGTCATAGCGATGTGCCACACAGGCACTTCACAAGGAACCCCAGTGATGCGCAGCTTTTCGAAACGTTCGTCGACCCGGCTTGCTACCGCGACCTTGCTGCTCGGCAGCCTGAGCTTTGCCGGCCTTGCTCAAGCGGCTGTCGAAGTTACCTCCGGTACACCTTTGCCTACCGACACAATCCCCGTGCTCCGCAACTCATTTGATAAAGATGTTCTCATCAAGACCAATATCAGCGTGGGTGACTTGGAAAACTTGCCAGAAGCAGTCAAGGATAACGCCGCCGAACTGGAAAACCAGAAGCGCATCCTCAGCGAGCAGGCCCGCCAGATCGAAGAGTTCAAGCGCAACAGCGGCTCCGGCTCCACCTCCAGCAGCAAGGAGATTGACGAGCTCAAGCGCACGATCAAGGAACAGCAAGACGATCTGAAGGACCTTGGCAAACAAGTGGAAGAACTCAAGCGCAATAGCGGCTCCAGTTCGAGTTCGAGCAACAGCGAGATTTCGTCCCTGAAACGAGAGCTTAGCGATCAGGACAATGAAATGGACAAGCTCAAACGTACCGTCGAGGAACTGAGCAGGAAGGTGAAATAACGAGGGGGGTGGTGCCCGAGACAGGAATCGAACCTGCGACCTTCGCGTTACGAGTGCGCTGCTCTACCGACTGAGCTACACGGGCGGTGGCTAAAACTAGCACCGTCCCCGGTGGCCAGGCAACCTGCCTGGCGGGGATTTTCTTCACATAGCAAAACGCCCCGAACCAGTCGGGGCGTTTGCTTGTTCAGCGGTCAGGCGCGGGGGTGATTAAACGCCCGATGCCTTGGCTGCTGCGACGTCCTTGATGGACAGCTTGATACGGCCGCGGTTGTCCACGTCCAGTACCAGCACTTCCACTTCCTGGCCTTCTTTGAGGATGTCGGTCACTTTCTCGACGCGAGCATCGCTCAGCATGGAGATGTGAACCAGACCGTCCTTGCCCGGCAGGATGTTGACGAAGGCGCCGAAGTCGACGATGCGTTCAACCTTGCCGACGTAGATCTTGCCGATCTCGGCTTCTGCGGTGATACCCAGGACACGCTGGCGTGCTGCTTCTGCCGCTTCCTTGGTTTCGCCGAAGATCTTGATCGAACCGTCGTCTTCGATGTCGATCGAAGCCTTGGTTTCTTCGCAGATTGCACGGATGGTCGCGCCGCCTTTACCGATGACATCACGGATTTTGTCGGTGTCGATCTTCATCGCGATCATGGTCGGAGCATTTTCCGACAGCTCGGTACGGGACTGACCGATGATCTGGTTCATCTGGCCGAGGATGTTCAGGCGCGCTTCCAGGGCTTGGCCCAGGGCGATTTCCATGATCTCTTCGGTGATGCCCTTGATCTTGATGTCCATCTGCAGTGCGGTGACGCCTTTGGCGGTACCGGCCACTTTGAAGTCCATGTCGCCCAGGTGGTCTTCGTCACCCAGGATGTCGGTCAGGACGGCGAATTTCTCGCCCTCTTTAACCAGGCCCATGGCGATACCGGCAACCGGCGCCTTCATCGGCACACCAGCGTCCATCAGGGCCAGGGAAGCGCCGCAGACCGAAGCCATCGAGCTCGAACCGTTGGACTCGGTGATTTCCGATACCACGCGAATGGTGTACGGGAACACGTCAGCGGCAGGCAGCATGGCCTGGACCGAACGACGGGCCAGACGGCCGTGACCGATTTCGCGGCGACCGGCGCCACCCATGCGACCACACTCGCCCACCGAGAACGGAGGGAAGTTGTAGTGCAGCATGAACGGGTCTTTCTTTTCGCCTTCCAGGGTGTCCAGCAGTTGTGCGTCACGGGCGGTGCCCAGTGTGGCAACGACCAGGGCCTGGGTCTCGCCACGGGTGAACAGTGCCGAACCGTGGGTCTTTGGCAGAACACCAACTTCGATGTTCAACGGACGTACGGTGCGGGTGTCGCGACCGTCGATACGCGGCTTGCCGTTGACGATGTTTTCGCGAACGGTGCGGTATTCGATTTCACCAAAAGCGGCTTTGACGTCGCTGGCCGATGGCTGGCCTTCTTCGCCGGACAGCTTGGCAACGACTTGGTCTTTCAGCTCGCCCAGGCGCGCATAACGGTCAGCCTTGACGGTGATGGTGTAGGCCTGGGAGATCGCTTCACCGAACTCGGCACGAATCGCGCCCAGCAGTTCAGTGGCTTCGGCTTGCGGAGCCCAGGTCCAGGTTGGCTTGGCGGCTTCGGCGGCCAGTTCCTTGACGGCGTTGATTACCACCTGGAACTCGTCGTGGGCGAACAGCACGGCGCCCAGCATCTGGTCTTCGGTCAGCTCTTTGGCTTCGGATTCAACCATCAGCACGGCTTCGGAAGTACCGGCCACGACCATGTCCAGGCTCGAAGCTTTCAGTTGCTCGTAGGTTGGGTTCAGCAGGTAGCCGGTGCTTTCGTGGAACGCGACGCGGGCAGCGCCGATCGGGCCATCGAAAGGAATGCCGGAGATGGCCAGGGCAGCCGAGGTACCGATCATCGCAGCGATGTCCGGATCGGTTTTTTTGCTGGTGGACACGACGGTGCAGACAACCTGCACTTCGTTCATGAAGCCTTCTGGGAACAGCGGACGGATCGGACGGTCGATCAGTCGGGAAGTCAGGGTTTCTTTCTCGGAAGGACGGCCTTCGCGCTTGAAGAAACCGCCAGGGATCTTACCGGCAGCGTAAGTCTTTTCCTGGTAGTGGACAGACAGAGGGAAGAAGCCCTTGCCTGGATCGGCTTGCTTGGCACCGACAACGGTCACCAATACGCTGACGTCGTCGTCAACGGTGACCAGCACTGCGCCGGAGGCCTGACGGGCGATACGGCCAGTCTCGAGGGTAACGGTCGACTGACCGAATTGGAATTTTTTGATTACCGGGTTCACGGTGTCCTACCTTCTTTGTGGCTCTTGGGGAACTTGTCTTCTTGCGAAATTCTTGGGCAATGACGGGAATCGGCCCGACGCCTGTCCAGGGTAAAACGTGTATCCAGATAAAACTTGAGGCTGGGAGCCTGCCATGCGCCAGCGGGAAACCCACTGACGTACGACAGACCACCAACCTCTAGCGCAATCGCTGATTAGCGACGCAGACCCAGGCGAGCGATCAGAGCGCTGTAACGGCTCACGTCCTTGCCTTTCAGGTAGTCCAGCAGCTTACGACGCTGGTTTACCATGCGGATCAGACCACGACGGGAGTGGTGATCTTTACCGTTGGCCTTGAAGTGACCTTGCAGTTTGTTGATGTTGTGGGTCAGCAGTGCAACTTGCACTTCTGGCGAACCAGTGTCACCAACAGCTTGCTGGTAGTCAGCTACGATTTGAGCTTTTTCTTGAACGTCGAGAGCCATGAGGCAATCCTTTTAGTCAGGAAACTGTTCCGAGGAAACAGCTTCAACAGGCCAGGGACAAATCCCTGTATCTATAAATGAGTAGTGACCGTGCCTGTTAACAGCCACACTCGCCAACCTGCTGTTACGCAGGCTGGTTCCGGTCATTCCGACCGAATCAGTCGACGCGGCGCAATGCGCCCGTCTTCGCTCACTTCACCGATACCGATGAAGCGACCGTTGTGATCTTGTACCCGGACCATGCCGAATTTCGGCGCATCCGGGGCGCGTACCGGCTGGCCGTTGAGCCAGTAGAACGCGCTGTGTTCCGAGAACTGCAAGAGCGGCCAATCCAGCAAACCGCTGTCCGATGGCATCAGGAAGCGGTCGACCGCTTCGTTGCCGCCTTCGGCATGCACCGCTTCAAGCTCTTCCAGCGTGACCGTCTGGGCCAACGTGAAAGGCCCGGCCTGGGTCCGTCGCAATTCTGCCACGTACGCGCCACAGCCGAGCTGTTCACCAATATCCTCCACCAGGGTGCGGATATAGGTGCCCTTGCTGCAATCCACGGCCAGCCGCGCAGTATTACCGTCGAAGGCCAGCAATTCCAAGCGCGCAATAGTAACAGAACGCGGTTCGCGCTCCACTACTTCGCCTGCACGGGCCAGTTTATACAACGGCTGCCCATCGCGCTTCAAAGCGGAGTACATCGGCGGTATCTGACTGATTTGCCCGCGAAAACCCGGCAAAACCGCTTCGATATCCGCCTGACCAACGGTCACCGGGCGTTCCAGCAAAACCTCGCCTTCGGCATCCGCCGTGGTGGTGGTCTTGCCCAGTTGCGCCAGGGTTTCATAACCCTTGTCGGAATCGAGCAGGTACTGGGAAAACTTGGTTGCCTCGCCAAAGCACAGCGGCAATACGCCGGTGGCCAGCGGATCGAGGCTACCGGTGTGCCCGGCCTTTTCAGCATTGAGCAGCCAGCGAACCTTCTGCAACGCCGCGTTGGACGTGAACCCCAGCGGCTTGTCGAGCAGGATGATACCGCTGACGTTACGACGGATACGTTTGACCTGAGCCACCGATTACTCCTTGGTGTCTTCGGGTTCAGCCGCAACCGGGTGCTGACTGTCTTCAGCCACGGCGCGTTCGATCAACGCCGACAGGTGAGCACCCCGCACGACGCTTTCGTCGTAATGGAAGTGCAGCTGTGGGACGCTGCGCAGCTTCATCTCCCGGGCCAGCTGCATACGCAGGAAGCCGGCGGCCGAGTTGAGCACCTTGATGCTCTGGGCGATTTCTTCGGCGCTGTCCTGGCCCATCACGGTGATGAAAATCTTGGCGTGACCGACGTCACGGCTGACTTCCACTGCGGTAATGGTGACCAGGCCGACGCGCGGGTCTTTGACTTCGCGACGGATCAGCTGGGCCAGCTCGCGCTGCATCTGATCGCCGATTCGTTGGGTACGGCTGTATTCTTTTGCCATGTCTTGTTACCTGTTACTGCCCCACGGTGAAACCCGCGAGGTCTGAAAGCGGCAAACGCCCGGCCTGGCAAAAGCCAGACCGGGCGTTGCGTTTAGAGTCCGCCAGCCAGGCAGCGCATATTCATGCGGCTGCCCGGTGCGGCTCTTGAAGTGCGCGAGTTAGAGGCTGCGAGCAACCTGGACCTTCTCGAAGACTTCGATCTTGTCGCCGACCTTGACGTCGTTGTAGCTCTTGACGCCAATACCGCATTCCATGCCGGCACGTACTTCGGAAGCGTCATCCTTGAAGCGACGCAGGGATTCCAGCTCGCCTTCGAAGATCACGATGTCTTCACGCAGTACACGGATCGGACGGTTACGGTGAACGACACCTTCGATCACCATGCAACCGGCGATGGCACCAAACTTCGGCGAACGGAACACGTCGCGAACTTCGGCCACGCCCAGGATGTTCTCCCGCACGTCGCTGCCCAGCATACCGGTCAACGCTTTCTTGACGTCTTCGATGATGTCGTAGATCACGTTGTAGTAACGCATATCCAGGCCTTCCTGCTCGACGATCTTGCGAGCGCCAGCATCGGCACGCACGTTGAAGCCGAACAGTACAGCATTGGAGGCCAGTGCCAGGTTGGCGTCGGACTCGGTGATACCACCGACACCGCCACCGACCACACGCACTTGCACTTCGTCGTTACCCAGGCCATTCAAGGCGCCGTTCAACGCTTCGAGCGAACCACGGACGTCGGATTTGAGGACGATGTTGAGCGTCTTCTTCTCTTCCTGGCCCATGTTCTCGAAGATATTTTCCAGCTTGCCGGCGTGAGCACGAGCCAGTTTGACTTCGCGGAACTTGCCTTGACGGAACAGAGCCACTTCACGGGCTTTCTTCTCGTCAGCCACAACGCTCATCTCGTCGCCAGCGTCCGGGGTACCGTCCAGGCCGAGGATCTCGACCGGGATAGCCGGACCGGCTTCCTTGATGGGCTTGCCGTTCTCGTCGAGCATGGCGCGCACGCGGCCATAGTTCGAGCCGACCAGCACCATGTCGCCTTGACGCAACGTACCGTCCTGGACCAGGACAGTCGCTACCGGGCCACGGCCCTTGTCGAGACGGGACTCAACAACCACACCACGACCAGGCGCCGAAGGCGTAGCGGTCAGTTCGAGAACCTCGGCTTGCAGCAGAACGGCTTCGAGCAGTTCGTCAACACCGGTACCCATCTTCGCCGAGACCGGAACGAATGGAGTGTCGCCACCCCACTCTTCGGAGGTCACGCCGTGGACCGATAGTTCGCTGCGGATGCGATCGAGATCGGCGCCCGGCTTGTCGATCTTGTTCACCGCAACCACCAGCGGCACGCCAGCTGCCTTGGCATGCTGAACGGCTTCGATGGTTTGCGGCATCACGCCGTCGTCCGCTGCAACCACCAGGATCACGATGTCGGTCGCCTTGGCACCACGGGCACGCATTGCGGTAAACGCAGCGTGACCCGGGGTGTCGAGGAACGTCACCATGCCGCGGTCGGTTTCAACGTGGTAGGCACCGATGTGCTGGGTAATACCACCCGCTTCACCGGCCGCCACCTTCGCACGACGAATGTAGTCGAGCAGGGACGTTTTACCGTGGTCGACGTGGCCCATGACGGTCACGACTGGAGCACGGGAAACCGCCTCACCTTCAAACTTCAGGGACTCGGCCAGGGAATCTTCCAGGGCGGTGTCGCTGACCAGGGTCACTTTGTGGCCCAGCTCTTCAGCAACCAGTTGGGCAGTTTCCTGATCCAGTACCTGGTTGATGGTGGCTGGTGTACCCAGCTTGAACATGAACTTGATGATTTCAGCAGCCTTGACCGACATCTGCTGGGCCAGATCGCCCACCGTGATGGTCTCGCCGATCTTCACTTCACGCACGACAGGGCCCGTAGGGCTCTGGAAACCGTGGGCGTTGCGTTTCTTCAGCTTGGCCTTGCCGCGACCGCCACGACGGAAACCGTCGCTTTCTTCGTCGGTAGTCCGTGGCGCAACACGAGGTGCCGGTGCCTTTTCCTTGACCGAAGCACGATGAGGCGCGTTTTTGCGCTCGCCATCACCACTGCCACGACGGTTGTCGTCGGCACGTGGTTTGTCCGGACGACGCTGTTCGTCGCGCTTGCGAGTGTCGGCTGGAGCCGGCGCTGCTGCCACGACTGGCGCCGCTTCACGCACAGGTTCGGCAACCGGGGCAACAGCCTCGACGGCGTCTACCGGCGCGGTTTGCGCAGCAGCAGGCTGGCGACGCGCTTCTTCTTCGGCGCGACGCTTGGCTTCTTCTTCAGCCTTCTGACGAGCAGCATTTTCTACTGCGCGACGTTCTTCCTGTTCGCGTTTGCGCTCGGCTTCGATTTCTTCCGGGCTGCGTTGTACGAAGACTTTCTTCTTGCGTACTTCAACGCTGATGCTTTTGCTACCGGCAACACGCAGGGTGCTGGTGGTTTTACGCTGCAGAGTGATCTTGCGCGGTTCTTCCACTTTCGCCTTGTGACTGCTCTTCAAGTGAGTCAGCAGAGACTGCTTCTCACTGTCGGTCACATGTTCCTCGGCGGCGGTGTGCGGCAGACCTGCCTCACGCATCTGCTGCAACAGGCGCTCTACCGGTGTTTTGACCTCATCGGCCAGTTGTTTCACCGTGACTTGCGTCATGCACTTCTCTCCTCAGGCCGCGCCTAATTACTCGAACCAGTGGGCTCGGGCGGCCATGATCAACTTGCCGGCACGATCATCGTCAATGCCGTCGATGTCGAGCAGATCGTCAATAGACTGCTCGGCCAGGTCTTCGCGGGTAATTACGCCGCGCACCGCCAGTTCCATCGCCAAATCCTTGTCCATGCCCTCAAGCGAGAGCAGGTCTTCGGCCGGATGGGCGTCTGCCAGCTTTTCCTCAGTAGCGATGGCTTTGGTCAACAAACGATCCTTGGCCCGAGCGCGAAGCTCGTTGACGATTTCCTCGTCAAAGCCGTCGATGTTGAGCATTTCCTCCACCGGTACGTAGGCAATCTCTTCCAGGCTGGTAAAGCCTTCATCCACCAGCACCTGCGCCAGCTCTTCATCGACTTCAAGCTCTTCGATGAAGTTGCGCAGGATGTCGCCAGTTTCAGCTTGCTGTTTAGCCTGGATGTCCGATTCGGTCATCACGTTCAGGGTCCAGCCAGTCAATTGGCTGGCCAGACGCACGTTCTGACCACCGCGACCGATGGCCTGAGCCAGATTGTCTGCGCCAACGGCGATGTCCATGGCGTGGGCATCTTCGTCGACGATAATTGCCGCCACTTCAGCAGGCGACATGGCATTGATCACGAACTGAGCCGGGTTGTCGTCCCACAGGACGATGTCCACGCGCTCGCCGCCCAACTCGCCGGATACGGCCTGGACACGCGAACCACGCATGCCGATGCAGGCACCTTGCGGGTCAATGCGCTTGTCCTTGGAGCGGACTGCGATCTTGGCACGCGAACCCGGATCACGGGAGGCGGCCATGACTTCGATCAGGCCTTCAGCAATTTCCGGCACTTCGATGCGGAACAACTCGATCAGCATTTCCGGCGCTGTACGCGACAGGATCAACTGCGGGCCGCGGTTCTCGGTGCGGATTTCCTTGAGCAGCGCACGCAAACGCACGCCGACCCGGAAAGTTTCGCGAGAGATGATGTCTTCGCGAGCCAGCAACGCTTCGGCGTTGTTGCCCAGGTCGACGATCACGTTGTCGCGGGTCACTTTTTTCACGGTGCCGGAGATGATTTCCCCCAGGCGCTCGCGATAAGCGTCGACGACTTGCGCGCGCTCGGCTTCGCGAACTTTCTGCACAATGACCTGCTTGGCAGTCTGTGCAGCGATGCGACCGAACTCAATGGACTCGATTTTTTCTTCTACTACGTCACCGACCTTGGCGCCCGGGTGCGTTTCTGCAACCTTGCTCGGCCAGGTTTCGATAGCCGGATCGTCCAGGTCGGCTTCCTCGACCACCGTCCAGCGACGGAAAGTCTCGTAGGCACCGGTGTGGCGATTGATTTCCACACGCAAATCAACTTCGTCTTCAAACCGCTTCTTGGTAGCAGTGGCCAGAGCCAGCTCCAGCGCTTCAAAAATAACGTTAGCCGGTACGCCCTTTTCATTGGATACCGACTCAACAACCAGCAGTACTTCTTTGCTCATCGTACGCCTCGCCTTTCGCAAGCCATTGGATCCGCGGGATCCGCAGTATCTGGCACGTATCAGTCAAAACTGGGAATAATGTTGGCCTTGTCGATCATATCGATCGGCAACAGGAACTCATGGTCATCTACCTGCACCACGACGTCCTGCTCTTCTACACCGCGCAGAAGGCCTTGGAAGTTGCGTCGTCCTTCGAAAGGCGAGCGCAGCTTGATCTTCACTTGTTCACCGGCAAACGAAGCGAACTGTTCAAGTGTGAACAGGGGGCGCTCCATGCCAGGCGAGGAAACTTCAAGGGTGTATTCGGAGGTGATTGGATCTTCAACATCCAGTACACCGCTGATCTGACGGCTGACGATGGCGCAATCATCCACCAACACGCCGCCTTCCTTATCGATATAAACGCGCAACAGTGAGTGGCGACCTTGAGCCGAGAACTCAATACCCCAGCATTCATAGCCAAGGGCCACGACCACCGGGGCCAACAAGGCCTGCAACTGTTCTAGCTTGCTCGACACCTGAACCCCCTCGTGCATGTTTGTGCATGCTGTGCAAATAAAAAAAAATGGGCGAATCGCCCATCCCTGAAACGCCGTCGAACAGCGGCGTTATAAAGTGTCCAGCTAACAAAAAGCCCCTTGGAAGGGGCCCCTGAAACTGGTTGCGGGAGCCGGATTTGAACCGACGACCTTCGGGTTATGAGCCCGACGAGCTACCAGACTGCTCCATCCCGCGACAAAGCTGGGGCGGAAGTATACGACCGATCCCTTACAGGGTCAATGTAACCCTTCCACCTACAAGAAAGCCCGCAATCGCGGGCTCTCCTGATAATTGGTACCGAGAAGGGGACTCGAACCCCTACACCCTATGGGCACAACCACCTCAAGGTTGCGTGTCTACCAATTCCACCACCTCGGCAATACAGCGTTTGAAACCTTCTTACTTCTGCTCTTGAGCTGGAGGCACGTCAGTCGCCGGGTTGGCCGACTTTTGCTCTTGAAGCACCGGGACATCATCAGAAGCCGGTTGTTGCTTTGGCGCTTCCAGTACCGCTGGGTTTGGCAAACCTACTTGAGTCAGCTCGTGAGCTTTCTCTTTAGCAAAGTAACCTAACCCTAAGCTGGTTATGAAGAAACCGGCGGCAAGTATAGCAGTAAACTTACTAAGAAAGGTAGAGGAACCTTGGCTTCCGAACACAGTATTTGAAGCACCTGCACCGAAAGACGCACCAGCATCCGCACCTTTACCCTGCTGCAGCAATACGAGAGCAACTACGCCCAGTGCACCCAGCAGATGAAAAACGACTACGACTGTTTCCAGCATTTTTTCAGTTTCCCGCGGCGCGACAGATCGCACCGAACTCATCTGCATTCAGGGACGCTCCACCAATGAGCCCCCCATCGATATCCGGCATGCCGAACAGTTCGGCCGCATTGGCCGCCTTCACGCTGCCGCCGTATAGAAGCCGCACACCTCGTGCCACTTCAGAATTCTCTTCCGCCAACTGCGCGCGGATGGCTGCGTGCACATCCTGCGCCTGTTGCGGCGAAGCCGTCAGCCCGGTACCAATGGCCCAGACCGGCTCGTAAGCAATGACGGCCTTTGCAAAAGCACCGACACCCAGGCCTTCGATGATGCAGCCCAGCTGACGCCCGACAACTTCAAGGGTCTTGCCGGCTTCACGCTGCTCGAGGGTTTCCCCTATGCACAACACCGGAATCAGACCACAGGCCTGGGCCGCAGCAAACTTGCGGATCAAGGTCTTGTCCTGCTCGCCCATGATCTGGCGGCGCTCGGAATGTCCGACCAGGACCAGGGAACAACCTGCATCCACCAACTGACTCGGCGCAATCTCACCGGTCATCGCACCTTGCATGGATTCCACCGCAGAGTTCTGCGCGCCGACCGAAATCGACTTACCTTTCAAGCCATCAATCACTTGATTGATATACAAGCAAGGCGGGAATACCGCGACATCAACACCGCTTGGCAAGGCCAGATGACGAAGGCCATTGATCAGCTCAGCGACGCTGGCGCGGGTACCGTGCATCTTCCAGTTACCAGCTACCATAGGGCGACGCATGCTGTACCTCGTCGGTCAAAGTGGGCGCAGATGTTACCCAACCGATTCATGACTGGCAAGCCGAATTCAGGCAGAAACTTCAGTAACCAGTTTTGCCAGCTCTTCGGCATAACCGCGAACTTGCACTTCATCCTCGCCTTCAACCATGACACGCACCAAAGGCTCTGTGCCGGACTTGCGCAACAACACACGCCCACGCCCCGCCATCGCCTCTGTCACGCGCTCACTGGCCTGCTTGACCTGCGCATGTTCGAGAGGGTTCACACCGCCACCGAAACGCACGTTGATCAACACTTGCGGGCATTTACGCAATGCCTGGCGCGACTGTGCGAGCCCTTCGTTGCGCGCCTTGAGGGCCATCAGCACCTGCAGTGCCGCAATGATCGCGTCACCGGTGGTGGTATGGTCGAAGCACACGATGTGGCCGGAGTTCTCGCCCCCGATCACCCAGTCGCGCTCCAGCAACTCCGAGATCACGTAGCGGTCGCCCACATTGGCCCGTACGAAGGGGATATCCAAGTCAGCCAGGGCCAGCTCAAGCCCGAGATTACTCATCAACGTGCCGACCACGCCGCCCTTCAACTTGCCACGTCCATGCAGGTCGCGAGCGATGATGAACAACAGTTCGTCACCATCGACGACCGTACCGGTGTGATCGACCATCAAGACCCGATCACCGTCGCCATCGAAGGCGATGCCGAGATCGGCCTGCTCGGCCAACACCGCAGCCTGTAACGCCTCGGTATGGGTGGAACCACAGTTGTGGTTGATGTTCAGGCCATTAGGCTGAGCAGAAAGCACCACTACGTCGGCACCCAACTCGCGAAAGACGCTCGGCGCGACTTTATAGGTGGCGCCGTGAGCACAATCGACGACAATTTTCAGGCCGGAGAAGCTGGTACCGGTCGGCACGCTGCCCTTGCAGAATTCGATGTAGCGACCCGACGCATCGTTGATCCGCGACACCTTGCCGATCTTGCTCGACTCGACCACCGTCATCGGCGTGTCCAGCAGTTCTTCGATCATCAGCTCGATATCATCCGGCAGCTTGGTACCCTGGCCGGAGAAGAACTTGATGCCGTTGTCATCATGCGGATTGTGCGAGGCACTGATCACGATGCCTGCCTGGGCCTGGAACGTACGCGTCAGGTAGGCAATGGCCGGCGTCGGCATCGGGCCGAGCAGCATCACATCGGCGCCCGCCGACGTCAGGCCGGCCTCGAGCGCCGATTCGAACATGTAGCCGGAAATTCGCGTGTCCTTGCCGACCAGCACTTTGCAGGCGCCCATCTTGCGGAACGCCATGCCGGCCGCCCAACCGAGCTTGAGCATGAAATCAGGGGTAATAGGGTATTCGCCGACCCGACCACGAATACCGTCGGTGCCAAAGTATTTCTTGCTCATAAGTGCTCCGTCATTCTTATTCGGCTGAATCCACAGCTGCGATCATCCGCACGACATCCATCGTTTCGGCTACATCGTGCACGCGCAATATGCGTGCACCTTTGGTAAGGGCCAGGGCCGCAAGGGCGAGACCGCCGTACAGGCGATCTCCCACCGGGCGACCCAGGGCGTTGCCTATCATGCTCTTTCGCGAGACCCCAACCAACAGGGGCCGGCCCAGGGCGTGCAAGGCTTCCATATGTTTGAACAGGCTCAGGTTGTGAGCCAATGTCTTGGCAAAGCCGAACCCGGGATCAAGGATGATCCGCTCGGGGGGAATGCCCACGGCAGCGCACTGGTCCAGACGCGCCGCCAGGAACTCACTTACCTCCCGGGTCACATCATCATAGTGCGGATCGTTCTGCATGGTTCCCGGCTCGCCAAGCATATGCATCAGGCATACCGGCAACCCGGTGGCTGCCGCGGCATCCAAGGCACCATCACGCTGCAGGGATCGAACATCATTGATCAGGCCCGCGCCCAGTCGCGCCGTCTCGCGCATGACCGCAGGCGTGGACGTATCGACCGAGATAATGACATCGAGTTCGCGGTGAATACGCTCGACAATCGGCGCCACCCGCTCCAGCTCTTCGGTGGGTGAGACCGCCCGCGCACCCGGCCGAGTCGATTCACCGCCCACATCAATCAACGTTGCGCCGGCGACCACCATGGCCTCGGCATGCCGCAACGCAGCATCGAGCTGGCTGAATCGACCACCATCGGAAAAGGAATCTGGGGTGACATTGAGAATGCCCATGACATGCACATGGGCCAAATCAAGAACCCGGTTGCCGCAAGGCAACCGGGTCGAGGACTGAACAGAAGTCATTTCAAGCCTTAGACATCAGCGGCCGGGCCGCCAATCGGTGTTTCCGGACGCTCACCCTGTACCGCCGGAGGCGTACCGGAAGTACCGGTACCGCCACCCGACCAGTCGCGAGGCTCGCGAGGCTCACGACCCGCCATGATGTCGTCGATCTGCTCGGCATCGATGGTTTCGTACTTCATCAAGGCATCAGCCATGGCATCGAGCTTGTCACGGTTGTCCGTGAGGATCTGCCGGGCAGTGCCATAGCACTGGTCGATGATGCTGCGCACTTCGGAATCGATCAGCTTGGCCGTCTCGCCGGAGAAGCTTGCATGCTGGCCACCGCCACCACGACCGAGGAACACTTCCCCTTCTTCTTCGGCATACATCAGCGGCCCCAACTTCTCGGACAGGCCCCACTTGGTGACCATGTTCCGGGCGATCTGACTGGCGCGCATGATGTCGTTGGACGCCCCAGTGGTCACACCGTCGAAGCCTAATGTCATCTCTTCAGCGATACGGCCGCCGTACAACGAACAGATCTGGCTGATCAATGCACGCTTGGACAGGCTGTAGCGATCTTCTTCCGGCAGGAACATGGTCACGCCCAGGGCACGACCGCGGGGGATGATCGAAACCTTGTAGACCGGATCATGCTCGGGCACGACACGACCGACGATCGCGTGACCCGCCTCGTGATATGCGGTGTTCTGCTTTTCCTTCTCCGACATGACCATGGATTTGCGCTCTGCGCCCATCATGATCTTGTCCTTGGCCAGCTCGAATTCCTTCATTTCCACAACACGCTTGCCGGTGCGAGCGGCGAACAGCGACGCTTCGTTGACCAGGTTCGCCAGGTCGGCACCGGAAAAGCCCGGCGTACCACGCGCGATGACGGCCGGAGCGACGTCGTCGCCCATTGGCACCTTGCGCATATGGACCTTGAGGATCTGCTCGCGACCACGAATGTCCGGCAGCCCCACCACGACCTGACGGTCGAAACGACCTGGACGCAACAGCGCAGGGTCGAGCACGTCAGGACGGTTGGTGGCGGCAATCACGATGATGCCGTCGTTCATTTCGAAACCGTCCATCTCGACCAGCAACTGGTTGAGAGTCTGTTCGCGCTCGTCGTGACCGCCACCCATGCCGGCACCACGATGGCGACCAACGGCGTCGATTTCGTCGATGAAGATGATGCACGGTGCGTGTTTCTTGGCCTGCTCGAACATGTCGCGGACACGACTGGCACCCACGCCGACGAACATTTCGACGAAGTCGGAACCGGAAATCGTGAAAAACGGCACCTTGGCTTCACCGGCAATCGCCTTGGCCAGCAAGGTTTTACCGGTACCTGGCGGGCCTACCATCAACACGCCACGTGGAATACGACCGCCCAGGCGCTGGAACTTGCCCGGATCGCGCAGGAACTCGACCAGCTCGCCCACTTCTTCCTTGGCTTCGTCGCAGCCTGCGACGTCGGCCAGGGTGGTTTTCACCTGATCTTCGGAAAGCAGTCGGGCCTTGCTCTTGCCAAAGCTCATCGGCCCGCCCTTGCCACCCCCACCGCCCTGCATCTGGCGCATGAAGAACATGAACACCGCGATGATCACCAGGATCGGGAAGCTGGCCACCAGGAGTTGGGTCCAGATGCTTTGCTGTTCAGGCTGCTTGCCTTCGACCACGACATGGTTATCCACCAGGTCGCCAATCAGGCCATTGTCCTGGATTGCCGGACGAATGGTCTTGAAGCTGTCACCATCGGTGCGCTTGCCGGTAATCACATAGCCATCAACGGCTACGCGCTCGACCTTGCCATCCTTGACCTGCTGGATGAAGTCGGAATAGTTGAGGGTCTGCGGCTCGTTAGGGCTGGAGAAGTTGTTCATCACGGTCACCAGGACAGCGGCGATGATCAACCACAGGATCAGATTCTTTGCCATATCGTTCAATTAACTACCCTCTGAAGCAAGCTCCGCTACTGGCGCGCGCTTCGCATGATATTCACCGGCCTAACTTACTACATTACCTACGACTCTGGCAGGCGCCGTCTGTAACCCTTTGTGAAACACTTTCTACACAATATTCGCTAAGGCTCACGGGACGAAATACGAAAAACCTATCGCCCCGGTCGAAAAAGCTCTTATTCCTCACTGCGACCACGGAAACCACGGCCCAGCAGGTACTGCTCACGGGAGCGATCACGCGATGATTTCGGCTTGCGCGTCGTGACCTTCTCGAACTGCTTGCGCACGCTCTTGTGGTATTCGTCGAAGCCTTCACCCTGGAAGACCTTGATCAAAAAATCACCACCTGGCTTCAACACCCGAGTCGCAAGATCCAGTGCCAACTCGCACAGGAACATCGATCGCGGCATATCAACAGATGCCAATCCACTCATATTGGGGGCCATATCGGAAATCACAAGGTCCACCTCGTTTTTTCCAACCGCTTCAAGGATCTGCGCCAGCACGGCGTCCTCGGTAAAGTCGCCCTGAATGAAGGTCACATCCGGGATGCTGTCCATTTCCAGGATATCGGAAGCGATCAGTGTGCCTTGTCCACCAATCAGACGACTGGTCACTTGGGACCAGCCACCCGGGGCGGCGCCCAAGTCGATCACGCTCATGCCTGGACGGATCAAACGGTCTCTTTCCTGAATCTCCAGCAGCTTGTAGCTGGCACGGGAACGATACCCGTCTTTTTGCGCCATTTTCACGAATGGGTCGTTGAAATGCTCTTGCAGCCATTTAAGACTTGTCTTGGAACGGGCCACGGGCCACCTCAAAAATAAAACGGGTCGTGATTAAGTGGGCGGTCCCGGACTTGCTCGGGTAAACTGGCCGCCGCTTTTTACAAGATCAGACGCAGGGGTCAGATTATGCCGCTCACTCAAGAGCAGAAGAAACAATACAAATCCATTGGCCACCATCTGAAACCGGTTTTGACTGTGGCTGACAACGGTTTGACTGAAGGTGTACTCGCCGAACTGGAACGCGCCTTGGGCGATCATGAGCTGATCAAGATCAAGCTCAACATCCTCGATCGCGAAGCCCGCCTGGCTGCCGTTGCCGAATTGTGCAAGACCGGCAAGGCAGACCTGGTGCAGGTCATCGGCAAGATGGCGCTGATTTATCGCAAGAATTTCAGCGTCAACAAGCAACTGTCGAACGTTCACCGCTTCAAGTGATGCCAAAGGGTCAAGGGTGTGCTTCGCACACCCTGCCGCTCCAGCCGGGAACCGGCTGCAACACCAGCACCAATCCGGAAAAACCCAGCACCAAGTAACTGAATACCTGCCACTGGCTCGCATCCGGCCAGCCGAGATGCACCGCAAAGAACATCCCACACGCGTACAACGACATGAGCAACAATTGCCCACGAATGTCGCGCCATAGACTGGCAAGGCCCTCGGCCTGAACCAGCACCAAAGCCTGAAACATTACGCACGCCGCGGAAAAACCCACCAGCAGCGCCGTCAACATGCCCGCGATTTCATCGATCAGCAGCGGTGCCAGGCCGACTCGACCCAGCACCGGCAGCAAACCGATATGCAGCAACCAGACGCCACCCACCCACAACATCTGGGTGAGTTGCCAGATCATGGCGCCCGCTCGTAGCGGGCGCCTTCGTTCAGATGTGACGGACTTCGACAATCTCATACTCGATGACACCACCCGGCGTCTTCACCGCCACCACATCGCCCTCTTCCTTGGCAATCAAGGCACGAGCAATGGGTGAACCGACGGAAATCTTGCCGAGCTTGATGTCTGCCTCGTCCTCGCCAACGATCTGATACGTCACGCTTTCATCGGTCTCGACGTTGGCGATTTCCACCGTAGTGCCAAAAATGACCTTGCCGGTGTGCGGAATCGTCGTGACATCGATGATCACCGCATTCTGCATGCGGCCTTCGATGTCACGAACACGCGCCTCGACCATCCCCTGCTCCTCTCGGGCAGCATGGTATTCGGCGTTTTCCTTCAGGTCGCCCAGTTCACGGGCCTCACCGATCGCCTGGCTCAAGCGCGGGCGCTCGACCTTGGTCAGGAAAGCGTGTTCTTCTTCCAGGGCCTTCGCGCCCTGAACTGTCATCGGGTACTTGGTTATGCTCATGCCTTCAATCCTGCATGTAGATCCTGCAAGCGACGTACGGTCTTCTCGGGACCGAACTTGAGCGCTTCGCAGATCGCTTCGCCTGCCGCAATGGTCGTGGTGCAGTAGATCTTGTGCTGCAGCGCATTGCGACGAATGGAGTAGGAATCAGCGATCGATTGACGACCTTCGGTGGTGTTGATGATCAGCGTGACTTCGTCATTCTTGATCATGTCGACCACGTGCGGACGTCCCTCGGTCACCTTGTTCACGCGGCGCACTTTCAGGCCTGCGGCTTCGATCAACCTGGCAGTACCGGCAGTGGCGACCACTTCGAAGCCCAAGTTGATCAGATCACGGGCTACGCCTGCAACCAGTGGCTTGTCGTCATCACGCACGCTGATGAACGCCGTGCCACCAGTCGGCAACACTTCGCTGGCGCCCATCTGGGCCTTGGCGAACGCCTCACCGAAGGTATCGCCCACGCCCATCACTTCACCGGTGGATTTCATTTCCGGGCCGAGGATCGGGTCCACGCCAGGGAACTTGGCGAACGGGAACACCGCCTCTTTCACACTGTAGAAGTTCGGAATGATTTCCTTGGTGAAGTTCAGCTCTTTCAGGGTTTTGCCAGCCATGACTCGCGCCGCGATCATCGCCAGGGAAACACCGATGCACTTGGAGACGAACGGCACGGTCCGGGAAGCGCGCGGGTTGACTTCGATGACGTAGATGTCTTCGCCCTGCAGGGCCAGCTGCACGTTCATCAGGCCGACGACGCCCAGTTCCAGGGCCATTTTCTTGACCTGTTCGCGCATCTCGTCCTGGATGTGCGCCGGCAGCGAGTAAGGCGGCAGCGAACAGGCGGAGTCACCGGAGTGAACACCGGCCTGCTCGATGTGCTGCATGATTGCGCCGATCACCACGTCCTTGCCGTCGCTGACCGCGTCCACGTCCATTTCGATGGCGCAGTTGAGGAAGTGGTCCAGCAGCACCGGGCTGTCGTTGGACACCTGGACCGCTTCGCGCAGGTAGCGCTTGAGTTCGTCTTCCTGATAGACGATTTCCATCGCACGACCGCCCAGCACATAGGACGGACGTACCACCAGCGGGTAACCGATCTTGGCGGCGGCACGAATCGCTTCGTCTTCACTGCGCACGGTGGCGTTTGGCGGCTGGCGCAGGTTCAGGCGCTCGACCATCTGCTGGAAGCGCTCACGGTCTTCGGCGCGGTCGATCGCATCCGGGCTGGTACCAATGATCGGCACGCCGGCGGCTTCAAGGGCACGGGCCAATTTCAGCGGGGTCTGGCCGCCGTACTGGACGATCACGCCTTTTGGCTTCTCGACGCGGACGATTTCCAGCACGTCTTCCAGGGTCACAGGCTCGAAGTACAGGCGATCGGAGGTGTCGTAGTCGGTGGACACGGTTTCCGGGTTGCAGTTGACCATGATGGTCTCGTAACCGTCGTCGCGCAGGGCCAGTGCCGCGTGTACGCAGCAGTAGTCGAACTCGATGCCCTGGCCGATCCGGTTAGGACCGCCACCCAGGATCATGATCTTGTCGCGAGTCGATGGCGCGGCTTCGCACTCTTCTTCGTACGTGGAATACAGGTAGGCGGTGTCGGTGGCGAACTCGGCCGCGCAGGTGTCGACGCGCTTGTAGACCGGGAACACTTCCAGCTTGTGACGATGAGCGCGCAGGCTCTTCTCGGTCACACCCAGCAGCTTGGCCAGGCGCATGTCGGAGAAACCCTTGCGCTTGAGGCGGAACATTGTGTCGCGATTGATGCTGGACATGCCCAGGGTCTTGACCTTCTCTTCTTCCTTGATCAGATCTTCGATCTGCACCAGGAACCAAGGGTCAATCATGTTCATGCCGAAAATCTGCTCGACGGTCATGCCGGCGCGGAAGGCATCGGCTACGTACCAGATGCGCTCGGCACCCGGCACGGTCAGTTCGCGCTTGAGCACGCTCATGCTTTCCGGGTCGTTCAGGTCCAGCTTCGGATCGAGGCCGCAGACGCCCACTTCCAGGCCGCGTAGGGCTTTCTGCAGGGATTCCTGGAAGGTCCGGCCGATGGCCATGACTTCACCGACCGACTTCATCTGAGTGGTCAGGCGGGCATCGGCCTTGGCGAATTTTTCGAAGGCGAAACGTGGCAGCTTGGTCACGACGTAGTCGATGGACGGTTCGAAGGACGCCGGAGTCTTGCCGCCGGTGATGTCGTTCGACAGCTCGTCCAAGGTGTAGCCCACGGCCAGCTTGGCGGCGACCTTGGCAATCGGGAAACCGGTGGCCTTGGACGCCAGGGCCGACGAACGGGATACCCGCGGGTTCATCTCGATGACCACCATGCGACCGGTGTTCGGGCAGATGCCGAACTGGACGTTGGAGCCGCCGGTTTCCACACCGATCTCGCGCAGCACCGCCAGGGAGGCGTTACGCAGGATCTGGTATTCCTTGTCGGTCAGGGTCTGGGCCGGTGCAACGGTGATCGAGTCGCCGGTGTGCACGCCCATCGGGTCGAAGTTCTCGATGGAGCAGACGATGATGCAGTTGTCCTTTTTGTCGCGGACAACTTCCATCTCGTATTCTTTCCAGCCGATCAGGGATTCATCGATCAGCAGTTCCTTGGTCGGCGACAAGTCGAGACCACGGGCGCAGATTTCTTCGAATTCTTCACGGTTGTAGGCGATGCCGCCACCGGTGCCGCCCATGGTGAAGGACGGACGGATGATGCATGGGAAGCCGAGGCGTTCCAGGACGGCGTTGGCCTCTTCCATGCTGTGGGCGATGCCCGAGCGTGGGCAGTCCAGGCCGATGGATTTCATCGCCTTGTCGAAGCGCGAACGGTCTTCGGCCTTGTCGATGGTGTCGGCGTTGGCGCCGATCATTTCCACACCGAACTTCTCCAGGACGCCTTCGCGCTCCAGGTCCAGGGCGCAGTTCAGTGCGGTCTGGCCACCCATGGTTGGCAGCAGTGCGTCCGGGCGCTCCTTCTCGATGATCTTGGCAACGGTCTGCCACTTGATCGGCTCGATGTAGGTGGCGTCGGCCATGGCCGGGTCGGTCATGATGGTGGCCGGGTTGGAGTTCACCAGGATGACGCGGTAACCCTCTTCGCGCAGGGCTTTACAGGCCTGGGCGCCGGAGTAGTCGAATTCGCAGGCCTGGCCGATCACGATCGGGCCAGCGCCGAGAATCAGGATGCTTTTTATGTCTGTACGTTTTGGCATGGGTTTGTCACTCAAATCCGCAGGTCAGTCGGCTAGGCCGTCGAACAATCTTTGAAGCGCCCGAAGGGGCCGCCGAACTCGGGGCCGCCCTCGGGCTTCACGCGGTCAGCGTCGCTTGGCCATCTCGTTGATGAAGCGATCGAACAGCGGCGCCACATCGTTCGGGCCCGGGCTTGCTTCAGGGTGGCCCTGGAAGCTGAACGCGCTCTTGTCGGTACGCTCGATACCTTGCAGCGTGCCGTCGAACAGCGACTTGTGAATCGCACGTACGTTGGCCGGCAGGGTCGCTTCATCCACCGCAAAACCGTGGTTCTGGCTGGTGATCATCACCACGCCGGTATCCAGGTCCTGCACCGGGTGGTTGGCACCGTGGTGGCCGTGACCCATTTTCAAGGTCTTGGCGCCCGAAGCGAGGGCCAGCAGTTGGTGACCGAGGCAGATACCGAATACCGGGATCTCGGTTTCCAGCACGTCCTTGATCGCCTGAATGGCGTAGTCGCAAGGTTCCGGGTCACCCGGGCCGTTGGACAGGAACACGCCGTCGGGCTTGAGGGCCAGGACGTCGGCGGCCGGGGTTTGGGCCGGCACCACGGTGACGCGGCAACCACGCTCGACCAGCATGCGCAAGATGTTCAGCTTGACGCCGTAGTCGTACGCCACCACGTGGTACGGCAGCTCGGAAGCCTCGATCGTCGCGTGACTGTCGGTCTTCAGGTCCCAGACCGTGGAGCGCCATTCGTACTGTTGCTTGGTGCTGACGACTTTCGCCAGGTCCATGCCCTTGAGGCCAGGGAAGCCCTGGGCAGCGGCAATGGCGGCTTCTTCGGAAATGTTGTCGCCGGCCATGATGCAGCCATTCTGCGCGCCTTTTTCCCGGAGGATGCGGGTCAGGCGGCGGGTGTCGATACCGGCGATCGCCACGACATTGTTGGCTTTCAGGTAATCGGACAGGGACATCGTGTTACGCCAGTTGCTCGCGACCAGCGGCAAGTCACGGATGACCAGGCCGGCGGACCAGACACGATCGGACTCGGCGTCTTCCGGCGTGGTGCCGGTGTTGCCGATGTGCGGATAAGTCAGGGTAACGATTTGCTGGGCGTAGGAAGGATCGGTAAGAATTTCCTGATAGCCGGTCATTGCGGTGTTAAACACCACCTCACCAACGGTCTGACCGTCGGCTCCAATGGCTTCGCCGCGAAAAATGCTGCCATCAGCAAGGGCGAGTATGGCTGGCTTAGTCAAGAAGACCTCCCGTAAATAAAGCCTGAAAGGGCGATCGCAGGTTGTAAAAAAGCGGAGTGACGTATGGACACGTCACCCCGCTTGTTCACTGAATTATTCTGCGCGCTTTTAGTGGACACACTAAAGCTGTAGCTTACAGAAAAAGGCTTTTTTGGTCCACCGCTAATGAGCCTTAAAGGCAGGGGAATGCGACAGGTCGTCGCGAAGCGGCGTAAAACGGGGCGCAGTATAACCTGAACCCCGCCTTCAATGGCATCAACGCAGGTCGAGAACGTCCTGCATGTCGTACAAACCAGGCTCGCGGCCATCCAGCCACAGCGCGGCACGTACAGCGCCCTTGGCGAAGGTCATCCGACTGGATGCCTTGTGGGTGATCTCCAGGCGTTCGCCTTCAGTGGCGAACAACACGGTGTGATCGCCTACCACATCACCGCCACGCACCGTGGCGAAACCGATGGTATCGCGCTCACGGGCACCGGTATGCCCTTCACGCCCGTACACGGCGACTTTCTGCAGATCACGCCCCAGTGCATCGGCAATCACTTCACCCATGCGCAAGGCCGTTCCCGAAGGTGCGTCGATCTTGTGCCGGTGATGAGCCTCGATGATTTCGATATCGGCATCGTCACCCAAGACCCGGGCCGCCATGTCCAGCAACTTCAGCGACAGGTTCACGCCCACACTGAAGTTCGCCGCGAACACGATCGGAATGTCTTTGCCTGCATCGGCCAGCAATTGCTTTTGCGCAGCATCCAGCCCCGTCGTGCCGATCACCATGGCCTTGCCGTGCTTGCGGCAGATCGTGAGGTTTTTCAGCATCACTTCCGGCAGGGTGAAATCGATCAGTACATCGAACTCATCAAGCACCTTCTCCAGGCCACCGGACATCGGCACGCCGATACGCCCCAGCGATGCCAGCTCGCCAGCATCGGCGCCCACCAGCGTACTGTCGGGCCGCACGATGGCCGCCGTCAGGCCGGAGAGCGGCGAGCGCTGCTGCACCGCCTCGACCAGCGCCTTGCCCATGCGCCCCGCAGCGCCCATCACAGCTATACGTCGCATGCGAACTCCTTACAGGTCGCCGAAGAAGCGCTTCACGCCTTCGAACCAACCGGTGGTTTTCGGAGAGTGACTGTTGTCATCCGCCAGCGAACTGCGGAACTCTTCCAACAGCTCACGCTGGCGCCGACTCAGGTTGACCGGCGTCTCCACCGCCACACGGCACATCAGGTCACCCGCACCACCGCCACGCACTGGCGCGACGCCCTTGCCACGGATCCGGAACTGCTTGCCGGTTTGCGTGCCCTCGGGGATCTTCAGCTTGACGCGACCGTCGAGGGTCGGGATCTCGAGCTCGCCGCCCAAGGCTGCATCGACGAAGCTGATCGGCACTTCGCAGAACAGGTGCTTGCCGTCGCGCTGGAAAATCGCATGCTCGCGCACGTTGATGACCACATACAGGTCGCCAGTCGGGCCGCCCTGGGCACCCGCCTCGCCTTCGCCGGACAGGCGAATACGGTCGCCAGTATCGACACCGGCCGGCACTTTGACCGACAGCGTCTTGTACTCTTCGACACGTCCTTCGCCATGGCAGGAGTCGCACGGGTCGGAAATGATCTTGCCTTGGCCATGGCAACGCGGGCAGGTCTGCTGGACCGAGAAAAAGCCCTGCTGCATGCGAACCTGGCCGATGCCGCCGCAAGTCGGGCAGGTCACGGGCGAGGAACCCTTCTTGGCACCCGAGCCATCGCACGGCTTGCAGTTGACCAGTGTTGGCACACGGATATTGACGGTGGTACCGCGCACCGCTTCTTCCAGGTTCAACTCCAGCGTATAGCGCAGGTCACTGCCACGCTGGGCGCCACCACGAGCACCGCCACGACCGCCGCCGAAGAAATCGCTGAACACATCACCGAAAATATCGGAGAAGTTCTGACCGCCAAAACCGGCACCACCGCCACCCATGCTTGGGTCGACACCGGCATGCCCGTACTGGTCGTAGGCCGCGCGCTTGCTGGAATCGGACAGAACCTCGTAAGCCTCGTTGGCTTCCTTGAACATCTCTTCCGACGCTTTATCGCCGGGATTACGGTCCGGGTGGTGCTTCATCGCCAGGCGACGATAAGCCTTTTTCAGCTCCGCCTCGCTGGCCCCCCGCTCGACACCCAATACTTCGTAAAAATCACGCTTCGCCATTAGTCTTTGCACTCTTATAGGACGTCCGGCAAACCTCTCCTGAACCTTGCCAAACTCGTTGAGCCCCAATACAGGCCCGGACCCAACTCACGTCAATTCAACGATCCTGGTCGTAAACTTTCAGCCAGGGACCCGGCCAAAACGCAGTGCCCATCGCCGGAAAGCAGGAGCATTCCCGAACACACCGCCAACATCCGAACACTGTCGCATGCTGTAAAAATTCATTAGCTCCAGACACGCCAACGCGGGAGCAAGCCCCCGCGCGGCGACATCCTACCAGCCACCGCACAAATGCAGTCAACCGGCCGACCAACAAGCGATTACTTGTGGTCTTTCACTTCTTCGAACTCAGCGTCGACAACGTCGTCAGCTTTTTCAGCCGATTCACCCTGCGCAGCCGCGCCTTCGGCAGGCTGAGCCTGTTCGGCGTACATCTTCTGAGCCACTGGCGCGGAGACCTTGGACAGCTCTTCGATCTTCGCTTCGATGGCGGCCTTGTCGTCGCCTTTCACGGCGGCTTCCAGGGCAACCACGGCCGCCTCGATGGCGGTTTTCTCTTCCGCAGTCACTTTGTCGCCAGCATCAGCGATCATTTTGCGGGTCGAGTGCACCAAGGCATCGCCCTGGTTGCGAGCGCTGGCCAGCTCTTCGAACTTGCGGTCTTCCTCGGCGTTGACTTCAGCGTCGCGAACCATCTGCTGAATTTCTTCCTCGGACAGGCCGGAGTTGGCCTTGATCACGATCGACTGGGTCTTGCCGGTGGCCTTGTCTTTCGCGCCGACGTGCAGGATGCCGTTGGCGTCGATGTCGAAGGTCACTTCGATTTGCGGCACGCCACGTGGAGCTGGTGGAATCTCGGCCAGGTCGAACTTGCCCAGGGACTTGTTCTGTGCGGCTTGCTTACGCTCACCTTGCAGTACGTGAATGGTCACTGCGCCCTGGTTGTCGTCGGCCGTCGAGAACACTTGGGATTTCTTGGTAGGAATCGTGGTGTTTTTCTCGATCAACGCGGTCATCACGCCGCCCATGGTTTCGATACCCAGGGTCAGCGGGCTGACGTCGAGCAGCAGAACGTCTTTCACATCACCAGCCAATACCGCGCCCTGGATAGCAGCACCCATGGCAACGGCTTCGTCAGGGTTGACGTCTTTACGGGCTTCTTTACCGAAGAAATCGGTCACCAGCTTCTGAACCAGCGGCATACGGGTCTGACCGCCCACCAAGATCACGTCGTTGATCGAACCAACGTCGATACCGGCGTCTTTCATGGCAATGCGGCAAGGTTCGATGGTGCGCTGAACCAGGTCTTCCACCAGCGCTTCGAGCTTGGCGCGGGAGATTTTGACGTTCAGGTGCTTAGGACCGGTGGCGTCTGCGGTGATGTACGGCAGGTTCACGTCGGTCGACTGGCTCGAGGACAGTTCGATCTTGGCTTTTTCAGCGGCTTCTTTCAGGCGCTGCATGGCCAGCGGGTCACCCTTGAGGTTCATGCCGCTTTCTTTCTTGAACTCGTCGACGAGGTAATCGATCAGGCGGATGTCGAAGTCTTCACCACCGAGGAACGTGTCGCCGTTGGTTGCCAACACTTCGAACTGGTGCTCGCCGTCGACTTCAGCGATCTCGATCACGGAAACGTCGAAGGTACCGCCACCCAGGTCGTAAACGATCACGGTGTGATCGCCCTTGGCCTTGTCCATACCGTAGGCCAGAGCAGCCGCAGTCGGTTCGTTGATGATACGTTTTACGTCCAGGCCCGCGATGCGGCCGGCGTCTTTGGTCGCCTGGCGCTGACTGTCGTTGAAATACGCAGGAACGGTGATGACCGCCTCGGTCACCGCTTCGCCGAGGTAGTCTTCGGCGGTTTTCTTCATTTTCTTGAGGATTTCAGCCGAGATCTGAGGTGGCGCCATTTTCTGGCCGTTCACTTCAACCCAAGCGTCGCCATTGTCAGCCTTGGCGATTTTGTAAGGCACCATCTTGATGTCTTTCTGGACGACTTCTTCGTCGAACTTGCGACCGATCAGACGCTTCACCGCGTACAGGGTGTTATGCGGATTGGTCACTGCCTGACGCTTGGCCGACTGGCCAACCAGAATCTCGCCATCATTGGCGTACGCGATGATCGACGGCGTGGTGCGCGCGCCTTCAGCGTTTTCAATAACCTTGGCCTTGCCGTTTTCCAGCACGGAGACGCACGAGTTGGTGGTCCCCAGGTCGATGCCGATAATCTTGCCCATGTTAACTCTCCCGGAACTTGGATTTTGTTGCCGCAGCAGTGGTGGCTAACTGCGGTAGCACTTAAACGCTTGACTTATAGATGGGGCCGCTGCGCCCGATTTCAAGCCTGCTCATCAATAGAAGGCGAAACCGGTGCCGGCGCCTTGCTGACCACGACCATGGCCGGACGCAGCAGGCGGCCGTTGAGCAGGTAGCCTTTCTGGAAAACCTTCAGGACGCTGTTCGGCTCGACGTCGGCACTTTCCTGCATCGCCATGGCCTGGTGATGTTCGGCGTTGAAGGGTTCGCCATGTGGATCAAGGGCTTCGAGCTGATAACGCTTGAGGGTGTCCTGGAACATTTTCAGGGTCAGCTCGATGCCTTCGCGCATCGGACGGATGTTCTCGTCGTCCGGGTTGGACAGCTCCAGGCCGCGCTCCAGGCTGTCGATGATCGGCAGCAGGTCGCCGGCAAAACGCTCCAGGGCGAATTTATGAGCCTTTTCCACATCTTGCTCGGCGCGACGGCGGACATTCTGCAGGTCGGCTGCTACACGCAACGCCTGATCCTGCGCACCGGCCAGTTGCTCCTCGAGCACTTGTACACGTGCCGCCAAGTCTTCACCGGAATCCTGGGAAGCCTGATTGGCGTCTAGATTTTGCGTGTCCTGCGTCTGTTCGTCAGCCATAGAGATTTCTCCTTTCAACTTCGTCCGCGAGCTCGACTCGCGCTTCTGCCCCGGTATATGGGGCCGGGTTTTCCAGCTTCAAGGGCCACCTGACGAATTAACCTTACAAAAAGCAGCTGCATAATCATTCCTCGCCGCGCTAAGAAAAACACTTTCCCAAGCAAATCGAGCTAAGCGCGGGCATTGTCAGGCCGAAACAAAACACTGTATAAATAACCAGACCTAAAGCCTGGGAGCGGCCTTATGCTGGTGCACCTGTCCGTACACAATTACGCCATCGTCGAACACCTCGACCTCGAACTCGATCGAGGCATGAGCGTGATCACCGGTGAAACCGGCGCGGGCAAGTCGATCATGCTCGACGCCCTGGGCCTGACGCTGGGCGACCGCGCCGACAGCGGCGTGGTGCGCCCCGGAGCGGACAAGGCCGACATCCTGGCGACGTTCGACCTGGTCGACATCCCCGAGGCCAGCGCCTGGCTGGCCGAACGCGACCTGGACACCGACGGCCTGTGCATCCTGCGCCGGGTCATCACCGCCGAAGGTCGCTCCCGAGGCTACATCAACGGCACGCCCTGCCCCCTGGGCGACCTCAAGGCCCTCGGCGAACTGTTGATCGACATCCACAGCCAGCATGAACACCAATCCCTGCTCAAGACCGATACCCATCGTCGCCTGCTGGATGAATACGCCGGCGCCACCGATCTGGCCCGGCAAGTCCAACTGGCCGCCCAACGCTGGCGCCAGACCCGGCAGGAACTGGATCGCCTCTCCAATTCCGGCGACGAACAGCGTGCCCGTCACCAGTTGTTGAGCTACCAGCTCGAAGAGCTGGAGAACCTGTCCCTGGGTGAAAATGAACTGGAAGAACTGGAGCAGGAACACAAGAACCTGACCAACGCCGAAACCCTGCTGGGTATCTGCCGCCAAGTGGTCGAACAATGCAGCGAGAGCGATTCGGGCAATGTGCTCAACGCACTGACAGCGAGCCTGAACCGACTCTCCAGCGTGAACAACTCGGTGGGCGCCCTGAACGAAGCGACCAACCTGCTGACGAGCGCGCAGATCCAGGTCGAGGAAGCCGTTGGGGAACTGAACCGTTTCCTCGATCACTTCGACGCCGACCCGGCACGCCTGCAGTACCTGGAAGAGCGCCTGGACACCATCTATACACTGGCGCGCAAGCACCGCATCCAGCCAACCGACGTTGCCGAACTCCAGCAGCGCCTGCTGGAAGAACTGGAAACCCTGAACGCCAACGATGAATCCATCGAGCGCCTGGGAGACGAACTGGCTTCCTATGCCCGTCATTACCAGGAAAAGGCCAAGGAGCTCAGTGAACTTCGGCGCCAGGCCGCGACAGGGCTGGCCAGTGCCGTGGAGCAGGAGATCCAGCGCCTGGGCATGCCGGGCGGACGCTTCACCATCGAATTGCGCCCCAACGCCGGTGACGAGCTCCAACCCAATGGGCTGGAACAGGTTGAGTTGCTGGTCAGCGCCAACCCCGGGCAACCGCTCAAGGGCCTGGCCAAAGTCGCCTCCGGCGGTGAGTTGTCTCGGATCAGCCTGGCCATCCAGGTCATTACCGCGCAGACCTCTCGTGTGCCGACGCTGGTATTCGACGAAGTGGACGTGGGCATCGGTGGTCCAACCGCGGAAATTGTCGGCCAACTGCTGCGCCGACTGGGGGAACGCGGCCAGGTGCTGACCGTCACTCACCTGCCCCAGGTCGCTGCCCAGGGACACCAGCATTTATTTGTGCACAAGGTACGTGGCGAAGACGCCACTCGCACTGCCGTGTCCAAACTCAACAAAAACGAGCGGGTGGAAGAGGTGGCGCGCATGCTCGGGGGCATCGACCTCACCAAGGAATCCCTGGCCCACGCGAAAAAAATGGTCGTTACCGCGAAAATCTGAGAACGGCAGAAAGCACGAAGGCGACCCTGGGGTCGCCTTCGTTCGTTTCGCGAACCTTAAGTCCGCGCGACATGCTTACTTTTTCTTGCGTACGTACAGCACAAGATTGTGATCAACCATCTCGAAGCCATACTTGTCGACGATTGCTTTCTGCAGCCGCTCGATTTCTTCGTCGAAGAATTCGATGACTTCACTGGTCTCGACGTTGACCATATGGTCGTGATGCTTGCCGTCGTCCAGTTCGAAGACCGCATGGCCTCCGTCGAAGTTGTGTCGCACCACAAGGCCAGCTGCCTCGAACTGGGTCAGAACACGGTAAACCGTGGCCAGACCGACGTCCTCACCAGCCTCCATAAGCGCCTTGTAGACATCCTCGGCACTCATGTGGCGTTGCTCGGCGGAATCGAGCATTTGTAGAATCTTGACCCGTGGCAGGGTCACTTTGAGGCCGGCTTTGCGTAGTTCGCTATTTTCAACCATGGTCAGCTTTCTCGCGATGCTGCTTCGCAGCTTCTCTTAATGCGGGTATGATCGGCGTTTACGTTGTCCCAGCCAAGATAGTGGAAGTCGCCCACCGATGCAAAACACCAAGCTCTTGCTAACCAGTTTCACCTTTGTGGGACTGCTCGCACTCGCCGGTTGTTCATTCCCCGGGGTTTACAAAATCGACATCCAGCAGGGCAATGTCGTCACGCAGGACATGATAGACCAGTTACGCCCGGGAATGACCCGTCGGCAAGTACGGTTTATCATGGGTAACCCCCTGCTGACCGACACGTTCCATGCCGATCGCTGGGATTATCTGTACAGCTTGCAGCCAGGCGGCGGTGAGCGCCAACAGGAACGCATCAGCGTTATCTTCAGTCCTGACGACCAACTCGTCAGCTTGTCGGGCGATTTCATGCCTGGCGTGAGTCGCGACGAGGCCATCATGGGCAAGGACAGCGGCACCACCGTGACCGACCCAGCCCAGAATGCCGAACAGCCGAAACCGGAAAAACCGGTCAAGCCAGGTTCGTTGCTGGACCAGATCCAGAAGGATGTCGACAAAGTCGAGACCGTACCGGTCCCGACACCCGAGCCCCTGGACACCTCGCCGCAATAAATTGCGACATGAAAAAACCCGGCATGCCGGGTTTTTTATTGCCTGCGATTCAGACCAGGTTATTGCTCCGATTGTCGCGCCAGGGCAGCCTTGGCCGCACGCAGGCGACGAATTTCCTTCGGATCAGCCAACAAAGGTCGATAAATCTCCAATCGATCAGCCGCCTGCACCACCTGGTTATCCGGATCGGCAACCACCTTGCCAAAAATCCCCACCGGGCAAGTTGCCAGGTCCAGCTCCGGGAACGCATCAGCAATCCCCGAGCCCAGCAGCGCCGCACGAACACGGGTGCCTTCCTGGACCACGCAGGTGCGCAAGACCTGGCGATCCACCGCGGCATACACCACTTCTATCTCAATCAACGCTTGAGCTCTGCATTCTGCTTGGCCCGCTGGCAGAACGCGTCGACCAGGGTATTGGCGGCCTGATTGAACAGCGGCCCCAGCGTCGCGCGTACCAGCGGGCCGGCGTAGTCGAACGACAGGTCCAGGCTGATCTTGCAGGCTTTTTCGCCCAGAGGCTTGAACACCCAGACGCCGTGGAGCTGATTGAAGGGCCCCTCTTCCAGGTTCATTTCGATGGATTGCCCCGGCACCAGCGTATTACGCGTGACGAAGCGCTGGCTCAAGCCGCCCTTGGCAATGTTGAGGCTGGCGCGCATATGGGTATCAGAACTCTCCAACACCTCGGCGGATGAGCACCACGGCAAAAACTCCGGATAGCTCGCCACATCGTTGACCAGGTCATACAGCGCCTGCGCCGGATAGGGCAGCAAGGCCGAACGTTGAATGTGTGTCGTCATGTAAGCGTCACTTCCACAGCTGAGCGGCAAACACTACGAGAATGCCGATGGGCGCCACGTAGCGCATCAAGAACAGGCTCAAGGCGAACAATACAGGGTTGCGCAGCGACAGTTCATCGCGCACCGCTTCACGCCCCATGATCCATCCTGCAAACACCACGAAACACAAACCACCCAGTGGCAACATGATCCGTGACGTGAAGAAATCAATCACGCCGAAGAAGTCCAGCCCCCCGGTTGCTCCCCACTGGTAGAGATGGAACAGCCCGTCTTCGTTCACGAAAAACTTTGCCTGCTTCCATATATTGAAGGAAAACACCGTACCCAGGCCGACAAACCAGCAGGTGAAAGCCAACCAGAAAGTCACCCAGGCACGGCTGAGGCGGGTCCTTTCGACCAGATAGGCCACCATGGGCTCCAGCAGGGAAATGGCCGAACTCCAGGCCGCGATGGCCACCAGGAGGAAAAACACCACGCCCATCACTTGGCCGAACGCCATGCTGCCAAAGGCAAACGGCAGGCTGACAAACATCAGTCCTGGCCCTTCACTGGGGTTCAGGCCAGCGGCGAACACAATCGGAAACAATGCCACACCCGCCAGCAGCGACACGAAGGTGTCCAACAGCGCGACGCCGACAACGGTTCGGGTCAGGGAGGCGTTCTTGGGCATGTAGGCGCCGTAGATCATGATCGAACCGACGCCGACGCTCAGGGAGAAGAACGCATGCCCCATGGCCGGCAGCAGCCCGTCCAGGACTTTCTCCGGCTGGAAGTCGAACATGAAATGCACGCCTTCCATGAAATGCCCGGTAGTCATGCTGTAGCCCAGCAATACCAGGATCATCACGAACAGCAACGGCATCATGATCCGCAGGCTGCGCTCAAGCCCGGCCACCACGCCCCGGGCAATCACCACCGCCGAGAGGACCATGAAAATCGTGTGCCAGAGGGTCAACCTCCAGGGATCGGCGATCACGTTGCCGAAGTAGGCACCGACCTGATCGGGCGTCACACCTTGAAAATCCCCACGCCCCATGTCGATGATGTAGTCCAGCGACCAGCCGCCGACCACGCTGTAGAACGACAGGATCAGCAACGCCGTGATCATCCCGGCGAACGCGCCCCACGACCACTTGGGCGAATGCCCTGCCGCCACTGCCAGCACCTTCAAGGCGTTGGCCGGGCTCTGCCGGGCACGACGACCAATCAGGGTTTCGGCCAGCATCACCGGCGCACCGATGAGCGCAATGCACGCCAGGAACATCAATACGAAGGCGCCGCCACCGTAGACGCCGACCATGTAGGGAAACTTCCAGATACTGCCCAACCCCACCGCCGAACCGGTTGCAGCGAATATAAAGACCCAGCGGCTAGCCCAACTGCCGTGGACAGAAACCTTGTCTGTCGACATCGTGATCACGCCCAGCGTTCGAAAAAGAGGCCGCATTGTCCGGGATTCACTCAACGTGCTCAAGCACGCAGCTTCACCGTAGCCGACACGCACGCAACTGCCTATAATGCCGCCCCTATGGCTAAACAGAAGAAACACCCCACAGGGACCATCGCGCAAAACAAAAAGGCGCGACACGATTACTTCATCGAACAACGTTTCGAGGCTGGCATGGTCCTGGCCGGCTGGGAAGTAAAGAGCTTGCGTGCCGGCAAGGCGCAACTGGTCGACAGCTATGTGCTGCTCAAGGACGGCGAAGCCTGGCTGCTGGGCAGTCATTTTACGCCGCTGACCACCGCCAGCACCCATGTGATCGCCGACCCGACGCGCTCGCGCAAACTGCTGCTGAACAAACGCGAGCTGGAAAAACTCTTCGCGTCTGTGCAGCAGAAGGGCTACACCTGCGTCTGCACGTCACTGTACTGGAGCAAGCACTTGATCAAGTGCGAAATTGCCCTGGGCAAAGGCAAGAAGGAATACGACAAGCGCGATACTGAACGCGAACGCGATGCCGGCCGCGAGCTGCAGCGCGCGGTGCGCAACAAGGGCAAGGAAGACTGATTCTTTCGCCTTGAGACCGCTTTCGCGAGCAAGCCCGCTCCCACCCAGATCCCGGCAATACACATATCCTGTGTTCACTGAAGATCCAATGTGGGAGCGCGGGCACGATTACATCCCCTTGCGCCGCTCCGCCCGCGCCACCCGCTGCACTTCCTGGCGTACCTCTTCCAAGACCTCCTGCACGTACAAGATATGTCGGCTGGACACTTCCCGCGCCTGCTCGGCCTGCCCTTCCATAATGGCTTGATACAACTCTCGGTGCTGGCTGATCAGCATGTCGCGGGTTTCGCTGCGCTGTTTGTACATGCCACCGATGTTGGTCACCACGTTGCGCTTGAGCAGATCGAACAGCCCGCGAATGGTGTGCAGCAACACCGCGTTATGACTGGCCTCGGCAATCGCCAGATGGAACCGCGCATCTGCTGCGCCCTCCTCGGCCCGGCTGACTTCGTCGTGCCGCGAGTAGCAATCCTGCAGCTCATCGAAAGCCGCCGTCAGTCGCTCGCGATCCACATCCGTAGCTCGTAGCGCCGCGTAGTAGGCACAGGACGCTTCCAGCGTATGGCGGAACTCCAACAAATCCCGTTGCGCCTCAGGATTGCTTTCCAGCAGTTGCAGCAGCGGATCACTGAACGTCGAGCCCAGTGACTCCACCACATAGTTGCCGCCGCCCTGACGACTGATCAACAAACCTTTGGCCGTCAGCTTCTGGATCGCCTCACGCAACGAAGGGCGTGACACGCCGAACTGCTCGGCCAGGGTCCGCTCGGCGGGCAGCCGCTCGCCGGACTTCAGCGTGCCCTCAAGGATCATGCCTTCAAGCCGCTCGACAATATCGTCAGACAAACGGCGCTGACGAATCTGATCAAACCCCATAACTCGATTCTCCGCGATCCCGACGACTCGCCGGGCTCTCTATTCTGGCCCATCCGGGCCGCGTCCACACCCACCAAAAGCCGTTTATGCCAACGGATCAGATGCCCTCTGCACCGCTTATTCGACGAAAGTTTCAGGGAGGCAAATTGACACACGACAACCAAGGCTTTTACCCTAGCCAACAGCGATTGTAAATTGGTATTACCAATTAACCAAAGCGCTGACCAGTGCCTGACCAACAACAATTAGGGGCCCACCCACTATGCAAACCTGGCAACAGCTCTACAGCCCGCTCGGCAGCCTCGGCTTGTCCGCACTCGCGGCCGTTATTCCCATCGTGTTTTTCTTCCTGGCCCTGGCGGTGTTTCGCCTCAAGGGGCACGTGGCCGGCAGCATCACCCTGGCCCTGGCGATTGCCGTGGCGATCTTTGCGTTCCAAATGCCCGCCGACATGGCCTTCGCCGCTGCCGGTTATGGTTTTGCCTATGGCTTGTGGCCCATCGCCTGGATCATCGTCGCCGCGGTGTTTCTCTACAAACTGACGGTCAAGAGCGGCCAGTTCGAAGTGATCCGCAGCTCGGTGCTGTCGATTACCGACGACCAACGCCTGCAAGTGCTGTTGATCGGCTTTTGCTTCGGCGCATTCCTGGAAGGTGCCGCCGGTTTCGGTGCGCCGGTGGCGATCACCGCCGCGCTGCTGGTCGGCCTGGGTTTCAACCCTCTGTACGCCGCCGGCTTGTGCCTGATCGCCAACACCGCCCCGGTGGCGTTCGGCGCGTTGGGTATCCCGATCATCGTGGCCGGCCAGGTCACCGGGATCGATGCGTTCAAGATCGGCGCCATGACCGGTCGCCAGTTGCCACTGCTGTCGCTGTTCGTGCCGTTCTGGTTGGTGTTCATGATGGACGGCCTGCGCGGCGTGCGGGAAACCTGGCCCGCAGCACTGGTGGCCGGTTTGAGCTTCGCCATCACCCAGTACTTCACCTCCAACTTCATCGGCCCGGAACTGCCGGACATCACCTCGGCCCTGGCCAGCCTGATTTCCCTGACCCTGTTTTTGAAAGTCTGGCAGCCCAAGCGCAGCGCAGGTGCCCAGATTGCTGGCGCCACTTCCAGCGCAACGGTCACCGCCAGCGTCGGCGGTTTCGGTCAGCCGCGCAGCACCGTGGTTTCGCCCTACAGCCTGGGGGAAATTATCAAGGCCTGGTCGCCGTTCCTGATCCTCACTGTGCTGGTAACAATCTGGACCCTGAAACCGTTCAAGGCGATGTTCGCCGCCGGCGGCTCCATGTACGGCTGGGTGTTCAACTTCGCCATCCCGCACCTGGACCAGATGGTGATCAAGGTCGCGCCGATCGTGGTCAATCCAACAGCCATCCCGGCGGTCTTCAAGCTTGATCCGATTTCCGCTACCGGCACGGCGATTTTCTTCTCGGCCTTGATCTCGATGCTGGTGTTGAAGATCAACCTTAAAACTGGTCTTACCACTTTAAAAGAGACCTTCTACGAACTGCGCTGGCCGATTCTGTCCATCGGCATGGTGCTGGCCTTCGCCTTCGTCACCAACTACTCGGGCATGTCCTCGACCATGGCACTGGTGCTGGCCGGCACGGGCGCGGCGTTCCCATTCTTCTCGCCGTTCCTGGGTTGGCTGGGCGTGTTCCTGACCGGTTCCGATACCTCGTCCAACGCGCTGTTCAGCTCGCTGCAAGCCACCACCGCGCACCAGATCGGCGTCAACGACACCTTGCTCGTCGCGGCGAACACCAGCGGCGGCGTGACCGGCAAGATGATTTCGCCACAATCGATCGCGGTGGCCTGCGCGGCGACCGGGCTGGTGGGCAAGGAATCGGATCTGTTCCGTTTCACCCTCAAACACAGCCTATTCTTTGCAACGATTGTCGGCCTGATCACGTTGGCCCAGGCCTACTGGTTTACCGGCATGCTGGTTCATTAAGTCCTACACGCGATACTGGAAAAACCGACGCCGAACCCTGATTCGGCGTCTGCTATTCACAACCGGGTCTGCAAGGCTGCTGAAAGATTTCCTGGCTATATTCAGCAGCCTCAGCGGACGGATAACCGGGACCACCCGGAGACACGCCTGATGAGCGAGCTTTTTTACAACGCCGTACCGAACGCGACCCGAGTCGCCCCGCCCTTGCCCGAGCCTCGGCAGTACCCCAGCGAAAAACCGCCACGGGTCTACCTGTTCGGAACGTGTGTGGTGGACCTGTTCTATCCCGAAGCCGGGATGGATGCCATTCACCTGCTGGAGCGCGAAGGGATCCGGGTGGAGTACCCACAAGGGCAAAGTTGCTGCGGCCAACCGGCCTACACCTCGGGGTACACCGAGCAGGCGCGGACGGTAGCTCGGGCGCAACTGGCCCTGTTTGCCGGCGATTATCCAGTGGTGGTGCCCTCGGGCTCCTGCGCAGGCATGCTGCGCGAGCATTACGCCGACCTGTTCAAGGATGAGCCCGACACGCTCAAACAGGTCCAGGCCCTGGCGGCCCGGACCTATGAATTGGCCGAATTCCTGCTGTTTGTCTGCAAAGTGCAGCTGCAGGACAGCGGCGAGCCGGTGAAAATTGCGTTGCACACGTCCTGCTCGGCACGGCGTGAAATGAATACCCACCTGCATGGCCGCGCGTTATTGGCACAGCTACGCAATGTGGAGCGCGTCGAACACAGCCACGAAAGCGAGTGCTGTGGCTTTGGTGGGACGTTCAGCGTTCGCATGCCGGATATTTCCGGCGCGATGGTGGCCGACAAGACCCGGGCGCTGAAGGAATCCGGTGCGCACAAGATCATCAGTGCCGACTGCGGTTGCTTGATGAACATCAACGGCGCGCTGGAAAAACAGCAGGAAGCGTTACGCGGCCAGCATCTGGCGAGCTTCCTCTGGCAGCGTAGCGGAGGTGTCGCATGAGCACGCCGACGCTGATCCCGACTGTAGAGGTGCAGGAAGATTTTCGCGCCCGGGCCCACAAGGCTTTGGACGACACGCAACTGCGAAACAACTTTCGCAGCGCGATGGATTCACTGATGACCAAACGGGCAACGTCTTTCAGCGATGCCCACGAAAGAGAACACCTGCGAGTGCTCGGCAATGCCGTCCGCGCCCGCGCGTTATCCAAGCTGCCCGACCTGCTCGAGCAACTTGAAACCAACCTGACCCGCAACGGTGTGAACGTACACTGGGCGGAGACGGTGGACGAAGCCAATGGCATCGTCCTCTCGATCATCCGCGCTCACGAGGCGCGGCAAGTGATCAAGGGCAAATCGATGGTCAGCGAAGAGATGGAGATGAACCATTTCCTCGAGGCTCGGGACATTGAATGTCTCGAATCCGACATGGGGGAGTACATCGTCCAGCTCGATCACGAGAAGCCTTCACACATCATTATGCCGGCGATCCACAAGAACGCCGGTCAGGTCGCGTCCTTGTTCCACGACAAACTCGGCGTGGAGTACACCAAGGACGTTGACCAACTCATTCAGATCGGTCGCAAGGTATTGCGGCAGAAATTCTTCGAAGCCGACGTCGGCGTCTCGGGCGTCAACTTCGCCGTCGCCGAAACCGGCACGCTGTTGCTGGTGGAAAACGAAGGCAACGGGCGGATGTCCACCACCGTGCCGCCAGTGCACATCGCCGTGACCGGCATCGAAAAAGTCGTGGAGAACCTGCGCGATGTCGTGCCGCTGCTCTCGCTGCTGACCCGTTCGGCCCTCGGCCAGCCCATCACCACCTACGTCAACATGATCTCCGGCCCGCGCAAGGCCAACGAACTGGACGGTCCCCAGGAAGTCCACCTGGTGCTGCTGGACAACGGTCGCAGCCAGGCGTTTGCCGACAGCGAATTGCGCCAGACCCTGAACTGCATTCGCTGCGGCGCTTGTATGAATCATTGCCCGGTCTATACCCGAATCGGCGGTCATGCCTACGGCGAGGTTTACCCGGGGCCTATCGGAAAAATCATCACGCCGCACATGGTCGGCCTGGCCAAAGTCCCGGACCACCCCAGCGCCTCTTCGCTGTGCGGCGCCTGCGGTGAAGTGTGCCCGGTGAAAATCCCGATCCCCGCCCTGCTGCGGCGGCTGCGCGAAGAAAACGTCAAGGCACCGGACAGCCCGAACCAAGTAATGCGCGGCCAAGGCAGCAAATATTCAGCCAAGGAACGCTTCATCTGGAATGCCTGGGCCCGGCTCAACAGTTCGCCACGGTTATACCGGCTGTTCGGTTTCCTCGCCACGCGCCTGCGTGCCCTGACACCGAAAAACGTCGGCCCATGGACCCAGAACCACAGCGCCCCCAAACCCGCCGCCCGCTCATTGCATGACCTGGCCAGCGAACACCTGAACCAGCAGGGAGACCGCCGATGAGCGCCAAAAACAATATCCTCGCCAAGCTGCGTAAAAGCCTGACGGGCACCACGCCGGTTGCCGACAACTTCGATGTCGAACTGGTGACGCAAACCTACCGCTACGCGCCCGAGGAACGCATCCCGCAATTGCGCAAGCTGATGGAAGCGGTGCACACCGAAATCCACCTGACATCCGGCGAAGGCTGGCCGGCCCTGCTGGCGCAATTGCTGCGCGACCGTCAACTGCCGAGTTTGCTCATCGCCCCGACCACAGCGCACGGGCAAAAAATCACACAGTTTTGGGCGAACAATCCGGACCTACCAACTCTCAAGGCCTACGACCGCCCGGTAGAAGAATGGAAAGCTGAGTTGTTCAATGATACCCCCGCCAGCCTGACCGGAACCCTCGGCGCCATCGCCGCCACCGGTAGCCTGATTCTCTGGCCGACCCGGGAAGAACCACGCCTGATGAGCCTGGTACCGCCCGCGCATTTCGCCCTGCTCAAGGCCAGTGAAATCCGCGACAACTTCTATGAAGTGCAACAGGAATTCGAATGGGCCCAAGGCATGCCCACCAACGCCCTGCTGGTGTCGGGCCCGTCGAAAACCGCCGACATCGAACAAGTCCTGGCCTATGGCGCCCATGGCCCTAAGGATCTGGTGGTTTTGATTCTGGAGGACCAATGACCCTTCCGGCCCCGTTCCTGCGCGATGTACAGCAACTGATCCCGCAAAAGCGACGTTTCGACGATCCTCTGTCGACCTTGGCCTTCGGCACCGACGCCAGTTTCTATCGGCTGATTCCGAAACTGGTGGTACGGGTCGAAAGCGAAGACGAAGTGGTCGCCCTGCTACAACTGGCCCAGCGCGATCAGGTGCCCGTCACCTTCCGTGCGGCTGGCACCAGCTTGTCTGGCCAAGCCATCAGCGACTCGGTGCTGATTGTGCTGGGGGATAACTGGAACGGTCGCGAGATTCGTCAGCAAGGCACGCAGATCCGTTTACAACCCGGCGTGATCGGCGCCCAGGCCAACGCCTGGCTGGCGCCGTTCGGGCGCAAGATCGGCCCTGATCCGGCCTCGATCAACGCCTGCAAAATCGGCGGCATCGTCGCCAACAACGCCAGCGGCATGTGCTGCGGCACGGCCCAGAATACCTATCACACCCTCGCCGGTATCCGCTTGGTCCTGGCCGATGGCACGCGCCTGGATACCGAAGACGACAGCAGCGTGGCGGCTTTTCGTACAAGCCATGGCGAACTGCTGGAACGCCTGGCGACCCTGGGTCGCGAGACCCGCGCCAATAGCGAATTGGCTGCGCGAATTCGCCACAAATACCGTCTGAAAAATACCACCGGCCTGTCACTCAATGCCCTGGTGGATTTCGACGAGCCTGTGGATATCTTGAGCCATCTGTTAGTGGGCTCCGAAGGCACCCTCGGCTTCATCAGCGCGGTGACCTACAACACCGTCATCGACCATCCGAACAAGGCTTCGGCGCTGATCGTCTTCCCCGATGTGGAAACCTGCTGCAATGCGGTCACCGTGCTGAAAAGCCAGCCTGTCTCAGCGGTAGAACTGCTGGACCGCCGCAGCCTGCGCTCGGTGCAGGACAAACCGGGCATGCCGGATTTCGTACAGCATTTGTCGATCAATGCCTGCGCCTTGCTGATCGAATCCCGCGCCGCTTCTTCGTCGCTGCTACAAGAACAACTGACCCGGATCATGGCTTCGCTGGCCGGTTTCCCGGTGGAAAAACAGGTCGATTTTACCGAAGACCCACGGGAAAACGCCCGGCTCTGGGCGATCCGCAAGGACACCTTTCCAGCGGTGGGTGCGGTACGTAAAACCGGCACCACGGTGATCATCGAAGACGTGACCTTTCCGGTGGAGCAACTGGCCATTGGCGTGAATCGTCTGATCGAGCTGTTCGACAAACATCACTACGACGAAGCGATCCTTTTCGGACACGCGCTGGAAGGCAATCTGCACTTCGTCTTCACCCAAGGCTTCAACAACCCTGAAGAAGTCGCACGCTACCAGGCCTTCATGGACGACGTGGCGCAATTGGTGGCGGTGGAATTCGGCGGCTCGCTGAAAGCCGAACACGGCACCGGACGCAACATGGCACCGTTCGTCGAGCTGGAATGGGGCAGCGATGCCTATCAATTGATGTGGCAGCTCAAGCGCCTGCTCGATCCCAACGGGATCCTCAACCCGGATGTGGTGCTCAGTGAGGATCCGCAGATCCACCTTAAACATCTCAAGCCGCTGCCGGCCGCCGATGAGATTGTGGACAAGTGCATCGAGTGCGGTTTCTGCGAGCCGGTGTGTCCGTCCAAGGACCTGACCTTGAGCCCGCGCCAGCGCATCGTGATCTGGCGGGATATCCAAGCGAAGAAACGCGCAGGCACGGACACCACCGAGCTGGAACGTGCCTACCAATACCAGGGCATCGATACCTGCGCCGCCACGGGCCTGTGTGCACAACGTTGCCCGGTAGGCATCAATACCGGCGAGCTGGTGAAAAAACTGCGCAGCCGTGACGCGACGCAGACGAAAACCGCCAACTGGATTGAAGGAAATTTCGCCACCACGCTGCAAGGCGCACGCTTTGCCCTGCACGTCGCCAACGGTGCGCGCATGCTGCTGGGCGCCCCCCGCCTGGCAAAACTGTCGGCCTCGTTGACGCGCCTGTCCAAGGGCCAGGTGCCGCAGTGGACCAACGCCATGCCCCAGCCAGAAAAGGCCATTCGTTTCAGCCCTACCGTTTCGGACACGCGTCCGAGGGTGGTGTACCTGGCGGCGTGCGTGTCGCGGGTCATGGGCCCGGCGGCAGCGGACAAGGAGCAGATGTCGCTGTACGACAAGACCCGCGGCCTGCTGGAAAAGGCCGGCTATCAGGTGGTCTTTCCAGACAATGTGGACAATCTCTGCTGCGGCCAGCCTTTTGCTTCCAAAGGCTACACCGAACAAGCCGAGCATAAGCGCCAGGAACTGATCGGTGCCTTGCTGCACGCCAGTCGCGGCGGGCTCGACCCCATCTACTGTGACACCAGCCCGTGCACGCTGCGGTTGGTCCAGGATCTGGGTGACGTGCGACTGGATCTGTACGACCCGGTGCGCTTCATCCGTACCCATTTGATGGACCGTCTCGACTTCATCCCCCAGGAGGCGCCCGTCGCGGTGCACGTCACGTGCAGTACACAGCACCTCGGCGAAAGCCAGGCGTTGATCGACCTGGCGCGCAAGTGCAGTAAACAAGTGGTGATTCCGGAAGGTATCCATTGCTGTGGTTTCGCCGGCGACAAGGGCTTTACCACCCCCGAACTCAACGCCCATTCGTTGCGAACCCTCAAGGACGCGGTCCAAGATTGCACCGAGGGCATTTCCACCAGCCGCACCTGTGAGATCGGTCTTACACAACACGGCGCAATCGACTACCACGCACTGGTGTATCTGGTAGACCGTGTCACTCGCCCCAAACCCGCCAACGGTGAGGGCCTTGCGATGGGACTCGAAGAAAAATCGAATTCCTGCGCTTCGCTGTAGTCACTTGAATAGGCCCGGCTGCACTGGGCCATCCACCACCAACTCGGCCTGGCCGCGACTGTTCAGCGGCACCGAGACCCTACGTTCAAGGAGATACACATGAAGCGCACCGCACTTGCTGGCTTGTTCATTTCCGCTGCGATGTTGGCCTCTCCGGTGTTTGCAGATAGCCAGGCAGACCTTTGCCAGATCAATCTGCAAAAAATCAAGGATGCGAAAGTCAGCACCGAGCAGATGAGTGAAACCATGCAATCTGACATCGATGGCACTATCCACCAGGCCACCGCTGCCAAGGCCAAAGGTACCGAGGAAGGCACGAAGGAATGCATCTCGCTGACCACTCAAGCTCTTCAGAAACTGCAGAACAACACCAAAGGCGATCAGCAGTAATGTCGCGTCCGGCCAACCTTCGGGTTGGCCTCAGACGCGGATTGGCGTACACTGCGAATGCCTGCCGCTCCTCCAGCTTCATGGAGCGACAGGTTCGGGGCCGTTTAGGATTCGACGCCGGTTGCGAAACTTTAGGTGCATGCCGAGTTGGTAACAGAACTCGTAAATCCACTGTTGCAACTTCTATAGTTGCCAATGACGAAAACTACGGCCAGGAATACGCTATCGCTGCGTAAGCAGCCTTAGATCCTGAGCTTCTGGTACCTTCGGGTCCAGCAATCATGAGGGGATGTCTGTAAACCCAAAGTGATTGTCATATAGAACAGAATCGCCGTGCAGTACGTTGTGGACGAAGCGGCTAAAACTTACACAACTCGCCCAAAGCACCCTGCCCGTCGGGTCGCTGAGGGTTAACTTAATAGACACGGCTACGCATGTAGTACCGACAGCGGAGTACTGGCGGACGGGGGTTCAAATCCCCCCGGCTCCACCAAATGATCAAAAAAAGACGTCCAAGGACGTCTTTTTTTGTGCCTGAAATATCTACCACAGCGGACTAGATCAAACACCAGAAGCAGATCTCACCGCTACAACCATAATCTCCACCAGCACCTCAGGCCGCGCCAGACGTGCCTGAACAGTGGCCCGTGCCGGAGCACTATCCGCTGGCAGCCAGGCGTCCCACACCGAATTCATCAGCGCGAAATCACGATCAATGTCTTTGAGCCAGATCTGCGCGCTCAAAAGCTTCCCCTTGTCGCTGCCCGCCAGCGACAACAGCGCATCGATCTTGGCCAGCACCTGCTGCGTCTGCTCTTCGATGCCAACCTGCAGATCAGTGGGCACCTGGCCGGACAGGTAGAGCAAGTCGCCGTGACTGACCATCCCGGACATCCGCGCGTTGCTCTGAAAACGTTGAATCGTTGCCATCGGTTTTACTCCATGAATTGAGAAAGCTAAGGCGCCGTGCCGTCGATCAACCGGACCAGACGCTGGGCACTACCGAACGCCAAGGTCATGCCCAGCGCACCCTGGCCGCAATTGACGTACAGGTTGTCACAACCACTGACGGCCAGAATCGGCCGCCCGGTGGGGGTCGCCGGACGCCAACCGGTCCAGGGCTGACAATCATCGGCGTTCCAGCCAAAACCGAACAATGCCTGAGTCGAGGCTTTCAGTTGTTCGATACGCTTAACGGGAATCGACGCATCCAGCCCACACAACTCGACCATCCCCGCGACGCGTAAGCGATCACCGATCCGGGCGAACACCGTTTTACGCCGCATGTCAGTCACGCTGACCGTCGGTGCATTCATCGAATCAGTGATCGGCAACGTAATGCTGTATCCCTTGAGCGGGTAGACCGGCATGCGCACATCGAACGCTGATAACAACCCGGCACTGTAAGCACCCGCCGCCAGCACGACCGCTTGCGTCCCTAAAAGACCTGGGCCTTCGATGGCGTGGTGAATCTCCAACGCGGTGATACGCCTGCGTTCACGTCGGAAAGCGGCAACCTCACTGTTAAACAGAAAACGCACACCCTGCTTGCTCAATAACCGCGCAAGCTCCTGACAAAGCTTGCGCCCATCGACCGCGCATTCGCTGTCGGTATGGATCGCGCCATGAAACGCCTTCTTATAGCCCTCAAGTGCAGGTTCGATCGACAGGGCTTCGGCGGGACTCACTATTTTTTGTGGCCTGGCGCCTTGGGCGGCCTGGAACTTCACCTGCTCGCTGGCCTTGCGCAGGCTTTCAGCATCGGGGTAGAGAACCAGTTTTCCGGTACGGGCAAAATCGCACTGCACCTTTTCCTGACTGATGAAGGCGTCCAGCGCCAGCCGACTTTCATGCGCCAGTTCCAGTAACTCGACAGTGGTCTGACGCGAAATGGACGTACGGCAGGCCGCGAGAAACTCCATACACCAGCGCCATTGTTCCACGCTCCATTGCGGCGAAAACTTCAGCGGCCCGTTGCGCGCCAACAGCATTTTCGGAATGCCCGGCAACAGAGAGGGATCAGCCAGCGGTTGCACATAGCTGTAACTCAATTGCGCTCCATTGGCCGCACTGGCCCCCATGCCGGCCTCCCCCGCACGATCGATAACGGTGACGTTATGACCGGCCTTGTGTAAAAACCAGGCACTGCTCAAGCCCACGATTCCAGCGCCGACGACACAGATTTCCATTACGCCACCACCCTGTCAGACAGGTCCCAACCCACAGGCCGCCGTAGGTGCCAATCACTGACTTGCTGGTAGGCATGGGCGATCCGCAGGATCAATGGTTCGGCGAAAGCACGCCCGACGATCTGCATCGAGACCGGCATACGTTGCTCGTCGAAGCCCGCCGGCAGCGCCACTGAGCAGAGATTGAGCAGGTTGGCGAAACGGCCGAGCAAGGCCAGGGGCGTACCGTACTCATCGACCTGATTCAACGGCACACTGCCAATGGCGTTGGTCGGAAACGCACAGGCATCGACATTGGACATGGCCTCTTCCATGGCTCGACAGGCAACGCGTCGCTGGTTGTGCAAATTGATATAAGCCGCCGCGTCGACGGCGCGTCCGCTCAGCACCCGACGCTGCACATGAGGATCGAAGCGCAGATCATCGCGTTCGAACAGGCTGCCAAGGCTGGCGTAGCCTTCGGCGCTCATGAGGCCACCGGCAACGCGCATGCACTGCTCCAGCGAAGTCGGTAGCGGTTGTTCGACCAGATGCATGCCCAGCGCGGCCAATTGCTCAAGCCCCTGGTCATAGGCTGCCAATACGCCAGGCGTGATGTGTACACGTTCGGTCTGTGGCAACACCCAGATGCGCAGACCGGTCACCGGAAGATTCAAGCCTGCCGCGGCGCTGAACACTGGCGACTTGGCCGAGACCGGATCCAGCGGGTCCGGCCCCAGCAGTGCGTCAAGCATCCACGCGGCGTCTTCGACGGTGTGCGTAATCGGCCCCACCGAATCCAGCGATGGACACAATTCAATCAAACCGTGACGGCTAATCAACCCACGCGTGGTTTTCAAACCAACCAGACCACACATGCCCGCAGGAATCCGCACCGAGCCACCGGTGTCGGTGCCCAACGCTGCGCTTGCCAACCCGCCGGCCACGGCCACCGCTGAACCACTGCTGGAACCCCCTGGCGCACGATGCACGTCGGCGTCCCATGGGTTCCACGGCGTGCCCATCACGGCATTGGTGCCCCATCCTCCGAAAGCGAATTCAACAGTGTGAGTCTTGCCCATGATGATCGCCCCAGCGCGCTCCAGTCGCTGCACTGCCGTGGCGGTGAGCCGCGAGATACGCGGCTTCTGTGCCAGCGAACCTCCGGTTATGGCCTTGCCGTCGATCTCGAATAAATCCTTGATCGCAACTGGAATGCCATGCAATGGCCCCAGGTTGACACCGGCAGCCCGCTGCCGATCGGCCGCGATGGCGGCACCGAGCGCGCGCTGGGGGTAGGCCTCGACATAAGCATTGAGTTGACCGTTGAAGCGCTCGATCCGCTCCAGTTGCGCGCAAACCAGGGACTCGCTCGTGAGCGCTCCGGACTCCAGCGCTTGCCGCAACTGGCCAATACTGTGGGAAGCGGTTCGATCCATGATGTTCATGTGTTCAACCTCGAATGGTTTTGCGTCCGCGAGAAAATCGTACTTCCAGCACTCGCGATAACAGAGAAAGAGGGAAAGCGATGACGAAATAGAACAGCCCCACCAGCAGGAAAATATGCATCGGCAAAAAGGATTCGGACGCGATGGCCCGGGCCGCCAGCATCAACTCATCGGTGGCGATCAAGGCGCACAGGGAGCTGTCCTTCAGAATCGACACGTAGGCATTGAGCAACGGCGGCAACATGCCGCGAATGGCTTGCGGAAAGATCACGGCGGTGAAGGCTTGCAACGGCGTCAGGCCCGTGGCGATGGCCGCCTCACGTTGGCCTCGATGCAAGGAATCCAGTCCACCGCGCAGGATTTCCGCGACGTAGGCCGAGCCCTGCAAGCCCAAACCGATGGCTCCGGCCCAGTAACCGGACAGCGTCAGCCCGAGGCTGGGCAAGGTGAAATACAGCGCCAGCAGCAACGCCAGGAGCGGCACCGCACGCATCCCCTGGATGAAGCACACCGCCAGACGCTTGAGCAATACGCTGGGGCTCTTCATCGCCCAGGCCAGTAACGCGCCCAACATCGCCGCCAGGGCGAAGCCTGTCAGGGACAACTCGGCGCTGACCCGTGCGCCGAGTAGCAGGCGAGCGATCCAGTCGCTCCAGTATTCCGGGTATTGCTGGAAAAAACTGATCATCGCGTCGCCCCCAGATGACGTTCAAGTCGGATGAAGCCCACGCCAATTGGCAAGATCATCGCCGCATAGATGCACATCACCGCCAGATAAATCAGCGAAGTCTGGAACGTGGATGTCACCAGATTGCGTGCCAGGAACATGATTTCCGGCACGGCAATGGCCGAGGCGATGGACGTGTCCTTGATCAGTTGCGTGACGTAGTTGGCATAAGCCGGCAACGCAACGCGCAGGGCCTGGGGCAAGAGGATGTCGCGCAGAATCTGCATACGGTGCAGGCCGATGGCCTGCCCGGCTTCATGCTGGCCGACGTGCAACGATTGCAAGCCAGCTCGGAAAGTATCGGCCAGCACTGCGCTGCCTACCAGGCTCAAACCGACGATGGCCGCCAGCCATGCGGGCAAATTGATGCCCAGGTAGGACAGCCCAAAGTAGATCAGAAACAGGTGCGCCAGCGCGGGCACGTTGCGCATCCATTCGATGAAACAGGCGATGGCGCCGTGTACCAGTCGCGATCGGCTGAACGTCAGTAGAACCGCCAGCACCAGACCGCCCGCGCTGGCCAGCACCAAGGTGCAGAAGGCGATTTCCAGCGCATTCATTGCGCCTTTCAACAGCAAGGGCAACAGCCCGAGGAAAGCTTCCAGATTCACCATCAAGCGCTCTCCACAGCCATACGCCCAAGAAAACTGCGGGTACGTTCGTGACAAGGATTGTCGATCACTTGCGCCGACGGCCCCTGTTCGACAATGCGTCCGCCGTCCATGAAGATCACCCGATCCGCCACATCGCGGGCAAACCGCACTTCGTGGGTGACCATGATCATGCTGCGGCCCTCTTCCGCCAGCTCGCGAATCACCGCCAACACTTCGCCGACCAACTCGGGGTCCAACGCCGAGGTCGGTTCGTCGAACAGAATCACTTTCGGTTGCTGAGCCAAGGCCCGGGCGATGGCGACCCGCTGTTGCTGACCACCGGACAATTGCTCGGGATAAGACTCGGCCTTGTGCCGCAGATGGACTTTTTCCAACATCGCGTCGGCCAACTCATACGCCTGCTTGCGCGGCATGCCTTGGGCCTTGATGGAACCGAGGGCGACGTTATCGCGCACGTTCAAGTGCGGCCAGAGATAGAACAACTGGAACACCATGGCGATCTCGCGGCGCTGCGCAGCCAGCTCGCGGTCACTCATCAGGCGTAAACGCTTGCCGTCCTTGACCTGCCCGATCAGCTCGGTCCCCAGCCAGATCTCGCCACTGGTAGGTTTTTCCAGGTAATTGATGCAACGCAGGCAGGTGGACTTTCCAGATCCGCTCGGGCCAATCAGCGACAGGGTCTCACCAGGCTTCAACTCCAGACTGATGCCCTTGAGCACCTCCAGATCGCCATAGTTCTTGTGTAGTTCGTGCACGCGCAGCAACGCGGCGTCAGACGGGCTCGACATCTTGGCTAACCTCTTCTTGTTATAGGCATGGCGATGAATCGGTGCATCCGCAGGAGTCCGCCCCATCGCCTCACACACTTATTTGCAGCCAGGTAACGTCCAGCCTGCAGGGCGATCGACGCCGAGCCGCAGGTCCTTGCCTTCGGGCATGAACCAGACATCCTGGGTCAGGCCGTAGCGAGCGCCGATCTTGCGCATCTCACAGTTTTTCCAGAGCGTCTGAATCTGCGCGTTGACCGCCGTCACCAGTTCCGGACTGGCCTTGTTGAAGCCGAACACCACCTGACCCAAGCCCGTCAGCAGTGGGAAATTCGGATCGTTGTCGACGAAGGCGTTGAAATGCAGGTGCCATTGCTCATTGCGGGAAATGGCGTATTGCATGACCGGTGGGTCGCCGATCACCGCATCGATGCGTCCGGCGAGTAGATCGCGAACGGCCGCATCGGACGTGTCGTACAGGGCGACTTGCAGGCCATCGATCTTGCGCATCTCCGGGATGAACGAAAAGCCGGTGATGGTCCCGACTTTCTTGCCCTGCAAATCCTTGAGGCTGTTCCAGTTGGTCTTGTCTGTCTGGGTGATGCCGTTCTTGAAGTAGTGAATAGGATCGCTCAAGGCCATGATTTTCGAGCGTTGTTCGGTCCAGCCCATGGTGCCTGCCATGACATCCACTCGTTTGGACTGCACCGATGCAATCGTCCCTGACCACTCCATCAATGCCGGCTTGACCTTGAGCCCCAGCTTTTCAGAAATTTGTTGAAGGATTTCACCGTCATAGCCGACCATCCGACTATCTTGATACCCTGTTCCTGGCATATCACCACTGAAGGCGATGGTCAGGCTTCCCGGCTCTACTGTCTCCAATGCGAACACCGGTGCCGCAGCCAGCACGGACACCAGAAAACCGGCACAAATAGCGGAAAAACGCTGAACCTTGGACGTCTTCATCGGATGCTCCTCGATAGTTTTTATTGTGGCAGCAGAACGTTTCGCATGGCCCCATCGTAGTGGGACCGGCGCTATAACTGGTTGGATGCTTTGCACGAATGATTGAATATTTGCGACATTCTGGCGGTACAGAGAACGGGACGCCCCAGGAAAGCCTCGTGGACGGGCTCGATCATGGGCAGGCGCGTCATCCACCCATGCGCCGCGGCACCGCCGAGCTGTCTATTGGCATCATGTTGTGGCCACGCTTTCCCTTGCTGTCACTGTCAGGGCTGACCGATGCGTTGCGGCACGCCGCCGATACGGGCGATCAAAGCCGCCCCATCCGCTGCCAATGGAAAGTACTCGGCACGCCCGGGCAAAGAGTCATTTCCAGTAGCGGACTGGACGTGCCCATCGACAGCGAACTCGCTGACCCGGCGCGTTTCGACTACATCGTGGTGATTGGTGGATTGCTCGACTCCATCGAGGCGGTGCCGAAAACCTATCCCGCGTTCCTCCACCAGGCCGCGGCGGCACAGGTGCCGTTGATCGGCCTGTGCACCGGCAGCTTCGTGCTCGCGCGACATGGCCTGATGGAGGGGCGAACGGCGTGTGTCCACGCCTACCATGGCGACGACTGGAAGCGGCTGTTTCCCTCGTTGCGCTTTGTCATCAACAGGGACTTTCTGATCGACCAGGACCGGATCACCTGCGCGGGCGGTGTGTCAGTGATCGAACTGGCCCTTCATCTGATCGGCATGCATTGCGGACCGGATCGTGCGGGCAAAGTCGTGCATCAGATGACGGTGGCGAAGAACACATCCAACAGTTTCGTCGATCGACGCAAGGCGCTCGGCTACGCCAGCTCCTCCAACCGTCGGCTGCACGAAGCCGTGATGTTGATGGAAAAACACATGGCCCAACCCCTGGATATCGAGGCCATTGCGCATCTGGTCGGCACCAGCAAACGGCAATTGGAACGCCTGTTTGTCGCTGAAACCAACAACAGCCCAGCCCAGTTCTACCGCCAGGTCCGACTCCGGTTCGGCAGATGGCTACTCGTGAGTTCCGATCGCCAGATCGGCGAGATCGCCTTTGAATGTGGCTTCGCGGATGCGCCGCATTTTATTCGGCACTTTCAGAGCATGTTTGGTATGTCGCCAGGGAAGTTACGCAAGGCCCTGATGCAACAAGATGGGAAATGATGCTGCAAGTGACACTGACTATCACCCGAACCACACTCGCCCAGAGACTCGGAGTAAGAGTTATTGGAGCGTAACGCTTCTGTTACGACCCTCAACGCCGCCGCCCCAGCCCCAAAATGCGCCACGCAATTCGCCTGGTGGGCTTCGCATCCAATGCCGCTCACTTGCGTAATGACGGTTGCCAGCCGAAAGCATGGCAATTTGCCACCGAAACACGGTAAATTCGCCCTATAGGTGATGTCAGCGAACGTCACTACGACTCAATACAAGGAAGTAGCTATGCCCGCAACCAAGGACTCTCTCCTCAGGCAACCGCCCCTATTGCACCTGTTTCTAGAGTGCCTGCACTGTACCTCTTCACAGACGCTGCTTGAAAAGCAGCATGACCGGGGATAGGGAAAACCTACATGCCCCAACCATTCCGTTTCCAGACTTCACCGTCTACCAGCCCCAACCCGACAGAAGCCAACATATTCATCCATGGCTACAGCGCCGGGCATAGCGACCAGGACCAGAAGCTCCTACTCGAGAAAATTCCCGATCAACTTAGCAACTACACCAATATCTTTGCGTTCTGGCCCTCGAATCACTACCTCCACTTCGACAAGTCGTCGCTCTGGGCGCTTGGCACGGCAGGCCTGTCCTCCGGGACAGAAAGCATTGCTGGGCCCTTCGGTTACTGGGGGCTCGCGGGCTCTTTAGCCAAGGATCGGATGAAGAACTTCACTGAAGCCCGCTCACGCGCAGAAAAAATGGGAATGGTGTTACTCGATCAGTTGCAAGAGTACCTGCGCGGCAACCACCCACAGATCGAAACCATCAACCTGATCGGCCACTCGCTTGGCGGCCGGCTGGTCATCAGCAGCCTGAGAAACTTCACGAATAAGCGGCAGCTGGCCATCAACGATGTGCTGCTGATGGCTGCCGCCGCCGAGGTAACAGCCGTCGAAGCGCGTCAGCTGCGTGGTCTGCTTCAGGGGCGACTGATCAATGCCTATTCGAAGACAGACAGGACCCTGCTGTTGAATTGGGGTGAAACCTGCCTGGGACGTAACGAGGTCGAACACTTCGAGAGCATCGAGATGAACGACTTCGGCCACACCGATTACTGGAAGCGGCTACCCGAGGTGCTGGCCGAAACACGCTTCAAAGCGTGCGCGCCCAGCTCGCCAGAGCCTGCCCAAGCACCTGCTGACGCATTCATGCCAACCCTGGCGCCCGAACAACCTGCCGAAGAACACGACATGACACTCGAACTGAACAACCCAAGTGAGGTTTACCAGCGAATCAATGACGAACTGGCACTCATCATAGGCGAACTGAGCAATCCGTCGGACGACGAAGCCTTGAACCAGGCAAGAGAAGAAGCGATTCGACGGCTCACCGAGCATCGGGCGGCACTGATCGAGCGGCTCGCCGAACTTGAGCAGAATGCAGAGTGGAATACGTTCACCATTGCCTTCTACGGCGAAACCGGCGCTGGCAAATCGACCCTTATCGAGACCTTACGCATCTTGCTCCAAGAGCCTGGCAAAAAGGCCAGCCAGCAGGCGTTCCGCAAGCTACACGACCAGTATGGGCTGAGTGAAGAAAACCTGCAGCAGCTGCAACAGAGCATCGAGCAAGCCGAAGCTCGACTTGGCGAACTGACGCAGCAGTTGAGTGCCACAATGCAACAATACGAACAACCTTACAGGGCCGCCCAGAGCGCCCTCGACCAGGCCAACGCCCGATCCTGCGAATTGACGCAACGACTTGGCGGTACGCTCCAGCAACACGAGAAGTCGCACAAAGACGCCCTTGCTGCCGTCACGCGTCTGCACACCCTTCTCGCCGAGCGCAAAAGCACCGCCTCACTCTGGCAGATGCTGTTGAACCTCTTCAGAAAAATGCCAGAGGAGGTCGAGTTGAATGATGCCACCGCCACGCTGACAGCGACCACGACGGCACGCGACAGCGCTGCGGCGACCCTGGACGCCGAGCAGCAGAAAGCCTATCAGGAACGCCTTGCTCTGGAGCAGCAACTGGGCGAAATCGCAACAGCGCGTGACGACGCCTGTGCGGCGATTGCCGCCCAACAGACGGAGGCGACCCACCATCAGCGGACGCTCGCCCAGCAGCGCCTGGAAAATGAAAGCCAGCTGGCACAATTGCTGTCGCAGCTGCAGATTCATGCCGACGGTGAAATCATCGGTGACGGCAGAACCGACTTCACCCGTAAAACACAGCGCTATGACCTCGAACTGGACGGCCAACCCTTCGCCCTGTTGGATGTACCCGGTATCGAGGGTAAGGAAGGCTTGGTACTCGACGAGATAGAACGTGCCGTCCAGACCGCTCATGCGGTGTTCTACGTCACCAACCAGCCCGCACCACCACAAACGGGCGATGGGCAGCACCAAGGCACGCTGGAAAAGATCAAGCAGCACCTGGGAGCGCAAACCGAGGTATGGACGATCTTCAACAAGAAGATCACCAGCCCCAAGCACTCGCTGGCTGATCGATCGCTGATCTCTGACGACGAAAACATCAGCCTTGCCGGGTTAGACGAGAAGATGAGCGAGCAGCTTGGCAAGCACTATCAGGAGGTGTTCCCGCTGACCGCGCTGCCTGCGTTCCTCGCTTCGACCGACCACTTCGCGCCGGGGTCGCAGAACGCCAGGCGCCGCAGCAAAGTGCTTGCGGACTTCGGTGCCGACGAATTGCTGGAAAAATCCCGCCTGCGCAACTTTCTGCAGTTGCTCGGCGGCCGGTTGCTCCATAACGGCAGGGCCAAGATCATTCGGGCCAACTTCAACAAAGCCAATGAGGCGCTCAACCAGACCACTGAAACGCTCTCAGGCGTTCAGCAGACCCTGGCCGCGCTATCGACCCAGCTCTCCCAGGAAGAGCAAAGCGCCAAGAGTCAGTTGAACAGCAGCTTCCAGGCGCTGAAAAAACGTCTGGAATCCTGCGGCGAAACCTTGATCGACGATTTCGCCAGCAACGTGCGCAACAGCGTCTACGCACGCATTGAGGACGATATCAGCAACGACGCTTTCAAAAATGCCCTAAGCGAACAGCTTGAAACCCAACAGCGGCAGCTGGGCAGGCAATTGCCTAAGGCGGTGAACGCAGAGGTCGGAAAATTCCAGAAGGCGGCCGAGGACATTCTCACGCGCTTCGAAAAACATGCCCAAGAGCTGACCGCAAGCTATGGAAAGCTTGGCAGCATGCGATTCAACGAGCATTTCAACCTCAATATAAAGATCGACAACGGCATCAACGTTGCGGGACTGCTAGGCGGCCTTGTCGGTATCGCCTTGGCGCCATTCACTGGCGGAGCCAGCCTGTGGGTTGCTGGAGCCGCAGCCCTTTCCGTGCTGGTTTCGATCGGCAAAGCGCTGTGGAGCGCGCTCAGCTCGGACTACAAAAAGTCCCAACAACGCCAAGCCACGGAGAAAAACCTGCGCAGCGCCACTGAGCAATTGCGCGACACGCTGCGCGACAGCCTGAAAAGCGCCTTGTGCGAAATGCAGGAGACTATCGACCAACTCGACCTGGCACTTGAAGCGCCTGCCAAACAGGCCACTGACCAGGTGCACACATTGACTCGTTCGACCAGTCGCCTGAAAAACCTCTCCCGCCAAATCGAAACCGCAGGAAGTCTGTAATGGAAAACACTCTCAAAACATTCAAGGCCCAACAGGCAAGCGCACTGACGCTGCTCGACAGGCTGCAAGACTTTCTCGAGCAGGGCGCGCAGGCCGGAGTGCCGCTTGACTCGAATTTGAGCAGCAAGCTGCAGAATGCCATCAACAGCGTATCCGGTGAAAAACTCAAGGTCGCGCTGATTGGCGGCTTCTCGGAAGGTAAGACTTCGATTGCGGCGGCCTGGATGGAGAAGCTGGATAGATCCAGCATGAAAATCAGCCATCAGGAATCCTCCAATGAGGTGAAAGTCTACGAAGTCGACGAAGGCTTCGTGCTGATCGACACCCCTGGGCTGTTCGGCTTCAAGGAGCAGGAAAATGCCGAAACTCAGGCCATCGAGAAGTACAAGGACATCACCAGGAAGTACGTGAGCGAATCTCACCTGGTGCTCTACGTGATGAACTCGACCAACCCCATCAAGGAAAGCCACAAGGACGACCTGACCTGGTTGTTCCGCACTCTGGATCTGCTGCCACGCACTGTTTTCGTTCTCAGTCGCTTCGATGAAGTAGCCGACGTGGAGGACGAGCAGGACTATCAGACTAACCTGCAGGTCAAGCGCGACAACGTGGCAGGACGGCTTCGCGAACAGATCGGGCTGAGCGACCAGGAAGTAGCCGAATTGTCCATCGTCGCCGTGGCCGCCAACCCCTTCGACATGGGGGTGGAGCACTGGCTGGCCAACCTCGAACAGTTCAAGGCTCTGTCGCATATCGCCACGCTGCAGACCGCCACCACAGGAAAGATCCAGCAGAACGGTGGCAGCGCCGCGCTGGCCAACGAAATGCGCGCCAGCGTAATCCGCGACGTGCTCAGCAACCAACTGCCCATTGCCATCGAGAACGATCAGAAGGTTTCCCTGGAGGTCGGCAAACTCGATGAGCTCAACGCTCGCCTGGGCAAACAGCTCGCAGTGACCGGGCAGCAAATCGAAGATGCACGCATCAGCCTGCGCGAATTCGCCACACGCTACTTCTCCGACCTGATCCTGCAAGCCAAGGGTTCCAGCCTGGAAACCTTTGCGGACTTCTTCGAACGAGAGGTCGGCGCTGAAGGCATTATCGTGTCCACCCGCCTGCAGAATGAGTTTAGCCGCCAGACTCAGTCGATCACGCTTGAGGTCGAAAAAATGCAGGTTGGCTTCGATAGCGAGGTCAACCACTTCAACATCACCGTCAAAGCCCTGGGCAAGCAAGGCATCAACCACCTGCTCAAAGGCAACCTGATCAACAACACCACGGTACTGGCCGCACGCGATGGCCTCACTACGATTGCCAAGACGGTGGGCATGGATATCGGCAAATACCTGAAGTTCCAACCGTGGGGTGCCGTGAAGTTCGCCAAAGGCGCCAACGGGGCACTGGCCATCCTCGGCGTGGCGCTCGAAGCCTGGGACAGCTGGGAGCAATACAAGCGCGAAGAGGCATTCAAAAAGGCCATCGCAGCAATGGTCGACAACTTCGAACAGCAGCGTCAGGACTTTCTCGCCCTGGTGAACTCCGCGCGCTTCAAGGAGGAGTTCTTCCCCGACTACCTGCTGCTCAACACACGTCGACAAGAACTGCAAAGCAACCTGGATGACAGCCGTGTACGTCAGCAGCGCTTCCAGGCATGGCGCGTTGAAGCGGAAACCATCGACGCTGAATTCAGAAGATTGAACTGACCCCGTTCAGGCGCCCGCAGCGTGATGCAACGGGCGCCTGGACCCGAGCAAATCCACTATCGAATATCCGGTGTCCGCGTCCTCAAACCATGGTTATTTCTTCACTGTCAATCCACACATATCAGAGCAATGCAGGACTGGAAAAACGCATCACGCTAAGCAGCCCCAGGCGTGATGCGTGATTGACGGCGCTTGTCACCGCCTTGAGGGACGCCAGTAAGCTACTGCCATCGCGGGCGGCGCCAAATAGCAGCCGGTTATTCACGCGAATCTCGACATAGGCCAGTGCTTCGGCCTGAGCCCCATCGCGAGCAGCGTGCTCATGATAATCGGCGATATCGAAGTGAACGCCACGCTGGGCAAATGCATCGACCAGCGCCGCCAGCGGACCGTTGCCCTCACCGCTGAGGTCGAACCTGGTGCCCCCCATGTCGAGCACGCCCTCCAGGTAAGTTACAGCGCCTTCGCTGACCAGTTTTGGCGGCAACAACGTGTAGGGCTTGCCCTCATCCAGATAGTGCCGGCTAAAGCACGCAAGGATCATCTCGCTACTGATCTCCTGGCCCGATCCATCCGCCTCTTGCTGGACCAGGTTGCTGAACTCCATCTGCAATCGGCGCGGCATCACGATCCCATGCTGTTCAAGCAGATAAGCCACACCGCCTTTGCCGGATTGGCTATTGACGCGAATGACAGCCTCATAGCTGCGTCCCATATCCGCCGGGTCAATAGGCAGATAAGGCACTTCCCAGAAGCCATCGGGGTTAGCCTGGCGCACTGCAAACCCTTTCTTGATCGCGTCCTGATGCGACCCTGAAAAGGCCGTGAATACCAATTCGCCCGCATAAGGATGGCGAGGATGCGTGGGCAGCTGATTACAGTATTCCACCTCGCGCTGGACGTGGATGATGTCCGAGAAATCCAGCTGCGGATCGATACCGCTGGTGTAGAGGTTCATAGCCAGGGTGAGGATATCGACATTGCCGGTTCGCTCGCCGTTACCAAACAGCGTGCCCTCGACCCGTTCGGCACCGGCCAGGCAGGCCTGTTCGGCGGTGGAAACCCCGGTGCCCCGGTCATTGTGCGGATGGACGCTGATGATCACGCTGTCGCGACGGCTGAAATGCCGGCAAAACCATTCGATCTGATCGGCGAAGACATTGGCCGTGGAGACTTCGACGGTCGTCGGCAGGTTCAGGATCATCTTGTTGGAAGGCGTTGGCGCAAAGACGTCCGTCACCGCCTCGCAGACTTGCAATGCAAAATCCAACTCGGTGAAACAAAAGGTCTCGGGGGAATACTGGAAGGTCCACTGCGTCTCGGGATTGTTGTCCATGTGCTGTTTGATTTCGCGAGCGGCCTGGGTGGCAATCTCGATGCACCCGGCGCGGTCAACACCGAATACCACGTCTCGAAACACCGGGGCGGTCGCGTTGTAGACATGCACGATAGCGCGGGGAACACCCTTCAATGCCTCAAACGTGCGCTCGATGAGATGACTGCGAGCCTGTGTCATGACTTGAATTGTCACGTCATCGGGAATCGCACCCGTTTCGATAAGTTCGCGCACGTAGTCAAAATCGGTCTGCGAGGCGGCTGGGAAACCTACTTCGATTTCCTTGAAACCGACCTTGACCAACAGGTCGAAGAAACGGCGCTTGCGCTCGGCATTCATCGGCTCGATCAAGGCCTGATTGCCATCGCGCATATCGACGCTGCACCAGCTAGGCGCAACGGACTGGACCTGGCCGGGCCATGTGCGGTCCGGCAGATCCACTGTGGTGAAATGTCGATATTTGCTGGAAGGATCCTTCAGCATCATGGCGTTTATCCTTTTTGATCCATAGGTGGGCAGGTTCGGCGTCTGACGCCACCGAACATTGGATCCAATAATAAACGAGCATAACTTGATGCAAATTGCGTTTTCACATCAACAGCACGGTGAAATCCACAAAAAAGTCTAATAATGTTTAATTTTTTGGTTATTTGTGCTCGACATATAAATACTAGAGCAATTTTTAGTCTTACAGGTCGTAGTCACCGCACTGCTCTGGCGTCGTAGTCGGTCATGCTCCGTGGAGAGCGCTTCGAAGGCCCGCTGCAAGCGCTTCTTGCGCCAGGGTGTTGTCCAAGCCGCTGCCTATTCCTATCAGCGCGTCAGATTCCCGGACCTGTCACGTGGGCTGGCAACCTGGCCAAGCGATCCCAACCGTCTACATCGATCCCGGCGCAGTTGGGCAACCACAGTGTTTGCAGCGGCAGTTGCTCCAACACCGGCACCACGGCCGATGTGATACGCGACTCTCCTGGATCAGCCCCAAGCGTCAGGTCCCGCAGCGGCATACGCGCAAGATGGGCCACCCCGGCGTCAGTCAGCCAAGGGCTGTCATACAAACCCAGGCGCTGCAGGGGCAAGTCCCGCAAACAAGCCAGATCGGCATCGCGCAGGTTCAGGCCGCTTATTTCAAGTTGCTCCAACGGCAATCCCAACTCGGTGAGCTTGCGCAAAACCTTACCGTCGACGCCCTGGCAAAAACTCAGATTGAGCCGCTTCAACGGCAGGCCAGCCAGTTGTTTCAGCTCCTTCCACGTGATGTCGTTCAAGGACAGGTCCAGGGACTCCAACTGCAACCCGCGCAGATCGCTCAACGTACTGGCGCAGACACCTTGCACATCGGAGAGCCCCAATCGCTTGAGCGGAAACTCGTGCAACACATCGAGCCGCTCGATCACTTGCCGTAGACACTTGAGGTCCAGCTCCGCGAGCGGCATTCCCTCCAGTACTTCAAGATCGTCTTCGCAGATGAACGCAGAGTGCAGCGATAGCTTTTCCAGGGGCAGATCCCGAATCGCCTGCAACACGCTCTCGCTTGCATAACAATCATCCAGACTCAACGAGCGCAACCCCGTCAGGTCGCGAAACCAGGAAGGATCGTCGAGGATCGCGCCGCTGCCACTGAGGGACAACTGTTCGAGGGGATGACTTGCCAAGTGCACCATGCCACCAGACGTCAGCTCGCCCACGCGTTGCAAGGTCAGGGAGCGCAGCTTGAGGCGTGACAGTGCACGAAGGCCGTCGTCGGTCATCTCATCGCAACGGTTCAACGACAATTCCTGCAATGGGCTGTCGCTCAGTTGACGGAGAAAACTGTCATCGAAGTCCTCGCCGTAGGTTTGCAATTTCAGCCGGCGCAAGCGTTCCAGCGAGGGGAGGCAGTTGGCGTTATCGTCGCGGGAGAAATTACTGACTTCCAAGGTTTCGAGGGCATTGGCGGGTAAACGCTGCCACGTTTCCGGCCCACAAATAAACCTCGGGCTGTTGAGCACCAACCTGCGCAAGGGAAGCCCGGCCAGGGCGTCACACCACTGCGGCTCGGCGTTGTTCAGCTCCAGATGGTCTACCGGCAAGCCACGCAGTTGCGACAGCAAAGGCCCGGGGCGATTTGTATGGGCCGTGGTGTTCAGTTGCGCCACCACCACCTTAGCCGCCGGATCGCACAGGCCCGCCGCGACGCGCAAACCTTCCAGTGATGCCTCCCCGGTATCGAGCAGATCGCGATAGAGCGAAGCACGCGTGGTGGTGTCATCGGGGTTGGCGGCGAGCTGGGCGATCAGAGCGTTGCGGTTGGGGGTTGGCACGGTCTAGGAGTCTGCGAAAGGGATTGAAGGGGATATGATCGTTAGGGAAGCATAAAAAGGAGTCTTACTGAAGAGGCTGTCAGGGCTAGCCCTGTGGCGAGGGAGCTTGCTCCCGCTGGGCTGCGAAGCGGCCCCACGATTTTGCGGTCGCTGCGCAACCGAGCGGGAGCAATCTCCCTCGCCACAGTTCTCTCTAGCATGACGATGTACCGAATGGACGGCTAATTCGAACCCGTTGATAGCTGTAAACCAAATGTAGGGAAATACCGCCGCTGGAAGGCCAAAGCTCCTACATGAAGCTCGGAAAGTGGTGTCTTGTAGCGCTTGAGCGGGGCGGCCTATAGTTCCTCGTCGCCCTAACGGCGACTCGGGTTTGGCGACCCGGCAACGAGGTAGCTCCTTTCAACTGAATGAGGTCCTACCGATGAACCGATACATGCCCATCACTGGCATCGACTGCGTCCCCGCTACCCTGCTGATCGACACCGAAGCCCCGCTTGATGCCCTCTTCGAAACTGCCGATTACCGCATCCGCACCGTGACCCAACTGCTGGAAAATATCGCGTTCCGCTCGGAGATCAGTTCCGACACGCTGGTGCTTTCCGATTTTTGCAAAATGCTGACGATAGCGCTGCGCGATGGGTGTGATGTGATGGATGTGATTGGCAGACGATTGCGGGCGCAGTCGGTTGAATAAATGAAAGCGGGCGACCTTTGGGTCGCACGTTTCGCTTATATGCTCGGCCAAGAATGATGTCTTGCGTTTACTGCACCGAAGCCGTCTTGAAGTGACTGACCGAGCCGTTAGCCCCGTTCGCCCTCGGGGACAGGACGACCGGTGCCACGAAGTCGAACGTTTCCTGACCCGCTGGAACCATGTAGGGATCTTTCATGGTCAGGAGGTGCAACGCAGACACCACGGCGGTATCAAGCCCTGGATCGCCACAACTCTTGGCCAAGTAAACCTTAGGTTTTTGGCTCCCTGCCGAGAACCGAAAAAGCACATTGACCGTCCATGTCTGACCGGCGTAATTGAGCTGCCTGAGTTCATATGAGCGCCACAACTCGAAACGCACAATGCGTAGAAGCCCCTCAGTCCATACTCGATTATATTTGTGCACCCGTTCAGCATCGAGTTCCAACCCTCTGGCCAACAGCGGTCGCATTGCCTTCCAAGCGGGGTCGCCATATTTTTGGGTAGCATCGAGGTACAGATTCAAAGCACCCGACACATCCTGTGCACCGCCCTTGCCCTGTTCCATCAGCCCACCCAACCCCACCGCACCACCTATGCCCGCGCGGCGGTAATAATCGCGGGCTTTCACCGAGTCGACCGGCTCATCAATCCCGTCCCGCGCCATGCGTCCGAGTTCCACATAGGCGTATGGATCGACTGGCGCCGCTTGCAGGTAGAGCGCCCGAGCCCTGGCACTGTTCCGACTCACGCCGTTGCCGCTCTCGTAGAACGTACCGAGTGCATGCTGGCAAGTTGGATTACCACCTTCGCTGGCGGCCATGACGAGTTGCAAGTCGGCCGGTGATACAGTTCGACTACGGGTCGCGTCGCGACACGCCTTGCCTTGGCTGCCATCCAGCGCGTCGTCGAAGGTGCCAAGCGGCACAAAGGGATTGCCCAACTCTGCGAGGTAACGCTCCCTCGGCGTGGTGCGGGACTCCTTGATGTACTCGACGGTGCTCTTCCCCACGTCTTTCATGCTCTGGCAACCGCCAAGGGCGATCATCAGACCGATCAATATGATATTTCTGGGCATGCTCTACCTGTGTCCGTATGCGTAACAAAAATGGGGACAACAAAAATGGGGACAGATTTATTTATAAACCGAGCAAAACCAACAAGTCCGCTCTCTCTGCGTTTAGAAAATAAATCTGTTCCTTTTTTGCTTGAGTTGCCTGATTTGGGGCTGCTGCGCAGCCGAGCGGGGATAAATCCACTCGCCACAATGAAATTATTGGACCGCCTGCCCGGCTGATTCAGAAGGTGTCGTTGTGACAGCCGGCTCTATAACTTTCGCGGAACGCCCTGTATCGACATCACGAACTTCGTAATACCACCATTTCATAGAAGAAATGCCATACAGCCCATAGGTACGGCCACCGACCAAATCCACGGTCATTTCAATTGGACGTGAGTATTCGGTTCCAATAGCGTACTTAACGGAAAGTTTATGCCTTCCTGCGCCGAGTCGATACTCGGTTTGGCGGGCTAGCCAATATAGCGACGTATCGTCATCGATCTTGTCTATCGACAAATGCTTGTCGAACTGCCGAATTGTCGCGACTTCGTCCCAGGGTTTTCCTTCTGCGCTTTTATGTTCGTAATGAATGCAGCCCGTCAGTGTGAAGCAGAACAGAATCATCGCTACAAAGCGTAAAACAACATCGTGTCGCATCAATGGCCCTCCAAGGCACGTTTTTATCTCTGACTCAGAGAGAAAAGGGACAGATTTATTTGCAAACCAAGCAAAGCAAATCAAAGCAAATAAGTCTGCTCCCTCTGTACGTCGCAAAAAAACTCCCCTTTTCGGTGCTTGTATCGTCAATTCATTTTAGAAATCTGAAAAGAAAATCTTATTCCCGCCTGCTCCACAATAGGACCGACCCTATCTAAAAAATTCTTCCCCCTTACATCCGGAGGGTACTTAAAGACGACATTTATAGAAACCTGACGACCTTTCGCGTCAGGATAAACCGCTACCAGATCTCCCGCCTCAACAAAGCCAATATACAAATTGATTTTTTCTTGGAGTAGCAATAAATGCTCATTGCTCCACTCCAAATGATCACTGATAGTTAAAACAACTCCTCCCGTTTCTTTATCAACACCAATGGCATCGACAACATCAGCTTGTTCAATTGACATACACCCTCCTTAGGGCCTTACCACATTCACTGTCGTAGGTGGAATCTGGGTGCCTCCTGGGAACCCAGGTTTCCCTTTACCTACTACAACTGCTCCCGACTCTTTAATTTCAGGAAAAGCTATTTTTTGGTTTTTGGTTAGAGGGGCGGATGGCGAAGCTTTACACTCTGTGCAAACAATATTTCCATCCGCATCCTTACCCATTAAATCAACTCTGGTTCTTGTGCCGCTTTGAGTTTTAACGGTCACCTGCTGTACAACTCCAGTTTGAGTTTCTTGAAGCTTGTCCATCGTTTTTGCTTCAAACGCCTCTCCAGCAGCCTTATTTTTAGCTAACTGGCTGACTGTACCATTTGAGGAACTTACACCCGCCGAGGCACCTGCTCCTTTTGCACCATCACTCCCCACAACCCCAACCTTAACCCCGGTTGTACCACCCTTACCCCCAGCCGTCGACGAGAACAGCCCCCGGTCCTGGCTCAATCCATCCGCAGCAAGCTCCGTCAGAAAGGCAGCACCATCGCCTTTATCGGTACGCGTCTTCTCGATGATGCCGGTATTGATGGCCCGCTCGTTACTTCGAGTAATTTCCCAAAGCGCTGCCGAACGATCGAGCCCGGCGCTTCTGCCGTCATGCAGCAATTTCTCATTGGCTGGAATCTCATCCACCAACTGCTTCGTCACTTGCAAACAGCTCGCCGGGTTATTCCGGCAGTACTGTCCGAACTCTTTGTTCCGAGTCGTATCAAGGTTGTTGTAATAGTCCCTGACGGATTGGCAATCCGCCGGGGAGGCGCACGTATTGAGCTTCTGTTCTCTTTCGACCAGTTCGGCATGGAACAGGTAGTTAAAGGCAGTCGCTTTCTCGGCGATCTTCGAGCCTGTATTCAGATCTCCATCGACCGCAGCTGCCGCCAATAAACCTGTTAGCTGCGACAGCATCAGCTGCAGATCTTTGTTTTCACCCGCCACCTTGGCCATGCCAGGGATCAGCGCTTCGTTCAAACCGGCAGCGACCGCGCCGGTCTTGAAATCACTTCCTGTCAGCTCAGCCAGCAAACCACCCATGATCGCGTGGGCAACAATTTTCTGTGGGCCGCCATCGGGGAACTTGATGGTATCGCCCACCCAGTTGAAGCCAGTCGCCATCGCGACATTGCCGGCCTCTCCCAGCAGGGCTGCATTGAAGTTGCTGCCGAAGCTGCCACCACCGATCGCGGTGGAGATACTGCTGGAGATCACCGCTCGCCCAGTTGTGCGGATTGCCGTGTCAGTCGCGTTACTCCAACGGAAGATATCCTTGGAGGAATTACTGGCGCTCGATGCCGAACCCGCTGAACCCGCTGAACCCGCCGACGACTCGACGCCTTGCGTGGTAGTGCTGGCGCTGTCGGCACTGGTAAACCATTCTTTGTCCGCGTATTGGAATGCATAGGCGGTAAAACCGGCAATGGCCGCACTTTTCAAGCTATCAGCGCTGACTGTTTCCTTCAACGCACGTCCCAGGTTGCCTTTGTTCTCAATGGTGCTGGTGACCGCCGTGGTGCTCAGGCTGGTGGCGACCGCAAGATTGGTGCCCGATAGTCCAAAACCTGCCGGCCCCATGATGAACGACATCAAAATCGCGATGGCGATCTTGGCCCCGGCTCCCAGACCGGAGTTGTCATACTCGAAGCTGTCGTGGATTTCCTTCACCTGGCGCCAGTCAATGTCGCCACGCGCCTGGGCCTCTTTCATCCAGGCCAGGTCCGGCTCAGCCTTTACCATCGCATCGATGGTTTGGCTGACGCTCTGCTGATCCACTTGTTTGACATCGATGCGCAGCCCATCGACGGCCTTGATCACCAACTTTCCTTGGGCAACCAGAGCGCTCTGGCGCAAGGTTTCGTCAGTCCGTCCCTCGCCTTTCATCTTGTACCAGGCCAGGTCGCTTTTGCTCTTGGTATGGCTCTCGTCGTGGAAGTCCTTGACCCCTTCGAAGGTGATGCGTCCACCGCTGTCGATGATCAGGTCGTTGCCGCTTTGCAGCTTCGCCACTTGGTAGGTCTGATCGCCACCGCTGACCAACATCAGGTCGCCCCCGGTGCTGATCTCGCTTCCGATATGGGTGAGTTGCGTCACCTCATCGCGCCGTGCGGCTTTACTGCCCCAGCTGCCCTTCTTCTTCATGTCATACAGCGAGTAATCACGATTCTGCTCAGCCAGCAGACTCAGCTGCTTACCCGCCACCAGATACGCCTCGTTACCCGCCGCGATCTTGCTCGCGACCATCAACAGATCATTGCGCGCAGCAACCCTTACATCCCCCCCGGCATCGAGGGTGGTCGCCTGCTGCGAGACATGGTCTTCTTCCTTGTTGATCTTCTTGCCGCTGCGCTTGTAGCGGTACTCGCTGGAGTTCTCGTTCGCCGCCGAGATCAGGGCGACATCGTTACCGCTCAGATTGATATCGCCTTTGGCTTGGAGATGGCTGGCGACTACGGTCAGGTTGTTGCCGGCGGTGACGTTCAGGTTGCCGCCCGCCTTGACTTCACTGGCGTGCTGAACAGTCTGGCTCTGCTCCCAGAAGTGGCGTTTGTCCTGACGCATCGAGCCGCTTTCTTCGCGAGCCGCGGAGATGACGACGTCTTTGCCCGCACTCAAGTCCGCGTTGTTGCCCGCAGTGATCGCGCCGCCCACGTTGAGCAAATCGCCCGCTGCACGCATGGTGAGGTTGTTACCGGCCTCGATGCGCGCGGCGTTGTCGACAACGGAGGTTTTCGAACTGAAACCTTTGCCGCTGTTCTCGAGGGTGGTAATGGTCCGGTCGTTGCGGATGTCGCCGGTCAAGGTCGACAGATCGACGTCCTTGCCCTTGAGGATGCCGCCCTGCATGTTGACCAGGTCTTTGCCCGCGACCAACTTGAGCCGCTCGCCAGCCTCGGCCAGGCGCGTGTTGATCAGGTTGTTCCCGGCCGCCGCCGAGAGGTTCTCGCTGGCACGCAGCGTCCCAGTGTTCTTCAGGTCGGTGCCCGCAATCAGGGTGAGGTTCTTGCCCTGGATCAACGCGCCATCGGCCATCAGCCGGTTGTTGGCCTGTGCCAGGTAAAGCACCGGCACCAGGACATGTTGGCCATTGACGACCTGGTCTTCCATCCAGACGATGTCGTGGGTCAGCGCGGCGACTTGTTGCGAAGTCAGGGTCACGCCAAGGGCTAGGTTCAGTTGTTCCTTGCTGGCGATGGCATTGTTCATCAGGTACTTGAACATGCCTTCGTCGCTGGTCTGTCCGGCAATGAAACGCTGCCCAGTGCGGGCCAGCACCGCCTGTTGGATCAGGCGTTGTTCGTACAAACCATCGCCCAGGCGCTTCCAGCTGGTATCGGGGTCATAACCCAGGTTATCCAGCAAGTAGTCCGAGCTCATGAACTGCCTGAGGTCGGTCAGCGCGGGGTTGGTTTCAATCAGGTATTTGGGGCCGGTGATGACCCGGCTGGCGTCCGAACCCTGGACAGTGGCCCGGCTCTGGTCGCGGCTGTCTTGCGCTGCGGCCGCGCTGTCGACGACACGGAACAAGCCATTCTCGCCAGTCGGCAAGGTGAACCCGGGCATGGTGGTCGGGTTGACTTGTTGTTGGGCCAGATCAGGTGGCAACTGCGGGTTGAGCACCACGACCGCTGGCTGTGCAGCGTTGGCCACATCGGTGGCCGCTGACTTCGCTGCACCCGCCAGCGGCGCCTGGAACTGCACGATGCTGCTGTTCTCCAGGCGTTGCGTAGCCTGGATGCTGATGTTGCCGCCTGATTGAACGACCGCCGGTGCCAGCGACTCCCCCGGCGTCACGATCGTGATATCACCCACCTGACGGAAGTTGTTGAGCGCATCGACGGGCACTTGTTTCGGGTTGGCCTGGGCGTTGTAGGGGACGATGACCCTGTCGCGAAAACGCTCGTCGGTTCCATCAGTGACACGCCCCGTATTCCAGGTCCGCGTTCTGACACTGGTGCCGGAAGCAGCGCCAACGTTGGCGAAGTTGTCCGCTGTAATCAACAGGTCGGCGGCCGAGGCCATCACGCTGTATTGGTTGGTCACCGCAGAGCCATCAACGGTCAGCTTCGCCCCACTCATCAGCGTGGCGCTGGCCGAGTCTTCAAGCACTGCGCTTTGGTAGGTTTCCCTGGCCACATAGTCGACGTTGTGGTGGTCACCACTGCAGTCATAACACTTGACACTGATGGAACCCGACACCAGCTCATCAGTGGTGGAAAAGACGTCCTTGCGATTGATCAGCGTGTCGCTGCGCAGCGACATGTCCTTTGCCGACTCTAAGGTGCCGGAGATGTTCTCCAGCAGCACGCTGCGAGCGACGCCATCTCGTGCCGCGGCATTCAGTGCCCCCAGGCTGTAGACGTCCGCGCGATAGTTGGTGAAGCGATTGAAACGCAGGGCCATGTCCGCGCCGCTGAAGATCAGGCCGCGATCGTTACGGGCCTCGTTGGCAACCAGTTCGACGCTGTCGGCGCCACCCAGCGTGCCCGTATTGACCAGGCTCGTGGCGGCCAGGGAGAACTTGCCGCCGCCGGTGATCCGTCCGGCATTGTTCAACGCACCCAGACTGCTGACGGTGGTAGCGCCACCGCCAGCCAGGCGCGAGCCGCTGGAGAGATCGAGGCTGGCGGCGCTCAAATCGAATTTATTGAGGCTGCTGACGCGGCTGTTTTCAGTGCCGACATAAGCGCCAGTCAGCTTCAGATCCAAATCAACGTCGCTGCTGATGGTGCCCGCGTTGTTCCAGTTGCCGCCCGTGGCCAGCAGGCTTTGCACCGCGACCAACTTGCCGCTGCTGGTCTGATTGAGCTGGCCCACCTTCAGGTTCAGGACATTGGCTTGGATATTCGAGCTGTTATCCCAACGTGCGGCGTCGACGGCCAGGGTGCCTGAGGTCATCAGGCTGCCGCCGATGTTGCTGAACCTGGCGAGGTCCACACCCAAAGCACCGGCGCCCACATGACGAACAGTGCCGCCAGCATTCTTGAAGCCTGCCATCTGCAAGGACAGGTCCTGGGTAGCCGCTTCAATGACGCCGCCCTGGTTGTCCAGCAGTTGATCAACCGTTAGCGTCGCGGTCCCCAGCTTGCCCACCGAGCGCAACTTGCCGCCCTGGTTATCAACCGACGCAGCACGGATCAGCAGGCCGTTGGAACCTTCCACCAGACCGCGCTGGTTGTTCAGCGTCCCGGTCAAACCGAAATCAATGGCGTTTGCCGCTGCGCGCCCGTCGCGGTTGTCCAAGTCCTGCGCGAGTACTGTCAGTGTCTGTTTGGCGAGCACTGCGCCATCGCGGTTTTCGAGCGTGGTCGTGGTGAGCTCAACGGCCCCGGACAAGGCCGAGACCTGCCCACCATTGTTGCGCAGCGCCTGTTTCGCATCGAGATCGACGGACTGCGCCTGGATCAACCCGGCCTCGTCGGCGGACGTGAGCGACTCGCCGTTATCCAACACCGTGTCCAGCGTGGCTTTCAGCCAACCACCGACACTGGCCAGGACACCCCCACGGTTATCGAGACTGCTCGCCTCGACATCCACGTTCCCAGCCTGGGTGATGGTGCTGCCATCCTGGTTGACGAAATCACCAGTGATATCGACCTTCAGGTCACCTTGGCTGAGCAAGCTGCCTCTGGTGTTATCGAGACCTGCGCCGCTGATCGTCAGCCCCTGCTCGGTGCTGATGATCGCCTCGCCGTTATTGAGCAGTTGCTGGTGAGCGGTCAGGCTCATCGCCTTGACCGAGGCGATGTAGCCGTTGTCGCTGTTGTTGATGCGGTCTGCGGTCAGGGTCAGTTTCCCCTGACTGACCAACTTTCCGTCCTGTTGGTTGAAGCTTTTCAGCGTGGCGACGAGATCGCCCTGGCTGGTGATTTGTCCGCCGCTGTTTTCAGCGCTACCGCCCCCAAGGGTCAGCGCGGCGTCGGACGCAATCTTGCCGCCGCGGTTATCCAGGGTCTTCGCTTCGAGCTTCAAAAGGTTGTTGCTGCTGATAACGCCTGCGCTGTTCTTTAGCGTCTCGGCGACCAGGGTCTGCACGCCGTCGCTGGCGATGATCCCTTTATCACGGTTATCCAACGCCCCAGTGGCCAGCGCTTGAATGCTGCCTTGACTGACCAGCGTGCCGGCGCGGTTGTCGATGTCCTTGCTGTCGAGCGTCAGGGTTTTGCCGGCGGAAAAAGTGCCGCCGCGATTGTCGAGGGTCTGCGTGGTCGTGGCTTTCAGGTCGCGACTGGCGATCACGTTCTTCCCACGATTGTCGATATTCGCCGCAGTCAGCACGACATCGCCAATCTGGTTGCGGGTGTTATCAACGTTGACGCCTGCTTCGATGATGCCGAGGTTGTTGAGCTGGCCGTCGGTGGTCAGCGTGACCTTCTCGCGCGCAGCGATGGCGCGCTGGTTGTTGAGAGCGCCCTTGGTCGTCGCCTGAACATGGCTGCCGGCATAGATCGTCCCTTGGGCGTCCAGGCTTTGAGCCTTGATCTCGACGGCGCCTGCTGCCGTGGTTTGTGCCAGGCTCAAATGACCATTGGCATCCAGCTGAATATCCCCACCACTGGCGACCATCTTGCCGTCCAGCTTCACCCCAACCCCAGCTTCAGTCCCCACCAGCTTGATGGCGCCGGCGTACATGCCGCCCAGCGCCGAGGAGTCGATGGCCAGTTCAGGCTTGGCGCTGCCGTCATCGGCGCGGGCGGTGGCGTCGAGGGTATTGGCGTTAACGTCGTTGCGCCCGGCGACGATGGTCAGGTTCTTGGCCTGAATCTCGGCGTTGATCTTGGCGCTGCGGGTGATGATTTCGAAGCGGTCGACGTTGTTGGCGTTAAGGCCCGCGCCTTCAATGGCAACGCTGCCCTGATCCACTTGATAGCGGTTCACCTGGCCGTTTTCGATGATCGGCTTACCCGTGGTCAGGGTCGCCTTCGGGGTGTTGATAAACCCGCAGCCATTGCAGGTGATGCCGTAGGGGTTGGCGACGATGACGTGGGCCGATTGCCCCGCCACTTCGGTGTAGCCACGCAACTGGCTCGGGTTGCCGCCGTTGACTTCGTTGAGGATGACCTTGGCGGCCGTACCCTTGAGATTCGGGTTACCGAGGATGATCCCGCCCAGTTGCGTGGACTGGGCGGCATTGGTGGCGTTGTTGAGGATCACGCCGTTGCTGCCGACGTTGTAGTCCTTGAACTGGTTATGGGACAGACCGCTGCCGTTGGGCTTGGCGATGTTGACCACGGGTACGCCGTTGCCCGCCTGACCAAGGCTGGTGCCCGGCGCGCTGACCACGATGCCGCCCGCCTGGGCCCACAGCGGCTGCCAGAACATGACGTTGATCAACAGGAATGCCAGGCCGCGCTTGGGCATGCCCCAGAAGGCGTCGCGGGTTTTCAGGGTGGCAGAAGGCTGGCGGGCCAGGAAGGCGTATTGGCGGTCGTCCATGATCAGGTCTCGTTGCAGCAGAAATTAGATGGATACATCCAAGCGGAAGTAGATCGGCGCTTCGCGCTCGGTCAGGGCATCCGGGCGTTCCAGGGAGTGGGCGAAGGTGACGCTGGCGCTCAGGTGCTCGCCGCGGGCGAACAACTCCAGCGAGTTGCTCGACATGCGCCCGTGCTGGTCGCCGTTGTAGCGATTGCCGCGAATCACGCCCTGGTCATAACCGAGGCTGGTGCCGTACTCGGCGAACACTGGGCGCAGCCACTCCAGTGTCACCGGGCGGCTCCAGCGCAGGTCGTTGCGCCAGTAGCCGCCGCTGTCGCCAGACAGCGTCTGGTCTTTGTAGCCGCGAATCGACGATAGGCCGCCCAGGCTCATGCGCTGCGGGGCGAACAACGCATCCTCGCTGCGCTGGCCAGTCATCAGGCTGCTGAAGCTGAAGGACTCGCCCCACATCTGGAACGGTTGCAGGTAGCTGAGGGTCGCGGTGTATTTGCGGTAGCGGGCATCCGGCAACCCGGGGCCAGGGTCGTCATCGCCTTGGGCGTCGAAGGCGCCAATGCCTTGCTGCATGCCCAGGTCGAGGTTGACGAAGGCATTGCCGATCCGCCGGCCATGGTTGATGCCGAACTGCGCCTCGCTGATGCGATTGCTGCTTTCAGCGAGCTTGCTGTCTGCGATGAAGTTGTTGGTGCGCAGGTACGCCAGGCCCGTATTGAGGGAGGTCTTGCTCATGGCATCGCGATGGACCACCCGTTCCAGGCGCACCTGATGGTTCTGGCTGTCGCCGCTCTGCTTGAAATTGAAACCGTTGGCCTGGCCCAGCGCCCGGTACTCGCTTTCGCTGTAGGTGTAGCTCAGGTTCCACCAGCCAAACGGCAGGTTGTAATAGAGCATGCCGTTGCGCGAGGTTTTCTGGTGATCGCTGACGGCATCGTGGCCGCCGCGCAAGGCCAGTTGGTCGGCCAAGCCCAAGGGGCTGTCCCAATCCAGGGAGGCGCCCCATTGCTGCTCGCCAGTGCTTTTCTGCCCATCGTTATGCCGTGACAGGCCGGCGCGCCAGGGTTTCTGCGGGGTGTTATTGACCCGCACTTCGCTGCCACCGATGTTCTGCCCGGGTGTCAGCTCCATTTGCGCCCGGTTGGACGGCAATCGGTTCAGTTGATCGACCATCTGCTCCATCTCCCGCAGGTTGAGCAGATCGCCGGTTTTGCCGGGAAACGTCATCGCCAACTCACGATCCGACAACTTGCTGTTCTCGGCACCTTTCAGGCCTTCCAGCCGCCCCTCGACGACCAGCACTTGCAGGTGACCGCTGGACAGGTCCTGTTGCGGCAAATAGGCGCGACTGGTGACCAGGCCTTTTTCCAGGTAGTGGTCGGTGATGACCTTGAGCAACTGATTAAGCTGCGGCACGCCCAGGCATTGGTTGAGGAAGGGCTTGAGCAGGCGCTGGCGCTCGCTTTCGGACAGGGCGTCGGCGCCCTTGAGCTCGATGGTCTTGATCGGGAAACAACGGGTATCGACAGGTGCAGTGGGCTGGGCCGGTTTCGCTTCTTTGCCGGGCAGGTCCTTGAGTTCTTCAAGGCGCCGACGCTGCTCTTCGAGCAGACGGTCCTGGCGCTCACGGATCAGGTCCGTATCGCCTGGGGTTGGCGCGGCGACGGCAATGTTCATCGCTAGAAAACACAGCGACGCGACGACTAGCCTCGTCCCTAAGGCAAATACGGACATGTTCGATCCCTCGATACAGAAATGACAACAGGCATACACAGCAATGCGCGGATACCAGACCCGGCAGATCGCCTTCGGTTCAAGGGAGCGGAGATTTTCTACGTAAAAAAGAGACATGTCTCACAGACAGCGTCGACAAACACAATGAAAAGGCATCGCAGGAAGGTCCGAGCAGGTCAGCAACGCAGCTCACTTAGGCAGTCGGAAATCCGTGGCGAGGGAGCTTGCTCCCGCTCGGTTGCGCAGCGACCGCAAAATCGTAGGGCCGCTGCGCAGCCCAGCGGGAGCAAGCTCCCTCGCCACGGGTTCATCGTTTTCTTAGATAAGTGGCCCTGCGAGCAGGCCGGCGCCTTCGCGGCTTCCCGATCGCGAATCAAGGCTTCTAACTCTATTGCCAAGCCAAGTGGGCGACTCCCCGGTGATCTCGCACAACAGCGCCGTCACGAGGTTGCCTTCGACCCTGCCGTGCGCTTGCAGAAGGTCCGCCACCGCGCACACAGCAGGCCAGTAACGATGCATCAACCGGCTGCAACGCGCGATGGCCTGGGATTGGGCGTCGAGCAGCTTGCGCGGTGGCAGCAAGCTGATCAATTCGTACCCCCGATCCAGGTCTCCCCGGCCGCTGCCCCTGATCAGCCGGTCGGACCTGCGGTGCCGGTAGACCGCTTCGGCCACTGGCCCCGCGAAGCAATGGAGCAAGTCACGCTCAATGGCATCGATCATCGAAGGCAGGTATTCAGCGATTCCCGGGGCGTCGAAGGCCGGGCGCGAGACAAGGTAGTCCGCTTCGACCAACCCTTCTGCGTATTGCGGGTTACCGCGCAGGTCGAACAGAGGCCCCGCGCAGGCTTCGACCTTGGTACGCACGGTGATGCGTTTTATCGGTTGGCCGTTCCACCAGAACGCCAGGGCATGCCCCGCTTCGTGGAAGGCCGTGCTGCGCGGGCATTTGTTCATGATGGGGTCCGTCACGGCAGGTGCCGTTCATATCATCTGCCTCGCCGCTTGGCCTCGATAAAAGATTATCCCTATCGAGCGTTAATACTGCGCCTATTAGCTATCTGGCAAAGGGGGACTAGCCTGAATTCAGGCTGGTGCAATCCGGCCCGTGAAACCTGACAAGAGATAGGAAGCGTTCAGAACCGTACTGGGCTTGCCGTGGGCCACCGTACTGGCAATCAGACCGCCGTCGCGCGTTGCCGTGTGGCCATACACGATCAGTTGAGCGAACTGTGAGCCCTGCGCCCTGTGTCATTTATTTCGCCTGTCGCTATTCGAAGCCCCGCCGGGCTGGATAGCTGGATGAATACGACCGAAGGTAGCTTCTCATGGCAAACGAATCGAAATGCCCGTTCAATCACGCCGCGGGTGGTGGCACGACGAACCGCGACTGGTGGCCGAACCAGCTGAATCTGAAGATCCTGCACCAGCACTCCTCGCTGTCCGACCCCATGGGCGAGGATTTCAACTATGCGCAAGCGTTCAAGCGCCTGGACTTCCAGGCCTTGAAACAAGACCTGAACGCGCTGATGACCGACTCGCAAGACTGGTGGCCGGCGGATTTCGGCCACTACGGGCCGCTCTTTGTCCGCATGGCCTGGCACAGTGCAGGCACCTACCGCACCGGTGACGGACGCGGTGGCGCGGGTTCCGGCCAGCAGCGGTTTGCACCGCTCAACAGCTGGCCCGACAACGTCAGCCTCGACAAGGCGCGTCGGCTGCTGTGGCCGATCAAGCAGAAGTATGGCCGCAACATTTCCTGGGCCGACCTGATCGTCCTCACCGGTAACGTTGCGCTGGAGTCCATGGGCTTCAAGACCTTCGGTTTTTCCGGTGGTCGCGCCGACGTCTGGGAGCCGGATGAAGACGTCTACTGGGGTTCCGAAAACAAATGGCTGGGGGGCGATGTTCGCTACGGCAAGCCCGACAAAGCCGCCATGCAGGAGCCCGGCGAAGGCCAATTGGTGGCCGAACCTGGCAACGAAGAAAGCCGCACTGACGAGGGACGCAACCTGGAGAACCCGCTGGCCGCCGTGCAGATGGGGCTGATCTACGTCAACCCGGAAGGCCCCGAGGGCCAGCCGGACCCGGTCGCCGCCGGGCTGGATATACGCGAAACCTTCGCCCGCATGGCGATGAACGACGAAGAAACCGTGGCACTGATTGCCGGTGGCCACGCCTTCGGCAAAACCCACGGCGCCGGGCCTGCGGACAATGTCGGTGCCGAGCCCGAAGCCGCTGGCCTGGAGCTGCAAGGCCTGGGCTGGAAGAGCACCTTCGGCACCGGCAAGGGCGCCGACACCATCACCAGTGGCCTGGAGGTCACCTGGACCACCACGCCCACCCGCTGGAGCAACAACTACCTGGAGAACCTGTTCGGCTTCGAGTGGGAACTGACCAAGAGCCCGGCCGGCGCGCACCAATGGACGCCGAAAAACGGCGCAGGCGCGGGCATCATCCCCGATGCCCATGACCCGGCCAAACGGCGCAATCCAACGATGCTGACCACCGACCTGGCGCTGCGCTTCGACCCGATCTACGAGAAAATCTCGCGGCGTTTCCTGGAGAACCCGGAGCAATTGTCCGACGCCTTTGCCCGCGCCTGGTTCAAGCTGATCCATCGCGACATGGGCCCGCTCTCACGCTACCTCGGCCCGGAGCTGCCCAACGAAGAACTGCTGTGGCAAGACCCTATCCCGGCGGTCGACCATCCGCTGGTCAACGACAGCGACGTCGCCGCCCTCAAAGGCAAGTTGCAGGCCTCGGGCCTTACGGTTTCACAGCTGGTGTCGACGGCGTGGGCCGCGGCTTCCACCTTCCGTGGTTCCGACAAACGCGGCGGAGCCAACGGCGGCCGCCTGCGCCTGGCCCCGCAGAAGGATTGGCCGGCCAACCAGCCCGAGCAACTGGCCCAGGTGCTGGCGACCCTCGACAAGGTTCGGAACGAGTTCAACGCCGCCCAAGCCGATGGCAAGAAAATCTCCCTGGCGGACCTGATCGTGCTGGCCGGCAGCGCCGGCATTGAACAGGCCGCGAAAAATGCCGGGCTCAGCGTGACGGTACCCTTCGCACCAGGACGCATGGACGCCAGCCAGGAGCAGACGGACGTCGAGTCGTTCGGTTTCCTCGAGCCCATCGCCGATGGTTTTCGCAACTACCTCAAGGGCCGATACCGCGTGTCCGCCGAGGCGCTGCTGATCGACAAGGCCCAACTGCTGACCCTCAGCGCCCCGCAAATGACGGCACTACTCGGTGGTCTGCGGGTACTGGACATCAACGTCGGCCACACTGCGCACGGTGTCTTTACCCAACGGCCCGGGACATTGAGCAACGACTTTTTCGTCAACCTGCTCGACATGGGCGTGGAATGGAAAGCCCTTTCCGACACCCAGGAAACCTTCGAAGCCCGCGACCGCAAGACCGGCCAGGTCAAATGGACCGGCACTCGCGTTGACCTGGTCTTCGGCTCCAACGCGCAACTACGGGCCCTGGCCGAAGTCTATGCCAGCCCGGATGCGCAGGAGCAGTTCGTCAAGGACTTCATCGCGGCCTGGGTCAAGGTGATGAACCTGGATCGGTTTGATCTCAGGTGAGAAGAACCCGCGAGCATGAGGTCGTGCAAGGAGCCGGCCTCATGAACTTTTCTTCACCCCACGCCCCCGCGTGATTGGGTAAAGTCCCCTCGCTCATTCAAGAAACTAAGGTTTTAGCCCGCGCTCCCAGCGGGCTTTTTTTTGCCTGGCGTTCAGACTGACGAAGTGCGCTGCCCAACACAGGCTGTTCCAAATCCGCTCGCCCATAAAACAGCAACGCCATCAGCCAACAGCTCAACCAGACGAAAATCCCCGCCCAGAACGTGTGGGACATGTAGTGCCAGCCCTGCAGGACCCGCGTCGTCCCGTAGACAAACCCCAAGGCCAGCGCCCCATACATCAACGCTTTCGAATGACGCCAGCGGTAGCGGCGGGCGACGAAATACAGCGCCAGCATGGTGAAGCCGCCGGACGCATGACCGCCGGGCCAGCAGCGACCGTCACCGGCAACCTTCAGTAGATCGAAATTCTGGAACCATTCCTTGTGCTCGATCTTGCCGGCGTATTGGGTGGTTTCCACCGGGCAATACACGCTGGTGTGGCCCTTGAGGTAATGGATCACCCCGGTGCTGAGGGAAAAGGCGAAAACCACGTAGAGGAAATCACGACGGTGCTTGTGGGCAAACCGTAGCGGCTTGCTCAGTCGGGCTTTATCCAGCAGGCGAAGCAGTCCAGGGCGTTTTTCCGGTTTGAAGATCGGCCAGAAAAACGACAACAGCGCCCCGATAATGGCCGCCTCGCCGGTCCAGTTCGGGATGATCCTCGCCCATTTGTGGGTGATTTGCTCGAACAGCCGAACGTGCTCCAACGGAAAGACCTGGTGCAACGGGTCGTAAAAAAGATTGCTGATGGCGATGTCGATGCGGGTCATGTCGAACAGCAAGAACACCACGGCAGCACAGACCAGCGGAATTCCGAGGTTGAGCCCGTAGAAACGGGCGCGAGCAGACGTCAGCATGAGCGGTCCTAATCGTGAGGAAAATTACTGAAACATCACCGAGCGCCAGTCAGAGGCTTCGATAAAACCGAGCAACCGTGGCGCTTGTGGTTGGGCGGTGGAAACGAACAACGAAGCGCCATAGCCAAACGCCGAGGTCGGACGCTGGAGCGCGGTTTCCATGGCCTGCATACATTCGCTATGGGTGACCAGAATCAAGTTGCGCCCCGCCACCTTGTGGGCCAGGGCATTGCGCAGCAGGTCATGTCGGCAATTGAACAGCCAATCGTCACCAGTGCTCACCTTGCTGAACATGTACCCCGCCGTCTGGGTCGCACGCACCAGCGGGCTGTTGTAGAGGTCGACGTTGTCCAGGCCCAGTTGTTCGAAACGGGCACCGAGGCCCACCGCAACGGCACGGGCGCGGTCGGTGATGCCTTCGCGATCATTCAAGCACGCGGCCTTGGAGTGATCGCAGCGCTCGACATGGCGCACCAGCACGATCATCTCGCCCTTGGCCCAGCCAGCGGCCAAGGCACGGGCGCCGGCGACGTTGCCATGGGCCAGGTCCGGCACCGCCGTCGGGCTGAGCAGCCAGAGGGTCAACGGGATCACCAGCAGCGCTGAAGCCAGCACGACCACGGCGTTTTGATAACGGGCAAATCGGCGCGTATCGATCGAGCGCGTCAGGCCGAAAAGGCTCAGTCTCAGTTCCACATCAAGCCGCCCCGACGGCATCCACCCAGTCATTCGATGGCGCGACAGTAGAGAGGCCGACGTAGGTAGGCAGTGAAACCGATGTGAAAAAAAGCTTCAGATCCATGGCTCACCGCCGATACCCCCCTGTTACATGCTCTTGCTGGCTCTTAACAACAACAATCTTCCAGCGTACCGACGATTAAGCAGCACAACGTTCCTGGAGGAATTTGATGAACAGCTGGTTTGGCAACATTAGCGTCAACATGAAATTGGGCCTGGGCTTCGGCCTGGTGCTGGTACTGACCTGCCTGCTGGCCCTGACCAGTTGGACCAGCCTGGGTGGGCTGATCGACCGCAGCAACTGGATGAGCGACATTACCCAGCTCAACGCCAGCCTGACCAAACTGCGCGTCACGCGCCTGCAATACATGCTGACCAACGGTGACGAGACCGCCGCACAAAACGTGCAGACCACCCTCGATGGTTTCGTGGCGCAACAGAACGCCCTGCTCAGCAGCTTCAAGAGCCCGGCCAACGTCAAGCTGCTCAAGGAGCAGAGCGCGGTCATCAGTGCCTATCAAGTGTCCTTGAACAAAATGCGCAGCGCCTACCGCACGGGCAACAGCGCCCGCGATGTCATGGGCACGAACGCCGAGATCGCCTACAAACTGATCGAGGCTCTCGACGCCGATGTGCGGCAAATGGCCCTCAGCGATGAGCGTTTCGCCCAGTTCCAGGTCATCACCCAGGCCAAGCAGGCCTTCATGCTGGCCCGCTATGAAGTGCGCGGCTACACCGCCAACAGCAACGCCGACACCGAGCGCAAGGCCATCGACCAACTGGACGCCGCCATCGCTGCGCTCAAACCGCTGAATGAACATTTCTCCAGCACCCGCCAGGATGAACTGCGCCAGCTGGAAAATGCCCTGGCCCAATACCGCAGCGCCGTGCAGGCCTTCAAAGTGGCCACCGCCGATGTGGTCCAGGCCCGCAAGGAAATGACCGACCAGGGCGCAACCATCGTGGCCTTGAGCGAACAGCTGTACCAGATCCAACTCGACCGCCGCGACGCTGAAAGCGCCCAGGCACGCACCCTGCAACTGGTCAGCACCCTGTTGGCGCTGCTGGTCGGCGTCATCGCGGCCGTGATCATCACTCGCCAGATCACCGGCCCGCTGCGCGAAACCCTGGCCGTGGTCGAACGCATTGCCGGTGGCGACCTGTCGCAGAACGTCATCGTCACCCGCCGTGACGAACTGGGCGTGCTGCAACAAGGCATCGCCCGCATGGGCGTGACCCTGCGTGACCTGATCAGCGGCATCCGCGATGGCGTGACTCAGATCGCCAGCGCCGCCGAAGAACTGTCCGCCGTGACCGAGCAAACCAGCGCCGGGGTCAACAGCCAGAAAGTCGAGACCGATCAGGTCGCGACCGCCATGCACGAGATGACCGCCACCGTTCAGGAGGTCGCGCGCAACGCCGAAGAAGCCTCCCAGGCCGCGGCCGCCGCCGACGGCGAAGCCCGTGCCGGCGACAAGGTGGTCAGCGAAGCCATTGCCCAGATCGAGCGCCTGGCCAGCGAAGTGGTGCGCTCCACCGACGCCATGACCGTGCTGCAACAGGAAAGCGACAAGATCGGCAGCGTCATGGACGTGATCAAAGCCGTGGCCGAGCAGACCAACCTGCTGGCGCTCAACGCCGCGATCGAGGCGGCACGGGCCGGTGAAGCCGGGCGTGGTTTCGCCGTGGTGGCCGACGAAGTCCGTGGCCTGGCCCAGCGCACGCAGAAATCCACCGAAGAAATCGAAGGCCTGGTGGCTGGCCTGCAGAATGGTACCCAGCAAGTGGCCGCCGTGATGAACAACAGCCGCAACCTTACCGACAGCAGCGTGGCCCTGACCCGCAAGGCCGGCGCGTCACTGGAAAACATCACCCGCACGGTGTCGAACATCCAGTCGATGAACCAGCAGATCGCGGCCGCCGCCGAGCAGCAAAGCGCCGTGGCCGAGGAGATCAGCCGCAGCATCATCAACGTGCGCGACGTGTCCGAACAGACCGCCGCTGCCAGCGAAGAAACCGCCGCCTCCAGCGTCGAACTGGCGCGGCTGGGGAATCAGTTGCAGATGATGGTCAGCCACTTCCGCGTCTAACACCCGACCCGATGTTGCACAACCCACTGTGGGAGCGAGCTTGCTCGCGAAGTCGGCGGCACATCCAACATCAATGCCAGCAGACCCACCGCTATCGCGAGCAAGCTCGCTCCCACCCCGGGTCTGCTGTGTCCCGCAACTCCGCGCCAGGCACAAACCACTGTGGGAGCGGGCTTGCTCGCGAAGGCGGCAGCCCATCCAACATCGATGCCAGCAGACCCACCGCTATCGCGAGCAAGCTCGCTCACACCCTGGGTCTGCTGTGTCCTGCAACTCCGCGCCAGGCACAAACCACTGTGGGAGCGGGCTTGCTCGCGAAGGCGGTGGGTCAGTCAACTTCAATGCTGGCTGATCCGACGCCTTCGCGAGCAAGCCCGCTCCCACAGGATTTGCATCGACGCCACCCACGAATCGCTCTTTCGTACAAATCCCCCTCCCCCTGTCCTACCGCCTTTCTTTGCCCGCTCCTGTACGGTTTTCGCTTGAACAAGCACATTCCGTTCGCACAGGAGATGGCAACACATGGACGTAAACAACGACTCGCTGCTGCACAGGCTCGTTGGCTCCTCAGACGGTAGGGACGCCACAAAAGCCGATCTGAAAACCGCCCTGCAACGCATGGGCGTGACGTCGGTATTCGACATCGCGCGCATGAGCAAGGCGCAGTTCACCCAGGCACTCGCCAGGCATACCGACGCGGACGGTGAGCAGGCCTACGACAACGCTTTGAGCCATGCCCGGCAAATCAGCCGCCTGTATCAGGAGCATCGAGTATCGTCCGGCGCCAACAAGCCACGCAGCAAGCGCAGCCTGGCGATAGGCTCAACGCCAGAGCCCACCGGCTATCAGGCGCTGTTCGAAGAAAATTGGGAGCAGTTCTGCAACGAGGGTGATATCGCGGCAATCGACTCGCCCGTGGCGTATCTGCGGGCGTTGTATCTGTTTGCCGGGGAGCTGGAAAACCGGTCGTCCCACGCCGGTAGAATCACCTTGGCGCAACGGCGCCCGGACCTCAAGGCACTGATGCTCGATCGACAGAGTACATTCCTGACCCGTCCGATGCTCGACATCATCAACGACACCCTGCGCAATAATATCGAGTCGCACCTGGCCGAAACCGGCGATAACAGGAGCGTTCACCAGATACTCGCCAGCGCACACTACCCTTTCTCGCTGCCCTACGACCTGCACCATCACCAATGTGTCCTCGGGCTGGGCACGGGCAAGCCGACGCTGGGCGAACTGAATTATCGGGTTAGCCTGAACCTGCCTTTTTCAAAGGACCGGGATCTTTACGGGGGAGTAGTCGTCAATTCTGCAGAAGCGCAAAAACTGCTGTCCGGGTTGAGCCCCGCACAACAGGCGCTGCTCATCGCACCGACCGCCTCGCAGGCCAACCTCAGCACACTGAAAACAAACTACGGCACTGAGAACCTCCTACGCTTGGATGAGCTTGAGTTCTTCAAGGAGCGCACCGGGCTCACGACGGAACAGGTGGAGGAGCTACTGGCGCAAGGCAAATGCAGGCCGCGAACGTCAATCAACAGCCCCCTTTCCACCCGGACACATTACGGCGCCAGCTACATCAATGGCGGCGGGGCTATCCCTGCCCTGGCGATCGAGACCCAAGCGCAGCAGAGGGTCTTCACCAACAACTCTCCTGAACGTTTCGACCGTTTGCAACGCATGATCCGCCTGCATCGCTGGACCGGTATTCCCGTTGCCGAACTGGACACGTTGATCTTCAATGCCCAACGCTCGGAAAGGGTCGAAACGCTTAGCGCCAACACCTTGCGCACGCTGGGCGTCTATCGGTACCTGAACCGGCGCCATGGTATCGCCGCTGAAGAATTCGCTGCGTTCCTGCACGACATGCCCACCCACGCTTGCGCAGATCGGGTGTCGCTGTTCGATCAGGTGTTCAATCGCACCCAACTGCTCAAAAGCCCTGTGTGGGACGCCCCCAAGCGGAGCCTGACCGCCAGGGACGAGCAGACCTTCAGTTACCTCAGCGCCGGCCTTGGCCTTCCCGTTGCGCCAGATTCGCTGTTGCTGCTGGTGGAACAGGCCAGTCGATACTCATCACAGGAATATGATTTGCCCACGGTTTCGGCCCTGTATCGCCAGGCCCGTATCGCCCGGATGTTCGGGCTCTCCCCTCTTGAATGCACCGAGTTGGCCCGGTTACTCGGCGGGGAGGATTTCTGCAAGGCATTGGTGAAAGGGGAGCTGAAAACCGTCGACTCCACAGAGTCGGACATTCTTGATGTCCTGATGGCCATGGATTGGGCCGTTGACTGGCTCAGGCAAAACAATCGGGACGTGTTGCAATGGTGTCGCCTGTTCAACGTCAGCAACAATGACTGGCCGCTGAATCAAAACCTGGAAAAACGCTTGGCGAAATTCCAGGCAGACACCAACGCCTCCCAAGATCATCCGCATCAGGTGGAGCTCCTGCTGCATGACATGGCGGACCTGCCAGCCGAATACGTCCCTGGCGTATTACAAATGGCTGGTACCGACGCAAGGGCGATCGTCACGGCCATCCAGCACGCCCCGGGTGCAATGCCCCCGTTGCTGGCGACGGTACTGCGCACGGCCGAGGCTTGCCAGCGCTTGCACCTGAGCAGCAGCACGCTGAAGGTCCTGATGGAAAACCCGACATGGCTGGCCCCGCGCCTATCCGCCACCCTGACGCCCCACACACTGTATCTGCTCGAATGCTTCAGTCATTGCGCCCGTCATCAGGCCCAGTCGGAAGACAACCTGTTGCATTACCTGCAGGTGGCCAACCAGGAACAGTCGGAAAAAGCAACCAATGGCCTGCTGGCCAAGCTGTTGAATTGGAGCGTCGAAGAGGTGAGTTCCCTGACGGCGTCACTGGACACAAGACGCGCAGACTCAATGGAAGCAGTGGATTGGATCATGCGCTGTCAGGCGTGCTGCCAGCAAACGGGACTGTCGGCAAACCTGCTGATCAAGGCGATCAAACTGGAAACCGCCAGCTCTGCATCGGCTTGGAAAATAGTCGGTGAAGCGCTGATCGCCGCCTGCCATTGACGGCTGCCCCCATTTCAAATTCAAGGATTGAATACATGACCGATGCCATAAAAAAGCAGCTCGATGAACGCCTGCGCGACGCACTGTTGGCGCTTTACTTGAACGACGTCGCCCCCGCCAATGCCACGCCCCTCAAGAACGCCCATGACCTCTATGAGTACTGGCTGCTCGATGTGCTGGTCAGCCAGGATGTGCCCACCACACCGGTCGCCTGTGCGATTGCCAGTCTGCAGCAATACATCAACCGTATCCTGATGAACCTGGAGCCCGGCTACGACCCGGAGGATTTCACCGCCGAACACCGGCAGACGTGGCGCAACGAAATGCATCAGTACCCCACCTGGGCCGCCCACCAAAAGCTGCTTTATTTCCCCGCGACTTACCTGGACCCGGTGCTGAGGGCCAACAGCAGCGATAACTTCCAGCAACTGGAAAACACCCTCACCCAGAACCGGATTCAACCCGACGCGGTGCAATCGGCGGTCCTGGCCTACCTGGCCCGATTCGAAGAAGTGGCCAACCTGACGATTCTCAACGGCTATATCGATGGCGAGGACTTTGCCAACAGCACCTACTACCTCATCGCTAAATCCCGCACCGAAAACACTTACTTCTGGCGCTCGCTGAACATGGCGCAACGTCCGCTGGACAGTACCTTACCGCCCCCCTCCAAGCAGGATCAGCCGGATCCATACGCCTGGTCGGACTGGGAAAAAGCCGATGTGCCCATCCCCGAAAGCGCGGTCGAACACTCGATTCGTCCCGTCTGGTTCAACAATCGCCTGTTCGTTGTCTGGGCAGAATGCATCCATCAGGATCAGTCGGCCTCCAGCGCGCCTTCGAAGGCCGACGCCATGGCACCCCGTGTGAATCATCCGCTACTGCGCTTGAGCTATTGCTTCAAAAAACAGGATGGCATGTGGAGTACGCCACGAGTGGGCCTGCAAGGGTATTGCGAGGACAAAACGCTTGCCAGCCAGAGCCTGGAGGCGATCAGGCCGTTGATAGGTTCCGTTGCGATGCAGCACCGCAAGGGCTCGCAAGACTCACTGTATCTGGCCTTATGTGCACGAAAGCCCAGAGCCGGCTCGGCGTCCGCGCCGGCCATTGCCTTCAGTTTTATTAGAACAACCTACATCGACAAAAATCTTTCCCATGAGCCTGACCGTTCAACGACGATCAAACAGGCGGAAGACGAAAAACCAAAAGAACTGGAACACGCTCTCCTTGATACGACGCTCATCGAACCTTACACCCAGCGTTTTCAAAGCAGATTGGCGTTCCAGGAAATTGAGGGTTCTCCAATTCCACGCCCCAAAAAGATCATCAATACACTTTCGAATTTCGATGATTATCTGGCTGGGACTGTTCTCAAACCCATCGACTCGCCACACACGCTAGTCGTTCATGCCGACGATACGTTTCTCCCCCCTGCCGTGAGTGAAATTCGCATCTCGTTTTCAGGTCGACTTAAGCTGGTTCTGCCACCGCTCGACGAAACCCTGCCCTCCTCTTCCTATCTAAAACTGCGCGACGAGTCCGAAATTTTCTATCTGGATGTCGCAGATCCCGCCGGTCTAGTTTTCCAGTACTCCATCGATAACCTGAACAACGTGATCCGGGACAGTCAGGATTCACCTGGTTTCACGACGTCAGCCACGGCAAGTCTGGCTGGAAAACTGATCTCAGTGGCGGCAGTACGCCACTTGATCAACACCTACAATGAGCGCGACTCCAGCACCTCTCGTGGAAAGGTTACTTTGGCGCTTCAGACCCCTTTCCAACGCAGCGGGTCCCGGACTGCCTTTTTCTACAAAGAAGCATTGCTCTATCGAAAATATGTAATTTTTCGCCAACCCGCCGGAATAGAAGACAACTCGTTAACCTATGACAAACTGGAGGCTGTAGCCGAGTCTTCCTTGGTAAAACAGTTGCCCAGTCGCTATGAGTACCTCTTGCGGGTTGAAGACAATGAGGACGGCGAGGCTTTGTTGTATGGCGTCGCGCTGGTCAACCCTGACAGACCGTATCAAACAATTTCCTTCGCGCTCAAAGCGATCAAACTGAGCCTGGCACCTACGGTCCTCCAACCACCGAAGATCACCGCCGCACCGACCCCCAACCTGGGCACGACCCAATTCATCGACTTCGCCCATTCCACCATCAAGCACAGCGACGGCAAAAGCCAAGAACGCCAACCCATCAGGCTGAACACCGTATTCGCCGCCGAACTGATCCGGCGCACCGAAAACAGCCTGGATGAATTGTTTGACTGGACCACTCAACACCTGCCGGAACCTGCCCTGCCCGGTGATCCAAGCAACCGGATGGACTTTCATGGCCCCTACGGCCGTTACTTCACCGAACTGTTTCTCTACGTGCCCTGGCTGGTCGCACATCGCTTGAACGCCGAGCATCGCTACGAGGAAGCAGAACACTGGCTGCGCTATGTCTTCGACCCGGGCCGCAGGAAAGCCGAATGTTGGCGAAGCGTCCCGCTGCTCGACGGTGACACGCTGTCGTATTCCCACCAGGCGCCCCATGACCCCTATCAGATTGCCCGCAGTCATCCCGTGCACTTTCGCAAGGCGCTGTACTTCCTGTACCTCGACATCCTGACCAACCGAGGCGACGCCGCGTACCGCGCGCTGACGCCTGACAGCCTCAGCGAAGCCAAGCTTTGGTACGTCCGGACCCTGGACTTGCTAGGGCCACGCCCGGTCGTTCAACCGGCCGATCACTGGACGGCCGTCAGCCTTCATGGATTGAGCACCACCAACAATGACGACCTGCGCCGCTTTGAAAACCGGCTGCCCCTGCCCACCGTCAGCTCGCCGTCGCTTGCGCAGGAAGGCCGATCGCAAGCGGCCCTGACGGCAATCGATAACCCGTATCTGCGCGTGCCATTCAATCCGCAATTGCTCAAGTGCTGGGACGTCGCCGAAAGTCGCCTGCACAACCTGCGGCATAACCTCGATATCGCCGGAAAGCCTCTGCATTTGCCTGTCTTCGCTGCGCCGCTGGACCCTCGCGCCTTGACCAGCGCCAGTGCCCCGAACACCCCGGCCGGCGCCACGGCCCACTTGTCGGCGGTTCAAATCCCCCACTATCGCTTCACCGTCATGCACAGCCAGGCTCAGAACGCCGTCGAAAGCATCATTCAGTTCGGTGCCACGTTGCTGTCACTGATCGAGCGCAAGGAACAGGCGCAGTTGCAGGAGCTGCAACAACAGCAAGCCTGGGACCTGGCGAAAATCGCGCTGGACCTGCAACGTCAGGCCTTGAACATCGACCGTCAGAACCGCCAGGCGCTGCTGGCCAGCCAGGCCACTGTTCAAAACCGCATCACCCATTACAAAAAACTGCTGGACGATGATCTTAGTCATGCCGAAACAGAGGTCAGTTATTTATACGTGGCCAGCGGCACCGCGGAGGCCGGAGCGATGGCCTTCCAAGTCGCGGCAGCGGGGCTGATGATGGCTCCGAACGTTGCGGGGTTCTGCATAGGCGGCAGCCGTTGGGAGGGGCCGGCGCTCGCAGCCTCTGCGGCCGCCCATAGCGCCGCGATCATAAGCCGCACGGTAGCGGCCCAACTCGACCGTCAGGCCGCATTCGATCGCCGCCGGGACGAATGGCATCACGCATGGGATCAGGCACAACTCGAACTGGCCCAGATCGACGCACAGCTGGCGCAGTTCACCGAACAGGAAACCGCCACTCGCCTGCAACTGCGCCTGGCCGAATCCACCCTGAGCCAAGCCAAGGCCAATTACGACTTTCTCAGCAAGCGCTTCACCAAGGCACAGCTGTACCAATGGCTGAACAGCCAATTTGCCGCGCTCTATCGTCAGGCCTACGACGCCACACTGGCGCTGTGCCTGGCGGCCGAAGCCTGTTGGCAGTATGAAGTCGCCAACTTCGACACGCGCTTCATCCAACCCGGCGCCTGGCATGCGACCTATCGTGGGCTGGGCGCCGGCGAGCTGCTGAAGATGAACCTGTTGAAGATGCACGCCGAATACCTGCGGCGCCATGAGCGGGAGCTGGAGATACGCAAAACAGTGTCGCTGCGTGAGCTCAAGCGCCAAATCCCGACCAGCATCAACAAAGAGTGGCCGCACATCCACGCCGACTTGAAGAAAGGCACCTACGAATTCGAACTGACCCAGCAATTGTTCGAAGACGACTATAAGGATCAGCAGCACTACCTGCGACGGATCAAGACCATCAGCGTATCTTTGCCGGCGGTCATCGGCCCTTATGAAAACATTCGAGCCACACTGACCCAGACCGCCAGCAAGGTGTTTCTCTCGCCCGGTGACGGTGGCAGAGCCCTGGAGAGCCGACGCGCCAACCAGCAGATTGCCCTGTCGACGGGCGTCGATGACAACGGCCTGTTCACGCTGAATTTCAACGATGACCGCTACCTGCCGTTCGAATACACCGGCGCCATTTCCAAGTGGCAACTGACCTTCCCGAACCCCGAAGCACAAAAAGACCTGCTTGACTCACTGACCGACGTCATCGTCCATGTGAGCTATACGGCCAGGGTCGGCGGAGGTGCGCAATGACCGAGCAACCGCTCTTGCCCGTCACCGCGCCGTCATTACCCAAGGGCGGTGGCGCCATTCAAAGTATCGGCAAAGGCTGGGCCGCCATCGGTGCCCACGGTACGGCGTCCTACGAAATTGCCCTGCCGATTTCACCGGGGCGCGGCTTTGCTCCGCCCTTGTCCCTGAACTATGCCAACTCCCTCGGCAACGGTGTGTTCGGCATCGGTTGGGGGTTGTCGCTGCCCAGCGTGGCGCGCCGCACCAGCAAGGGCGTGCCGGCCTATACCGAGGCTGACGAAATCATCGGTCCCAGCGGGGTGGTCTGGTTGCCCGAGCGTGATCGGCAAGGCATCATCGCCGCAACCCGCATCGATCAATACAACGATCTGGACCTGGAAACGACCTACAACGTCACGCGGTATTTTCCTCGAATCGAAAGCAGCTTCGACCGCATCGAACATTGGTCCCCTCCCGACGACAAACCGGGCTTCTGGCTGGTGCACGGCGCCGATGGCAGCCTGCACCTGTTCGGAAAGAACCCCGCCTCCCGCCGAGCTGATCCTCTGGACAAAAACCGTGTCGGCGAATGGCTGCTGGAGGAAAGCCTGAACGCTTACGGCGAACACATCCTCTACCAGTACAAGGCCGACACAACGGCCCAGCGCTATTTGAGCCAAGTGAGCTATGGCAATTTCAAGGCCGATCCGCACTTGTACTCATGGAAAACAGACCGGCTCGCCTCTGTGCAATGGCACTTCGAATTGGTCTTCGACTATGGCGAACGGACCACGGCCTACGAACAGAAACCGCCGTACGAAGGTCAGCAGTGGGCAACCCGCAGCGATGGTTTTTCCAGCTTCGCCTACGGTTTTGAACTGCGCACCGAACGCCTGTGCCGCCAGGTCCTGATGTTTCACCGTTTTCCCGAGGAACTGGGAGCAGCCCCCGTCCTGGTGCGCCGCCTGTTGCTCGATTATCGCCAGGCATCCCTGGGTTATCACCAACTGAGCGCCGCCCATGATCAAGCTTTTGGCGACTCGGCTACCGTCGATAGCCGGCCGCCCATCGAATTCAGCTACAGCGAATTCAAACTCCGGTTGGAGCCCCACGCCTGGCAACGTTTTGCAGACATGCCGGGGCTCGACGATGGTCAACGTTATCAACTGGTGGACTTGTACGGTGAGGGCCTGCCGGGCGTGCTCTATCAAGGTGACGGGGGTTGGCATTATCGCGAACCCGTGCGGGCCAAGGCCAAAGGCGACAACGTGGCTTACGCGCCGTGGCGAACACTGCCCGCCATCCCGGTTGCCGACCTTACAAAACCGGTGCGCCAGTCATTGAGCGACCTCACCGGAGACGGCCGCTTGGACTGGCTCGTGGCCCAACCGGGGCTGAGCGGTTTTTTCTCCCTTGGCGCCGATCGAAGCTGGTCGGATTTCGCCACATTCAACGCGTTTCCGGCAGAATTTTTCAGCCCACACGGGCAATTGGCCGACCTGTCGGGAGAAGGGCTTACTGACCTGGTATTGATCGGCCCGCGCAGCGTTCGCCTGTATATCAACCAGCGAGAGCACGGTTTTGCCACCCCACTGCAAGTCGCCCGCGACGAGCATGAAGATACCCTGGCGGTGTTCAGCGCCAAGCCCGGCGAACTGGTGGCGTTCAGCGATGTGCTGGGCAGCGGCCAGCAACACTTGGTGCGCATTCGTCACAACGAAGTGCGGTGCTGGCCAAACCTGGGCCACGGGCGGTTTGGCAAGGGCATCGTGTTGGACTTTCCCGGGCTGGCCTACGAAACCTTCGATGCCTCGCGCATCCGCCTGGCGGATCTGGATGGCTCCGGCGCCGTCGATCTGATCTATCTGCAAGCCGACCAGGCACTGATCTTCATGAACCGTTGCGGCCAGCGTTTTCGCCCCGCGATCGCCCTGCCCTGGCCCCCCGGGCTGCGTTACGACAATTTATGCCAGGTGAGCGTCGCCGACCTGCAAGGGCTCGGCTGCTCCAGCCTGATCCTGAGCGTGCCGCACATCACACCGCAACACTGGCGCTACGATTTCGTCGAGGCGAAACCGTATCTGCTCACCGGCACCCACAACAACATGGGCGCCAGCGAAACCATCCGCTACCGCAGCTCGGCGCAGGAATGGCTGGATGAAAAAGCCGCCCATAACAAGGCTGGCACGCCTGCGATCTGTCATGTCCCCATGGCGCTGCATCTGGTTTCGAACCAGACCCGGGTGGATGACATCACCGGCAATCGATTAACCCGCAAGTTTGCCTATCGCCAAGGCTACTACGACGGTGCCGAGCGCGAGTTTCGCGGCTTCGGCCTGTTGCTGGAAACCGACAATGAAACCACCCCCGACGATGCCGATTCCCAGGGTTTCACGATGCCTAGCCTGAAGAAGACCTGGTTTCACACCGGGCAAACGGCGGACATGCCCCGTATCGGCTACAACCACGACGACCCGCAAGCCGTGGCGCTGGGCAAGGCACTGCTTTGCCAATACCAAGAGGAGACCGGGCGCGACATCCCCGTGTCCGTGCCAACCGCAGCCACCCACATTGAAATGGCCCGCGCGTTGAGTGGGCAGGTGCTGCGAAGCGAGACATTCGGGGTCGACAGGCGCCGGAAAACCCGGACCCTGTACTCGGTCCAGGAACACCGCTATCGCGTACGCCTGCTGCAAGCGCCCGACGGCAATCAGTCCTACGCCCGGATGCTACCGCTGCCGCTGGAATCCATCACGTATCAATACGAAGGCACCGCCGATGACCCGCAGTGCCAGCACACCTTGAACCTGCAACACGACCTGTACGGCGCCCTCGTTCACCGCCTGGACATCCATTACGCCCGCAGGAAAACCGCCGACGATACGCCACCGTTCAGCGACGTTGACTTACAACGATGGTGGCGCGATGCGCATGATCCGGCGCAGCAGTTTTATTACCTGAACGAAACCCGGGCCGAGTTCATCCACCTGCAAACGCCCCAAGGGTGGCGATTGGGCCTGCCTTATCGCCAGCGCACCCAGGCGTTGCGCTGCCCCAAGGCTCCCGAAGCCGACGGGCTGGCGCCGCAAGAGATAACGTGCGAAACCCTCAGCGAACGTGCGGAGCAAACGACCTGGACGGACCAGAGCGTGCTCACCGGCCTGACCGTGCAACGCTACAAAGGCGCTTCGAGCGCAGCCACCCTGGCGGATGGCGTCGCAGACTTCCAGGCCCTGACCGACCATCTGGAAACCGCCGAGCTGGACGAAACCGCCCTCAAGGCCTTCCGGCTGCTGCCCCAGGAAACGCGCCCCAAGGGAAAAATGCTCGAACGCAATCACTATCACCGCATGGCCGATTTTCTTCCCGAGAGCAGCCGCCCCGTACGACTCTGGTCCGTCAAAAGCGGCTTCGCCACTTATGCCCCACGGGACGGGTTCTACAAAATTCGCACCCTACAACCGAGCGAAAGCCACGGCGTAATCGAGATCAGCCACGACCTTCATCACTGTGTGATCACCCGGTTCCAACAGCCTGATGGCTGTGCCACCGCGGCGACCTACGATTACCGCTCGCTCCAGCCCCGACGCATCACCGACCCCAACGGCAATGTGCAGGAAGGCCTGTTCGATGCTTTTGGCCAAGTATTGGCCACCTCTTTTTATGGCGACGAGCAACATACGCGCAGGGGTTTCAAACCGCTCGCGCAGTTCAAACAGCCAGCATTCAACAGCCCGACAGCGGCCATCAGCCAAAGCCGGGACGCGTTGCAGGACGCGGCCACGGCGCTTTATTACGCGCCCTTCAGCTGGATGGGTTGCGTATCGAAGGCAGCCCTGGCGGACACCGACTGGCTGGCGCGCTGCGTGAGCAATGGCGACCTGCTCCCCACCGGGCATATCTGCGCGTCGGCTCGAGTCCGGCTAGCGGAGCTTCAGACACTCTCGGCCGATGACCTCAAGCTGAAGAACGAACTCGAGGCCGCGCCGCGTGAGCCCGTGCACATCGCCACACTGGTCGCCGACCGCGACCCCGATGACGACCAAAAACAAATCCGCATCGCCGTCACCTGCTTCGATGGCTTCGGGCGAACTCTGCAAAGCAAGCAACTCGTCGAACCGGGCCTGGCTTACGTCGTCGATGCAAAGGGTGATCTGACGTTGACGGATGGAGCGCCCAAGGAGCAGGTCGCCGCAAGGCGCTGGCGGGTCAGCGAACGGGTGGAATACAACAGCAAGGGTTTGGCGGTGCGCATCTACCGTCCTTATTTCGCCGATCAGCATCGCCGTATCAACGATGTGTCCTTGCGGCAATTCGGCCATTACGACCGGCAGTTCTACGACGCCCTCGGGCGCCCCACCCTCACGCGTCTGGCCCGGCAAGCCGGCCTCTGCTACATGCGTCGCCACACCCGCCATCCCTGGTACAGCGTGGACGAGGACGAAAATGACACGCTGCAAGAAGTCATGTCCGAACACGCCGCCACGGCCGGAGGTGGCGCATGAACCCACGCCTTCATCACAAGACCCCCTCGATCAACGCCGTCGACGGCCGAGGCCTGCCCGTGCGGCAAATCGCTTACTACCGGCGCGACGCCCAGGAACCCGTCCAGGCGCGCATTGCCCAGCAAGACTACGATGTGGCGGGACGACAAGTGGCGCAGCGCGACCCTCGGCTGTTCGCCAAGGCGACGGGCGGGGCGAACCTACAGACGGTCTACAGTTTGTCCGGCAAGACGCTGTTGCTCGACAGCATCGATGCCGGGTGGCGCCTGTACCTGCCTGGCGATGCCGGTCAGGTATTGCACTGCTGGGATCAGCGAGGCACCTATTGGCGGACCACCTACGACACGCAACTGCGCATGACCGCCGTCCATGAGCAAGGGGCAGGCGACGTGCCACGCAGGGTCGAATGCCTGCACTACGGCGACAGTTCGCCGGAATCCGCAGTGCACAACCGGTGCGGCGCGCTGATCCGCCACGACGACAGCGCCGGCACTCTGCTGGTCCATGACTATGGGCTTTGCGCCAAGCCTCTGAGCCAGACCCGGCATCTGCTGGCCGCCACCGAACGACCCGACTGGCCAGCGCAAGAGAAAGACCGCGACCGCTTGCTGGAACCGGGCGACGGCTACACCACGAGCTGGCGCTACGATGCCCTCGCCGAGCTTATCCAGCAGACCGATGCCGCCCAGCACCAGCAGCGCTACTCGTTCGATGTCGCGGGTCAGCTCAAGTCCATGGGCCTGCAGATAAGAAACACGGCGACCGAAAAAGTCATCGTGAGCGATCTCGTCTACAACGCGTCCGGCCAGATCGAGTCCCAGACGGCCGGCAACGGTGTCGTCAGTCGCGCCGTGTACGATCCGGCCAACGGTAGATTGACCGCCCTGCGCACATCGCGGTCGGCCAAGACCTTGCAGGATCTGCACTACACCTGCGACCCGGTGGGTAACGTGACGCACATTGAGGACAAGGCCCAACCGGTGCAGTTCGGCAGCAACCAACGGGTCGAAGCGTCCAGCACATTCACCTACGACAGCCTTTATCAATTGATCAGCGCGACGGGCCGCGAGGCTGCCGGATTGACCAGCCCCCCGGACCTTCCAGCCCTCGGCAAACTACCCATCGACCCCGGCCAGTTGTTCAATTTCACCGAACACTACGAATACGATGCTGGCGGCAACCTGATCGAACTGCGTCATCGTCGCGACGGCAATCACTACACCCGGACATTGGACGTGGCCGCCGTGAGCAATCGCTTGCGCGCCTGGAACAAAGGCCACTCGACGCCCGACCAAACAGTGGACTTCGATGCCAACGGCAACCAGCAGGCGCTAGCCCCGGGCCAGGCGCTGACCTGGAACCTGCGTAATCAGCTCGACAGCGTGGTGTTGGTACGGCGTGAAAACGCGTCCGATGACATCGAGCGCTATCGCTACGACAGCAGCGGCCAACGCGTGCGCAAGCTCCAGACCACTCAGGGCGCAACGCGAGTGCACACTCGGGAGGTCCGCTATCTGCCAGGCCTTGAAATTCGCACGCGAGATAACGAACGCCTGGAAGTCATTACCCTGCAAGCGGGGCGCTGCACTGTACGTTATCTGCACTGGACGCAAGGCCGACCGTCCGCCATCGCGGCCAATCCATTGCGCTACAGCTTCAGCGACCACCTGGGCTCAAGCGCACTGGAACTGGACGATCAGGGCGACCTGATCAGCCAGGAAAGCTACCTGCCTTATGGGGCCACCGCGTGGGCGGCGTCGCGTTCGGTCGTGGAGGCTGACTACCGAACCCTTCGCTACTCCGGCAAGGAACGTGATGCCAGCGGCTTGTATTATTACGGGCAGCGCTATTACGCACCGTGGTTGCAGCGCTGGATCAGCCCCGACCCGGCGGGAACGATCGATGGGTTGAACCTGTATGGCATGGTGGGGAACAACCCCCTCAGGTTCGTCGACCACCAGGGCTGGGTGAAGGACGATGTCATCCAATGGATGAGCGCTGATGGCCACGCCCGTTCCCAGGCGATGCTGCAGGAGCCTGCGAAAGAACCGGCCAACAGACGTGCCAGGGCTCATCGAGAAGCCCCTTCCGAGCCCGGCGCCAGCCCCAACTTCAGCAAAACCCAACGCAAGGGACTGGTCGTTCACTCCTATGGTGTAGTCCTGGATCGCAAGGGGGACAACGATGTGGGCCTCAACGAGTACTACAATCTCACTGGCCCCAAATCCGGTCCGAAGAATTACCGCGGCGTGGACAAGAATTATGACGGCTCCGCCAAAAGCGAGAGGTTCTACCTGACTTTCGGCAGCTACAAAATCGGCAATACCGCTGAATACCTGGCCGACCTGGCCGAACGATACAGCGCTACGAAAGCCAGTGAGACCCATCAACTCGACATAGATCCTGATGTGTTGAAGCTCGAACCGACGCTGAGCAGGACGGTCGAGACCCTGTACGAACTCCAGCAACCCACCCAGCACCTCATCGCCACGCACATCGAGAAATCCAACAGCATCATTCCCGTGCATGCCGGAGGACCTGGGGCTCATGGCGAAGTCCGCCTACTCAACTCAATCGTGGCGCTTTATCCGGGTCAAGCTGAAAGGGTGCTGTCGGATACGCATCTGTTCACTGAAAAACTGGCCGGCGTGGACCAACCGGAGCCTTTCATCGCCTGCTTCAACTGCAGCGGCATTATCCCCGAAGAAGTCAACATCCCGACTGGTCGCAACCCTCGAGACTATGGGTCGTACAACCGTCACATCTCGGAAATAAATCGAGCTCTGCGTTCTGGTAGTACGTCTTGACCGGGCGTCTTGATCCAGAACTTGATCGGTTCATATTGGGTATATGAACCGAGCATTGACGGCCATGCCCTGGGTTCCAGGGTATGGCCTGAAACGCGTGAACGGTCAGATAAAACCCATTATTCGGACTGCCAGGGATTGATTACCTCGATCCCGGAGAACTCAAAATCCCGAACATTTCGAGTCGCGATCGAAGTGCCATGGGCTCGGCAAATAGCGGCAATCTGCGCGTCGGCCATCGACACCGCCCTCCCCCTTGCTTCGCAGTTCGCCACGAGCGTCGCGTACTCAACGGCGGCATGAGCGTCAAACGGAAATATTCGCCCGACGAAGTCTTCTTCGAACATCGCCATCGCATGGGCTTCAAGTTTTTGTTTGCGCTTACCGGATGGGAGTCGAGCAATGCCATGGAGAATTTCTGCCACGGTCACCGCAGTAATCGCAAGATCCATCGCGGGTAGCATGTCGACCCAAGCCAACACTCTAACATCGGGCTCAGACCGCATAAACTCTGACAGAACATGGGTATCGAGCACGATCATTCGGAAAGATCCACCGCCTTCGCCTTCTCCTGTCGCGAAGGCAAATCGAGCTCAACCCCACCGCTTGCGCTGAACCTGTTACGAATCCGGCTGCCAAGCCCTCCTGCTTGATTAACAGAGGCCAATGCCTTCCCCAAGATCAACCGGGCCTCTTCTTCCATCGAATGCCCATTATGGGCAGCGGCTATCCGCAGTTGTTCTTTGATCTGGTCGTCAAGGTTTCGAATCGTGATGCTGGCCATGATGCCCCCTGCAATCAATGAAATCATTGATTGAGGCTAACACACCTTGCGTTAGCAGGATCCAGGGAGATGCCCAACGGCTCACACGTTAATCGCATTGGTAAACACCAACCGATTCCCGAACGGATCACTGATCGCCATGTCCTGGCTACCCCAGGGCATGGCCTGGATCTGTGGGTGGGCGTAACGGTATTGCTTGGCGAGCAATTGCTGCTGGAAGGCTTCCAGCTCATCGGTCTCGATCCTCAACGCCGAGCCCGGCGTGCAATCGCCATGGTGCTCGGACAGGTGCAGCACGCAGTCGCCGCGGGAGACTTGCAGGTACAGCGGAAAATCGTCACCGAAGCGATGTTGCCAGTCGACGGTAAAGCCCAGAAAGTCGACGTAGAACGCCAACGCCTTGGCTTCATCGAAGATCCGCAGGATCGGGGTGGTTTTACCGAAGCTCATGGGTTGCTCCCTGGCTGAAAAGACCCAGTGTAGATGGGTTGACTCCAATGCTTCGGCTTTAAACCCGGCTTCTTTAGTGTCGCAGTGCCATTATTGTGACGCCAATTAATCCAATATCAGCCGCAAACGCGCCATCAAACGCTATTCGATGGCCTGAATCCCTGGCGCAGATCGCCCTCGCGCGCCAGGAACCGCCCTTCCCGGCGCCCGTTTGCCTGCCCTTCGCGATAGCTCAAGACACCATTGACCCACACGCCATCAATCCCTTCGGCAGCCCGTTGAGGTTCGTTGAAATCGGCCACGTCGCGGATGGTGTGTGGATTGAACAACACCAGGTCCGCCCAATGGCCTTCACGGATTTCCCCCCGCTGCTTGAGGCCAAAGCGCGCTGCCGACAGGCCGGTCATTTTGTATACGGCGGTGTGCAACGGAAAAAGCCCGACGTCACGACTGAAATGTCCCAGTACCCGTGGGAAAGCGCCCCACAAGCGTGGATGGGGAAACGGGTCTTCGGGCAAACCGTCGGAGCCGACCATGGACAACGGATGGGCGAGGATCCGTCGTACGTCGCCCTCATCCATACCGTAGTACACCGCGCCAGCCGGTTGCAGGCGTTGCGCCGCGTCCAACAGCGACACCTCCCATTCGCGGGCGATGTCGGTCAGGTCACGTCCGCCCATTGACGGGTGCGGTGTCGACCAGGTGATGGTGATGCGATGGGCATCGGTCACCTGCTTGAGATCCAGGGTCGAGGAGCTGGCCGCATAGGGATAGCAATCACAGCCGACCGGATGGGTCTGCGCCGCGCGCTCCAACGCCGCGAGCACCTGCGGACTACGCCCCCAATTACCGGCGCCTGCACATTTGAGGTGGGAAATGATCACCGGACTTTGCGCGTGTCGACCGATCTGGAACGCCTCGTCCATGGCCTCGAGCACCGGTTCGAATTCGCTGCGCAGGTGAGTGGTGTAGACGGCGCCGAATGCGCTCAACTCTTCGGTCAGTTGCATGACTTCGTCGGTGGAGGCTGAAAACGCGTTGGCGTAGGCCAGGCCGGTGGACAAACCCAGCGCACCGGCCTCCAGGCTTTCGCGCAATTGCCGGCGCATGGCAGCGATTTCTCCCACCGAGGCGGTGCGTAACAAATCGTCCATGTGATTGCTGCGCAACGCCGTGTGCCCGACCAGTGCGGCCACGTTGACCGAAGGCTGAGCCGCTTCTACCGCCCCGCGATAATCGGCAAAACGTGGGTAGACGAACGCCTGGGCCGTGCCGAGCAGGTTCATCGGGTCCGGCGGATCGCCCCGCAGGCTCACCGGCGCAGCGCTGATGCCGCAGTTGCCGACGATCACGGTGGTCACACCCTGGCTGAGCTTGGGCAGCATCTGCGGTTGGCGAATGACCACCGTGTCGTCGTGGGTGTGCACATCGATGAAGCCTGGCGCCAGCACACGGCCGGCGGCGTCGATGTCTTCCACGGCCCGGGCATCGCCTAGCTCGCCGATGCGTTCGATGCGACCCGCGCGAATGGCAACGTCGGCGTGGTAGCCGGGGGTGTCGCGGCCATCGATGACCAGCGCATTGCGGATAAGCGCGTCGTACAGCATGTCAGTCTCCCAGCGGCAAGTGATCGTCGCCGCCGCGGTAATCGTCCAGGGCGAGTTTGACCCGCCGCAGGCGCTCTTGATTGTCTTCGGGATGGGCCAGCGCCAGCTCGGTGGCGAGTACATCGATGGCCAACAGCATGCCGTAGCGCGCCGCAGTGGGTTTGTAGATGAACGAGGTTTCGGCGCCTTGCAGGGGTAGCACGCAGTCGGCCAGTTGGGCCAGTGGCGAGTCGGCACGAGTGATAGCCAGGATCGCCGCACCGTAGCTGCGGGCCAATTCAACGGCGCTCAACAGCTCCGGTGTGATACCGGTCAGTGAACAGGCGATGACCAGATGCTGGTCGCTCAGCGAAGTGGCGGTGATGCGCATCATCACCGGGTCGCGGCAGGCGGCGATCGGGTAGCCGAAGCGCACCAGCCGTACTTGCAACTCCTCGCCGCACAGCGCTGACCAGCCACCGAGGCCGAACGCATGGATCATTCGGGCCTTGCCGATCATCCGCACGGCATCGCCGAACCGCGACTCTTCGAACGCCGACAGATGCTGGCGCAGGGTCGCCTCGATATCGCCGACGATCTGTCCATAAAACGCCGATTGCTCCGGCGCGCCGGCCGGGTCGAGGAAACGGCTGCCGACACCGCTGGCCTGGGCCAGTTGCAGGCGCAAGTCCCGCAGGTCGCGACAGCCGACGGTACGGGCGAAGCGCGACAGCGTGGCACTGCTGACTTCCGCCCGCTGGGCCAGTTCATCGAGGCTGGCGGAGGCGGCAAAGCCGACGTCTTCGAGCATCAGGCGAGCGATTCTTCCTTCGCCGGCGCTGAAGGAATCCTGGCGGGAGCGGATCTGGTAGAGGATGTCCATGACGACTCCTGTTGGGGTGCGTTGCGCTCACAGCAAGCGCGAAAGCCCGAGGGTCAAGGCGAACGCGACCACGGAAATCAGCGTTTCGAGCACGGTCCAGGTCTTGAAGGTTTGCGTGACGGTCATATTGAAGTATTCCTTGATCAGCCAGAAGCCGCCGTCGTTAACGTGGGAAAAGATAACCGACCCGGCGCCGGTCGCTAGCACCAGCAGTTCGGGGTGGGGATAACTCAGGCCAATCGCCACGGGCGCGACGATGCCCGAGGCCGTGGTCATCGCCACCGTGGCCGACCCCGTGGCAACGCGCATCAGTGCCGCGAACAGCCAGCCCATGACCAGCGGCGACAATTGGAATTCCTGGGCCAGGCCGACGATTTGTTGCGTGACCCCGGCGTCCACCAGGATCCGGTTCAAACCGCCACCGGCGCCTACCAGCAAGGTGATGCTGGCAGTCGGTGCCAGGCATTCGTTGGTGAACTTGAGGATCGACTCGCGATTGAAACCCTGGGCCAGGCCGAGAGTCCAGAAGCTGAGGATGGTCGCCAGCAGCAAGGCAATCACCGAGTTGCCGATGAACAACAGGAACTGGTTGAAACCGCTGCCCGGCGTGGAGATCAGGTTGGCCCAGCCGCCGATCAGCATCAGGATCACCGGCAGCAGAATGGTCCCCAGGGTCACGCCGAAGCCCGGCAGGTTGGCGCGTGGCTCACGGTCGAGGAATTGTCGTTCCAACGGATTCTCGGCCGGCAGTTGGATGCGCGGCACGATGAATTTGGCGTACAGCGGGCCGGCGATGATCGCGGTGGGAATGCCAATCAGGATCGCGTACAGCAAGGTCTGCCCCACCGAGGCCTGGAACGCCTGCACCGCCAGCATCGCCGCCGGGTGCGGCGGCACCAGCGCATGGACCACCGAAAGCCCGGCGACCATCGGCAGCCCCACCATCAGGATCGACACCCCCACACGCCGGGCGATGGTGAAGGCAATGGGCACCAACAGCACGAAGCCGACTTCGAAGAACAATGGCAAGCCCACCAGGAAGGCAATGCACACCATCGCCCAGTGGGCGTTACGCTCGCCGAAGCGTTCGATCAGTGTCTGGGCCATTCGCTCCGCCCCGCCGGACTCGGCCATCATCTTGCCGAGCATCGTGCCCAAGGCCACCACCAGCGCAATGTGGCCCAGCGTCTTGCCGACACCCGCCTCGTACGCCCCGACCACGCCCGAGGGCGGCATCCCGGCCAGCAGCGCCAGGCCAATGGAGACCAGGGTAATCACGATGAATGGATTGAGCCGATAACGGGCGATCAGAACGATCAGCGCGATGATGGCGATGGCCGCGTAGACCAATAGCCAATAACCGAAAGCAGGTGCCATGCGTTACTCCTCGGATGGGGTCACGTCGATGTGTTGTGAAACTCATAAATCATTTCGACGAAGAATCTTCAAATCCACTGAAAGTAATTTTCGCGCACAGGTAACACTTGTCGCTGACGGACATCGCGAAGCAGCGGCTATGAAAATTCACCCCCGGACTTTCATCCCGCAATTGACCTCCTGTGGCGAGGGGATTCATCCCCTCGCCACAATGGCTGGCCGCGCAGCCCTCAATTCCGTACCATCGCCCCCTGTTTTTTTTTGCACCACTCCCCGGCAGTCGACGCTCCACCGGCGCCCAGTCAGGTAAATCATGAAATCAGCACGTCTTCGCGCCGACACCCTCGCCGGCCTCACCACCTCTTTCGCCTTGCTCCCGGAGTGCATCGCCTTCGCCCTGGTGGCCCACCTCAATCCGCTGATGGGGCTGTACGGCGCGTTCATCCTCTGCACGCTGACCGCATTGTTCGGCGGTCGGCCCGGGATGGTGTCAGGCGCGGCGGGGTCGATGGCCGTGGTGATCGTCGCGCTGGTGGTGCAGCACGGTGTGCAGTACCTGTTGGCGACCGTGCTGCTGGGCGGACTGATCATGATGGCGTTCGGGTTATTGCGACTGGGCAAGCTGGTGCGCATGGTGCCGCACCCAGTGATGCTCGGCTTCGTCAACGGCCTGGCGATCGTCATTGCCCTGGCCCAGTTGGAACACTTCAAGAATGGCGAGGCCTGGCTGAGCGGCCCGCCGCTGTACCTGATGGCCGGCCTGGTGGCATTGACCATGGCCATCGTCTACCTGCTGCCGCGCCTGACCCGCAGCGTGCCGCCGGCATTGGTGGCCATCCTCGGTGTGGGCCTGGCGGTCGAGCTGCTCGGCCTGCCGACCCGAACGCTGGGCGACATGGCCCACATCGCCGGTGGCTTGCCGACCTTTGCCCTGCCGGACATTCCCTGGAACCTGGAGACCCTGCAGATCGTCGCACCCTATGCGGTGATCATGGCGATGGTCGGTCTGCTGGAAACCTTGCTGACCCTGAACCTGACCGATGAAATCACCGAGAGCCGCGGTTATCCGGACCGTGAATGCGTGGCATTGGGCGCGGCCAACATGGCTTCCGGGCTGCTGGGCGGCATGGGTGGTTGCGCCATGATCGGCCAGACGATGATCAACCTCAGCTCGGGCGGACGCGGACGGTTATCGGGCGTCGTGGCCGGGGTGATGGTGTTGCTGTTCGTGTTGTTCCTGTCGCCGCTGATCGAGCGCATCCCGCTGGCGGCGCTGGTGGGCGTGATGTTCGTGGTGTCCCAGCAGACCTTCGCCTGGGCATCGTTGCGGGTGGTCAACAAAGTGCCGGCCAACGATGTGCTGGTCATCATCGCGGTGACGGTGATCACGGTGTTTACCGACCTGGCTGTCGCCGTGCTCTGCGGGATCATCATCGCGGCGCTCAACTTCGCCTGGCAACAGGCCCGGGAGCTGTACGCCGACACCCACCAAGAAGCCGACGGCAGCAAGCTCTATCGCCTGCACGGCACGCTGTTCTTCGCCTCGTCGACGCCGTTTCTCAACCAGTTCGACCCGGCCAACGACCCGGCCCTGGTGACCCTCGACTGCCGTCACTTGCGCTTCGTCGACTACTCGGCCGTCGCCGCGCTCAAGACCCTGCGTGAGCGCTACAGCAAGGCCGGCAAGCACCTGCGGGTGTTTCACCTGTCCGAGCGTTGCAAACAAATGCTCAAGCGCGCGGGTGTGCAGCACGACTGAAGCAACACCAAACAAAAACCTGTGGGAGCGAGCTTGCTCGCGATAGCGGTGGGTCAGCCAACTTCACTACTGACTGACCCGGCGCCATCGCGAGCAAGCTCGCTCCCACAGGTCCTATGTTTTACTGATGGATATCCTCAGCTTGGAGGGTACTCACACCATCTCATCAAGAATCCACTCCACCACCGACGTCCACTTCGGCATCCACCCCAGCAACTCACGGGCCTTCGTGCCTCGCACCCGGCTGTTGGAACCCAGGCCATAGTTGGCCATTTCGTAACCCCATTCGGCCTCGGCTTCGGCCAGTGGCCAATCTTGCGGCTCGCCCAGTTTCAGCGCACCGGCCATGGCCGTGGTCATGTCGATGAACGAGGCCTCGCCGCTTTCGACGAAATAGAACGTGCCGGGTACGTTGCGGGTCAGGGCCAATTTGTACAGCTCGACCACGTCTTCGATGTGCACGTTGGACCAGATGTTCTGCCCCGGCCCCACATGCCGCACCACGCCACTCTTGCGCGCCTGCTTGAGCAGACGTGGCAGCTGCACACTGTCACGCTTGACCCCCAGGCTGTGACCGTAGATCAAGGTGTTGCAGATCACCGCCGAGTTCACGCCTTGCCGGGCGGCATCCAGGACCAGATTGTCGATGGCGACACGGGCCGCTTTGTCGGCAGTGGGTGGCGGCAGATGGCCTTCCTGGTAAATGACATCGCTGTGACGACCACCGGAAGCATCGCCGACGATGCTCGAACCGCTGGTGTGCAACAGCACCTTGTTCGAGCCTTTGAGGCCTTCGATCAAGGCTTCGACCGCACCACGATGATCGCTGCTGGCGGCGTTGATCACGGCGTCGGCGGCACGGGCCTGTTCGGTGAGCAACGGGCTGTCTTCGAGGGTGCCAATGACCGGCTCGATACCCAGCACAGTGAGTTCGCTCGCCTGTTCGGCGCTGCGCACCAGACCACGAACTTGATGCCCGGCGCGTGCCAGGCCGGTGGCAATGGAACCGCCGATAAAACCGGCAGCGCCGGTGATGAATACGTTCATGAATAACTCCTTGGCAACATCAGTGATGGGACGAGTATCGAGGACGGGTCCTTGCCGAAACAGTCCACATTGCCCAAATCACTCTTGCCTTGAAGTCACGAATCAGCCTTTGAAATCCCGCGAGGCGTAGTCGGCGAGCTTGCCCTGGATGAAGTCCAGGAAGCACTGGATCCGCAGGGCCAGTTGCGAGTTGCGGTAGTACACCGCGTTGATTGGCTGGCGATAACCGCTGTTGGCGTCGGCCAGCAGTACCTTCAGTCGACCGGTATGGATGTCTTCGCGGGTCATGAAATCCGACAGGCAGGCAATGCCCTGACCTTGCAGCGCCAAGTGACGCACGGTCTCGCCGCTGGACGCGCTGATGGCGGGCTGGATCGGCCAGCGGTCGCCATGTTGGTGGCGCAGCGGCCACTGGTTGAGGCCGTCGTTCTGGGCAAACCCCAGCAGCGCATGCTCCGCCAGCTCGGCGACGCTTGCGGGTGTACCGTGCCGCTTCAAATAGGCCGGGCTGGCCAGGATGTGCAACGGGCTGCAACCCAGGGAACGGGCGTGAAGCGTCGAGTCGCTGAGGGTGCCGATGCGGATGGCGATGTCGGTGCTTTGCTCCAGCAAGTCGATGATCAGGTCGTTGCTGTTGAGTTCGAGCTGGATGTCTGGGTAAAGCCGGCGAAATTCTTCGATGTGCGGGACGATGGCGTGCAGCATGAACGGCGAGGCCGCGTTGATCCGCAAGCGTCCTGCGGGATTCTTCTGGCGGGACGACAGGCGCTCCTCCAGCTCATCCATCTGGTCGAGAATGCCTTTGGCCTGTTCGAAGAAATACTTGCCCTCCTCGGTCAGGTCCATGCGCCGCGTGGTGCGGTTGATCAGCGTGGTGTCGAGCTTGGCCTCCAGCCGCGACAACGTGCGACTGACCGCCGACGGCGTCTGCCCGACCTGCTCGGCAGCGGCGGAGATCGATCCGCACTCGATCACGCAGACGAAAATCTGCAACTCGTCGGATCTGGCTTTCACGTATCCCCCTGTCGATTGATCACTCTTGTGGTGAGGGGATTTATCCCCACCCCCAAGTGGGAGCAAAGCTTGCTCGCGATCAAAACGCTGCGGTCTTTCGGGAACCGAGGCGTCTGTTTCGCGAGCAAGCTTTGCTCCCACAGCACAGGTTTACCACCCGCCACAGGATAGTATCGGGATGTGAGGTAAAAGACAGGTCACGCCTTCAGGCCGAACACCTCGATCAAATGCCGCTCATACCGCGCCACATCCTCTTCGATGTTCGGGCGCTTCATCACGTCCACGCACAGGAAGGTCGGCAAACCGGTCATGCCGAGGAACTGATTGGCCTTGTGGAACGGGAAGTACACCGCGTCCACGCCCTTGGCTTCGAAGAAGTCGGTCGGGTCGTCAAAGGCTTGCTGCGGGGCGTTCCAGGTCAGGGACAACATGTATTGCTTGCCCTGGATCAGGCCGCCGCTGCCGTACTTCTGCGAGGCATCGGAACGGGTCCGACCGTCGCTGGCATAGAGGCTGCCGTGGCCTTCGGTGAAGACTTCGTCGATGTATTTCTTCACGGTCCACGGCGCGCCCATCCACCAACCGGGCATCTGGTAAATGATCACATCGGCCCAGAGGAACTTGGCAACTTCCTCCTTGAGGTCGTAGCCGCCGTCGATGAAGGTGGTTTTCACGTCAAAACCGCCACGGTCCAGCACGCTGAGCGCCGTGTCGTGGAGGGTGGCGTTGTAGCGGCCGTCGGAGTGGGCGAATTGTTTGCCGCCGTTGAGCAACAGGACTTTTTTCATGGGGAGCCTCATCGGGTTCCACAGCGTGGGCCGTTGGCTGACCGCAGCATGGAAGGTTGAAAATGATGGCGGCAGAGTACCGATGAGCCTCGCGTGGAATAAGCACCGTAACGGCAAAATTGTTTTGACCAAAACGCACGAATCGACGCTCGATTATTGCCGTAAGCTCCGACACCTCTTTTATTTCAGGAGCCATCTCGATGAGCGAACTGCACGGTTTCATCCTGCACGCCAAGACCCGCCCGGAAAAAGCCGAGGCCTTCGAAGCGCTGTTCCGCGCCTACGTCGAGCCAAGCCGCGCCGAGCCCGGCTGCATCGAATATCACATGCTGCGGGACCAGCAGGATCCAACGCTGTTTATCTTTTATGAGATCTGGGCCTCCCAGGCGCACCTGGACGTGCACTCGAATCTGCCGCATATGCGGCAATTCTTCGAGCAACGCATGGACTATCTGGAGCGCGACTTCGACATCCGCCGCGTCGATATGCTTAGCCCGTCCTCGGCTAACCGCTGATCAGCAGATGGCCGCCAAGCATGCCGAGGCCGATGAAAAATACCCGTTTGAACAACACGGCGCTGATCCGCTGGCGCAACCATTGCCCCAGCCACATCCCCAGCAGCGCCGGTGCCAGCGCCAGCAACGAAGCGCTCAATTCGCCCCCACCCAGCTCGCCGCGCCATAACAGGCCGGCGGCCAGGGCCAGGGTAGAAACGGTGAATGACAGGCCCAGGGCCTGCACCAGTTCATCCTTGCTCAAACCCAGCGCTTGTAAATAGGGCACCGCCGGAATGACGAACACACCGGTGGCGGACGTGATGAGGCCGGTCAACAGCCCACAAAGCGGAGCGATCCACGGCTCGGCATCGGGACCGACCCGCAACGTTGGCAGCAACAGCCCGCTCAGCGCATACAGCAACAACGCTCCGCCCAAGGCCCGCACCACCCAAGCCCCGCCCGTCATGCCGAGCCACAGCGTACCGAGCCCGGTGCCAATGAAAATCGCCAACAGCAACGGCCACAGGCGTCGGATCAGCGCTTGAAGATGGCCGCCGAACGCCAGTTGCCAGAGATTGGTCAGGGTCGCTGGGATGATGAGCAACGCCGCAGCCTGCGCCGGCGCCATAGCCAGCCCGAGCAACCCCATGGAAATGGTCGGCAGGCCGAGGCCGATCACGCCCTTGATGGTGCCGGCCAGCAAGAAGGTGCCGATGACCAATAGGGACAGGACCAGGCCGAGGTTTTGATAGAAAGCGATGAGTGTGTTCATGGGGGTATCGTGCGCCCCGGGGCTTGGCTTGAAAATCTGCCATATACTGAGGATGCCTCTCTTGTAGCAAGAGGCTAATAATTTTGTTGGTTCTACCGCCGCCTTCGCGAGCAAGCCCGCTCCCACATTTGAAATGCAATCCCCCTGTGGGAGCGGGCTTGCTCGCGAAGGCGCCAGATCAGCCACCACAGAACCCGGCACAGGATCATATCGCCCATGCACTTCGACCTCACCGACCTGCGCCTCTACCTGAACATCCTCGACACCGGCAACATCACCGCCGGCGCAGCCCGCAGCCATTTGTCCCTGGCCGCGGCCAGTGCGCGGGTCCGGGCCATGGAAGCCTCCCTGGGCATCGACCTGCTTGAACGCGGCCGGCGCGGCGTATCACCCACGCCGCCCGGCAGGGCCCTGGCCGAGCACGCCCGGACCCTGTTGCAACAGGCCGAACGCCTGCAACAGGACCTGGCCGAATACGCCAAGGGCGTCAAAGGCCGGGTGCGATTGTTGTGCAACACCAGCGCCATGACCGAATACCTGCCCGAACTGCTGGCCGGCTTCCTCAAGGCCCATCCCAACCTCGACATCGACTTGCAGGAATTGCCCAGCTCACGGATCACCCATGCGCTGCGCCAGGGCGCGGCGGACCTGGGGATCGTTTCCGACGCGGTGGACACCAATGGCCTTCAGGCCTGGCCGTTTCGCGACGATCCGCTGGTATTGATCCTACCGACCGGACATCCCCTGGCTGACGGTCGAACCGTGCGTTTCAGCGAGACCCTCAGCCACGACTACGTCGGTCTGAACGCTTCCAGCGCCCTGGCGATTCATCTGGAAGAACAGGCCCTGCACATCGGCTCACGCATGCAAATCCGCATTCGCGCCGATGGCTTCGACGGCATGATTCGCATGGTCGCCCATGGCGCAGGCATCGCCATCGTGCCGAAGGCGGCCATCGACCGACGCCCGCCCGAGACTTCGTATCACTGCGTCCCGTTGCAAGAGGCCTGGACTCACCGGGCGCTGCTGCTGTGCGCCCGCACCTTCGACGGTTTGCCGGCCTACGCCACGGCCCTGGCTCGGCATCTGGCCGATTGATGCGCGCTTCTGGATAGCCCGGTGTCGACCACAGGCATCTACCCGCCTATGCCACGGGTTAGGGTGCCTGTTCTCTTCCGCCCCTTTCGGAGTTCACATGACCGCACCCATCACCGTCCTGCGCGACACCCATCCGCTGCCCGTACTCGATGCCTGCAAATGGGAAAAACTCGAAGGCGACCCGCACACCGTCAACCTCAACGCCTACACCAGCGAAGACGGCAGCAAGATCATGGGCACCTGGATCTGCACACCCGGCAAATGGTATGTGGAATACGTGAAGTGGGAGTACTGCCATTTCCAGGAAGGCTACTGCATCATCACCCCAGAGGGCATGGAACCGATCCATCTGCGCGCCGGTGATATCTTCGTCATCGAGCCAGGCATGAAAGGCACGTGGGAAGTGGTCGAGACCGTGCGCAAATATTTCGTCTTTGCCTGAAACAAAAAACCGAGAGACCACCCGACATGGTCTCTCGGAAAACAACCTGGATTGCACAACCTCTGTAGCGAGGAAGTCATCTGTGGGAGCAAGGCTTGCCCGCGATGCAGGCACCTCGTTCCCTCAGAGACAGCATCGCCTGTGATCGCGGGCAAGCCTTGCTCCCACAATTCCCCTCGCCATAAAAGCTCGTCGATATCGTCGCTCTTATTGCGGCTTGCGATAGCTGTTAACAATCGCCGAAAAGTCCTTGCCGCCCTCGCCCCGCTGGCTCATCGCCTGGTACAACTGCTGCGCCACCGCCCCCAGCACCACCGGCTGATGGGCTTGCCGCGCGGCTTCGGTCGCCAGGCCCAGGTCCTTGAGCATCAGGTCGGCGCCAAAGCCACCCGTGTAGCCACGGGACGCCGGCGCCGTTTCGATCACGCCCGGCCACGGGTTGTAGGTGTCCGAACTCCAGCAACGGCCCGTCGAGCTGTTGATGATCCCGGCCAGCACCTGGGTGTCGATCCCCAAGGCATCGCCCAGCGCCATGGCCTCGCTGACGCCCACCATGGAAATCCCCAGCAGCAGGTTGTTGCAGATCTTGGCGATCTGCCCGGTGCCGACCTCCCCGCAATGCACGATGTTACGGCCCATTTGCGCCAACACCGGTTGCAAGGTGGCGAACAGCTCGGGCGTGGCGCCGACCATGAAGGTCAACGTGCCCGCCGCCGCGCCGCCGGTGCCACCCGAAACGGGCGCATCGGCCATCGCCACCCCTTGTTTCGCAGCGGCAGCCGCCACGTCGCGAGCGGTTTGTGGATCGATGGTGCTGCAATCCACAGCCGGCGTACCGGCGGCGATGCCGGCCAGCACACCGTCTTCACCCAGCCAGACGCTACGCACATGGGCGGCGGCCGGCAGCATGGTGATCACCAGCGCAGCGCCCTGGGCCGCGTCGCGAGGCGAAGCACTGATTGTGCCGCCCAATGCCGCCAGCTCGGCCAGCACCGTCTGGTTCAAGTCGAACAGGTTCAGCGAATGGCCGGCCTTGAGCAGGTTGCGCGCCATGGGGGCGCCCATGTTGCCCAGGCCGATAAATGCGATGTTCATGTCCGGCTCCTTAACGCAAATTGATGGTGGTGTTCACACCGTCATTGACGCTGTCATCATCGAACCAGCGCGCGGTCACGGTCTTGGTCTGAGTGTAGAACTGCACCACTTGTTTGCCGTACGGACCGAGGTCGCCGAGTTTCGAACCGCGGGAACCGGTGAAGCTGAAGAACGGCACCGGCACCGGGATCGGGATATTGATGCCCACCTGGCCAACGTCGATTTCGCTCTGGAATTTGCGCGCCGCCGCACCGCTCTGGGTGAACAGGCCGGTGCCGTTACCGAATGGGTTGGCGTTGACCAGGGCAATCGCTTGATCCAGGGTGTCGACCTCCAGCACCACTAGCACCGGGCCGAAGATTTCTTCGGTGTAGATGCGCATGTCGGTGGTCACGCCGGAAAACAGGGTCGGGCCGACGAAGTTACCCTGCTCGAAGCCTGGCACGCTGATGTCTCGGCCATCGAGTTCCAGCTTCGCCCCTGCCTTCACGCCACTCTCGATCAATTCGAGGATGCGTGCCTTGGCCCGCTTGGAAATCACCGGGCCGACGTCCGTGCCCGGCTCGCTGCCGGCGTTGACCTTGAGCTTCTGCGCCAAGGCCTTGAGCTCTGGCAACCATTGTTTGGCCGCGCCCACCATCACCACCACGGAGGTGGCCATGCAACGCTGGCCCGCCGCGCCGAAACCGGCACCGACCAAGGCGTTGAGGGTCTGCTCACGATTGGCATCGGGCAGCACCACCGCGTGGTTCTTGGCGCCCATCATCGACTGCACGCGCTTGCCATGGCGACCCGCCAGGTCATACACATGGGTACCGACCGCCGTCGAGCCGACGAAGGAGACCGCCTTGATGTCCTTGTGGGTGCAGAGCGCATCCACCACATCCTTGCCGCCGTGCACCACGTTGAGCACACCCGCCGGTACGCCAGCCTCGATCGCCAACTCCACCAACAGCATGGTCGACAGCGGATCCTGTTCCGACGGTTTGAGCACAAAGGTGTTGCCGCAGGCGATGGCCATCGGGAACATCCACAGCGGAATCATCGCTGGGAAGTTGAACGGCGTAATGCCCGCGCACACCCCGATCGGCTGGCGCAGCGTGTAGGTGTCCACACCACCGGCGACGTTCTCGGCGAACTCGCCCATCTGCAGGGTGCCGATGGAACAGGCGTGCTCGACCACTTCCAGGCCGCGGAAAATATCGCCCTCGGCGTCAGCGATGGTCTTGCCCTGTTCGGCGCTAAGCACCGCGGCAATACGCTTGGAATGTTCGCGGATCAACGCCTGGAGCTTGAGCATGATGCGCATCCGCGCACCGATGGGCGTCAGTTTCCAAGTCTGGAAAGCACGCTGGGCAGCGGCGATGGCGGCATCGACTTCCGACGCCGTGGCGAACGGAACCTTCGCCAACACCTCCTGGGTGGCCGGGTTGACGATGTCGTGCCATTCGCTGGATTGGGATTCAACCCACTCGCCATCGATCAACAGTCTGACGGTTTGCAGGGCGGTGTCGCTGGGCGTAAGGGAAACGTTCATGCTGGCCTCCGGGATTGTTCTTATAGAGAGCGCTGGTTCAGCAAAGACCAAGGCGCATACGCACGCTTGGTGATGAGACGGTTTTTGGAGTATAGATGTGCAAACTTCTAATAAGAATGCACATAAAAGCCGGTCCATCATGCAAAAAAACATCACCTCCCTGGGGTCGCTGAATTGGGACGACCTCAAGTTTTTCCTCGAAGTGGCCCGCACCCGCAAGGCCAGCACGGCCGCCAAGCGCCTGGCCGTGGACTACACCACGGTGTCGCGACGCATCAGCTCGCTGGAAACTTCGCTGGGCACGCTGCTGTTCGAGAAATCCCGGACCAACGGCTTTGTCCTGACGGCCGAAGGCCAACGCCTGCTGGGTTACGCCGAATCGATCGAAAGCACCCTGCACATGGCCTGCGAACAGGTTTCAGGCTCTGGCGTCGCGCTGTCCGGCCACGTGCGCATGGGCTGCACCGAAGGCTTCGGCAGCTTCTTCATCACCCCGCAACTGAGCCACTTCGTCGACACCTACCCGGCCATTTCGGTGGACATCCTGCCGCTGCCGCACTTCATCAGCCTGTCCAAGCGCGAGGCCGACATCGTCATCGCCCTCGAACGCCCTGAACATGGCCCCTACGTGTGCTGCAAATTGTGCGACTACCGGCTGCAGCTCTACGCCACCCAGCAATACCTGGACAATCACCCACCGATCCAGCGCCCGGCCGACCTGGGCAAGCACTCGTTCATCAGCTACGTGGATGACCTGGCGTTCAGCTCCGAATTGCTCTACCTGGCCAACGTCCTGCCGGGCGCCAATGCCCACCTGCGCAGCACCAGCGTGATCGCGCAATTCGTGGCAGCGCAGCAAGGCCGCTCACTGGCGATCCTGCCCTGCTTCCTCGCCGCCCAGGACCCACGGCTGTTGCCGGTGCTGCCGGAGGACATCACCGTCACCCGGCAGTTCTGGATGTACTGCCGGGAGGACTTGAGGAAACTGAAGCGGATTACGTTGTTGTGGGATTACATCCGCGAGGTGACTGAGCAGAACCAGCCATTGCTGATGGGCGAAAGCCGGGAGATGGTGTTCGCCGGCTAGTCGGCGATGACCACGATGGCAACGCGGCGGTTTTCGGTGCGGCCCTCGACCGTGTCGTTGGAGGCGACCGGCTTGCTGCTACCGAGACCGCGCGATTGGACGTTTTCTTCACGCATGCCTACGCCTATCAATACTTTGCTCACGCTAAGGGCACGACGTATCGACAGTTGCTCGTTATAGGCTTGGGAACCCGATGCGTCGGTATGCCCGTCGATCCGCACCCGCTCGATTCCGGCCCCCAGCAGCGCCTTGCCAATTCGCTCGACGATCTCGGTGCTGGCTGGGTTAAGGCTTTCCACGTCGCTGCCGAACAGTACCTTGCCTGATAAACCAAAAGCCCAACCTTCGTCAGTCAATTTGAAGCCTTGCTCCTTGAGCACGGCAATTTGTGCAGGACTAAGCCCTTTTTGCGGCGCGGTCTGGCAACCGGTAAGGGTCAGGGCAGCCATGAACAAAAACGCGATGAACCGTTGCAGTGAAGTTTGAGGATATAAACGCACAAGTCAGCTCCTGGTTTGAAGATCCGCGACGGAGTGATCCGACCCCGCCGTGTGTTGACCGCCTCGGGCGAGGCGTTTGGCTTGGTACATTGCCGCATCGGCGGCGTGGAGCAGGGTGCCGGGTGTGGCGCCATGCTCCGGGTAGACGGCAATGCCGATACTGAGGGAGGTCAACACGGAGGCGTTGCCGGGCAATTGAATCGGCATTTCCATGCTGGCGATGATTTTTTCCGCGATCCGCTCGGCATCCTCGGCCTTGTGCAGGGGCGCCAGCAGCACGGCGAATTCGTCGCCCCCCAAGCGCGCGACCAAATCGTCCTCGCGCAACTGGGCCCGGACCCGGGTCGCCACGGCCGTCAGCACCGCGTCGCCAGCGGCATGGCCAAAGTTGTCATTGATACCCTTGAACCGGTCGCTGTCCAAGTACAACACGGCCACTTGCTCATTGAGCTTGCTGGCATTGCGCAAGGCGCGAATCAGCCGGCCTTCGAAAAACGCCCGGTTCGGCAAGCCGGTCAAGCTGTCGTGGCTGGCCTGGTGGGCCAGGGTTTCGTTTTCGCTTTGCAGGTGGGTCTGCCAGGACTCCAGTTCATCGAGCAGTGCGTTGAAGTCATTGGCCAAATTATCCAGTTCAGCAATGGCGGCCGGCGGCACGCGTCGGTCCAGGGCGCGTTCGCTGCGGGCCGCGTGGGCCACCTCGGCCAGGCTGCGCAGCGGTCCGGTGATCGCCCGCAACTGGCGCCGCGCCAGATAAAGCGCCACCCAGGCACTCACCGCCGTGCACAGAATGATCCCCGCCAGGCCGCTGAGCAAAAAGCGCAACAGGCTCCCGCCATGCCCCGCCAACACGATACGGCCGATGTTCTGCCCTTGATGAACGATCGGCAGGCTGATGGGCTTTTCCAGGAAGGCCTTGGCAATGTGCACTTCCAGCTCCGACAACAGGCCGGTTTGCGGTCGCTGCCAGCGCGCCAGCAGACGGCCATGTTCATTGAACACCTGAGCATCGGCGACCTCCTCGGTGGAGGCGATCAAGGCCAGGGCTTCGGTGGCCGCCGCCGAGTCATCGAAGACCACGGCGGCTTCCACGGTGTAGTTGATCGAGCGAGCGATCAGGTGCAGGTTGTGATCGGCGTAGACCCGCAACGCCAGCAGGCCAAGCAAGGTCAGGGAAACACTGGCCATGGTGATGGCCACCAACGCGACGATCAGATGACCACGACCGATGACCGAGCCCAGGGTGGGACGGACCCTTGGTTTGCTCTGCTTCATGGCGTCGCCGGCCTGCGACGGGAAAGCTGCAGCACACTGGGATGGATGCGCACACCACTGCGCGCCACCGAATCGAGGTTGACCTCGAAAGACACTTGTTCATCGCCGACCCGCAGGCAGAACAGGCTCCCCACGGTGCACTGGTCGCCACCTTCGCTGATGCTCAGCACCGGCTTGCCGATCAAGGATGCAAACAGACGGGTGTGCTCATCGTTGGTCAGCCGGCCGACGTAGACCGCGTTGCAGTCAGTGGCGATACCAGGATGATCGGCCAACAGCCGCTGCACCGTCACCGACCGCCCCGTGGCCTGGATGGTACCCTTGACCAGATCGTCGGTGTATTGAGTCGGCCCGACGATGCACAGTTGCAGTTGGGTGGGCTCCACGGGCCAGCGGGCGTAGCTGAGAATGCCCAATACCACCTGGGTCACCGCTTCTGCCCGCTGCTCGGCCTGAGTCGTGGCGGCTAGCTCCTCGGCCACCGTGACAGGCGGCAGCAGACACAAAAGGCCGGCAAGCAGAACACGCCCCCAGCCCTTGCTGCGCACTGCCTCCCCTACAGGCACGTTCATGGATAGTCTCTTGTCCAGACGATAAGTGCCGGAACGATAGCACAGTGCCAAAAAGCCAGCGAGACAGCGTGTTACGTAGACTTTGGAGCCAAACAGGCAAAATTGCCACGGGGGCATGAATCCTTAAAAGCTGATGATTCAGTCAGCCTGTTCCAACGCCAGCATCAACCCGCTCAAGCGCTTGACCTTGCGCCGGACCGCTTCCTCGAAGATGCCCCCTCGCGGTTCGATCAGGCTGAACCATTGCTTGCCCCGGGTAATGGCGGTGTACACCAGTTCCTTGGTCAAGACCGGGTTGAGCGCATCCGGAAGGATCAACGCGGTATGGGTGAATTCCGAGCCCTGGGATTTGTGCACCGTCATGGCATACACGGTTTCCACGTCATTCAGGCGGCTGGGCAGGACGAAGCGCACACCGCCCTGGCCGTCATTGCGCGGGAAGGCGACCCGCAGGACCTGTTTGCCGGCATCGGGGCCGTCACGCTCGGGCAGCTTGAGGGCGATGCCGATGTCGCCGTTCATCAACCCCAGCCCATAGTCGTTGCGGGTCATCAGCACCGGGCGGCCTTCGTACCACTGGTGATCGCTATCGATAAGACGGGCCTTGAGCAGCGCAGCGGTGATTCGCTGGTTCAGCCCTTCGACGCCCCACGGGCCTTTACGCACCGCACAAAGCAATTGGAATTCGTCGAAAGCCGCCAGGACTTCCCGGGCCCAATCGGCCCAGCAACTGTCCTCCAGCGGACGAGAAATGGCCGGGCGGCGCTGCCGCAGCAGGCTCAGGTAATGCCGATATCCCTGGGGCCCTTCTGGCTTGCCGTCGAGCAACAGTTTTTCCAGCTTCGTATCGTGTTCACTCGTTAATTTCAGATAGGACAGATCGGCATACTGCCCTTCCTCCAACAACTGTCGGGCTTTTTCAGGCTGTTGTTGGTTGACCCAGCGAGCCAACTGACCGATCCCGCTGCCTTCGCCGAAGCGCCGGGAATGCCTGAGCATGACCACTTGCTGCGCCAAGGGATGAGTGCCGTCGAGGTCTTGCTGCAAGTCACTGGCCGCCAGGTTTTCACCGCTGACCGACTCAAGCCAGGCTCGCGTCCGGGGGCTGTACCAACCGTCCTCGGCGTCTCGACACAAGTCCCCCAGCACCGCACCGGCCTCTACAGAAGCCAACTGGTCCTTGTCCCCCAGCAACACCAACCGCGCATGGGCCGGCAGCGCATCCAGCAGATTAGCCATCATCTCCAGGTCGATCATCGACGCCTCATCGACCACCAACACGTCCAGTGGCAAGCGATTGCCGCCGTGGTGGCGAAAATGCCGAGTGCCCGGACGGCTGCCGAGCAAACGATGGACTGTCGTGACGTCGCAGGGAATACGTTCGCGCACAGCCTCATCCACATCCAGGGTCCGGACTTGCTGGCTGATGGACTCGGTCAGGCGCGCGGCCGCCTTGCCCGTGGGCGCAGCCAGGCGAATTCGCAGCGGCTTCCCAGTCTCGACGGCCGGTGCCTGCAACAGCGCCAGCAGGCGCACGACAGTGGTGGTCTTGCCGGTACCCGGGCCGCCAGTCACGATGCTGAAGGCCCCGCGGGTCGCCAGCGCGCAGGCCAGCTTCTGCCAATCGATCGGGCCGTTGGCATTGGCCGGCCCGAACAGCCCGTCCAAACGCTCGCGCAGGTCGCCAGGCGCCGCTTCATGGTCAATCAGTCGTTGGCGCAACGCCTCGTCGATCCGTCGTTCATAACCCCAGTAGCGGCGCAGATAAAGACGCTTGCCGGACAGCACCAACGGACGTTGCTGCGCCTCTTCGCTCCCATCCGCAGCCAGGGCCACCAACCGGCTGGACGCCAGGGCCTTGCACCAATGGACGCCGTCCAGTGTCTGCAATATTTGCGAGGGCAACAGCATCGCGCCTGGCTGCAGGTCGCCCTCGGGAGGCAGCGACAGGGCGAAGTCCGGCTCCTTGAGGGTTTCGAACACATCCAGGCAAACATGCCCGTGGCCCAATTGATGACTGGTCAGCGCGGCGGCGAGCAGGACCAGGGGATCATCGTCCGGCGCCAGTTCATGGAGGAACGCCACGAAGGCTTTGTCCAAAGCACGCAGCCAGCCACGCTCGACCCAGCGCGTCAGTAACAACAGCAGGTCCTGGGCACGGCTCAAGGGGGCCAGGTCAACCGGACTCTCGTCGTCGGACGCCTTGGGCAGCAGGTCGGCAAAAGAACGACTCATAGCAATTCTCCCTGTACCCACGCCGGCTCGGCCTTGGGTTCGGGCGCGCCTTGGAATAGCCGATCGAGTTGTTCGATCAAGGCCCGTGGCGGCTTGGTGAAATACACGCCCTGGCTGGTTGAGCGGGTGCCACGGAGAAACAGGTAGAGCGCGCCGCCAACATGCCGGTCGTAGTCGTAATCGGGGAGCCGCGCCTTGAGCTGGCGATGCAGGGCCAGCAGGTACAGCACGTATTGCAGGTCGTAGCGATGGTCCAGGATCGACTGTTCCATGGCCTGTACGGTGTAGGCCATGTCATCGACACCCAGCCAATTGGATTTGTAATCGGCCACGTAATACCGACCGTCGTGCTCGAACGTCAAATCGATGAAGCCCTTGAACATGCCGTTGAGCAGTACCGGCTCCGCAGCGACGCGGGCCACACCGCCATGGGTGAACCGGCAAACCAGTTGGTCAAGCTTTTGCACATCGACCTTGTGGCTGGCGAACCAGAACTCCATCTCCACCTGGAACCGGGTCAGGTGTTCAAGCACCACCGGCGCCTGGTCGTTGCCGACGTGCATGGGCATTTTGATCAAGTGCTGCAGCCAGTCGCTCAACGTGGTGATCCAGCCTTTCCAGCCTCGACGATTACAGCGCCGGGCAATGGCATCCTCGATATCCGCCGGCGAAGATGAAAAACCTTCCCCAGCGACCCACTCCAAGAGGCCATGAAGGAAAGTGCCGGGGCCGGGGCCACGGGGAAATCGGTGGATATCGCCACTAACGGCGATGGTCTCCCTGGGCGCGTCCGGGTCCAGTCGCTCATCGTCGAACAGTTTCTGCGCTTGCGGATTCTCTGGCGCGGCATCGCTGCCTTCGCTCAGGCTCTCGCCGATGCGCAAGGCACTGTAGGACGCGATCCACCAATTTTCGCTGGCTTTGCGCAAGGGCACCAAAGGCTCGAGCAACACGGCGTCGTTACGCGGCGGCCGATAGCGCTCGTCGGTGGCTTCGGGCACTGGCTGGCAACTCACCGCGACGCTGCCTTGTTGCAGGTCTTCCAGCCAGCGCCTCAGCTCCACCGAATCGGTCAGCGGCGCACCGCCGCCCAACAGATAACCCAGCGCGGACAGATGCAGGATCGAGCTGTTGTTGTTGCCCCGCTTAAGATCCGCGACACCCAGCCAGCAGGCATGTTGTGCACGGGTCAGTGCTACGTAGAGCAGCCGCAGATCCTCGGCCAGACGCTCGTCATCGGCCTTGGCGATCAGTTCAGCGGTGGGCTTGAGGCTGATCTGCGCCTTGTTGGCCTCATCGTGGTAATGCAACGGCAATCGACTGCCATCCACCGGTTTCGTCGAACAGATGAAGGGCAGGAAGACCAACGGATATTCAAGCCCCTTGGACTTGTGGATCGTGACCACCTTAACCAACTGCTCATCGCTTTCCAGGCGCAGGATCTGCTCTTCCCCCGCCTGCCCGGACAAGGCCAGGTGCTCGGACAAATGTCGGATCAAGGCTTGTTCGCCATCCAGTTCACCGGCGGCCTGCTGCAACAGTTCGCAAAGGTGCAGCAAATTGGTCAGCACCCGCTCGCCATCGCTGCGCGCCATCAGGGCCTGGGGCAACTCGAAATCATGCAGCAGGCGTCGCAACATCGGCAGCACGCCCTGGCTGCGCCAGACCGTACGATAACCGCGGAACTGCATGACCCGGGCTTCCCAGGCCAGCTCATCCTGATTGAGACGCTCCAGCTCCGTCAGCGGCAGGTTCAACGTGATGCTGGCCAGCGCTGCCCGTAGCGGCCGCTCCACATCCGGCTCGGCGCAGGCCCTGAGCCAGGTCAGCAAATCCCGCGCCTCTTGCGATGCGAAGACCGAATCCTTGTCGGACAGGTAGACACTGCGCACGCCCCGCGCAGACAACTCGTCTCGCACGGCCTGCGCTTCTTTACCGTCGCGCACCAGGATGGCGATATCCGCCGGACGCAACTCGCGCAGCGTTTCGCCATCGACCGTGAAGCCGTCGCGTCCCGACTGGCCGCCATTGAGCAATGCCGTAATCTCACTGGCGCAGGCAGCCGCCATGGATTGCCGATACAGCGCACCGGAAAGCGGCTGGTCCGACGCCAGGTGCCAGAGGTTCAACGCCGCAACGGCCTGTCCTGCCACCTGCAAGGACTCCTTGCGTCCCTGGGAATCAACGGACAGGAAAGGCACCGAATTTTTGCCCGAGGGTTCACGAAACAGAAAGGCCCCGCGCCCCTTCAGACGGGACTCGGCCTTCTGGAAAATATGGTTTACCGCACCCACCATGGCATGGCTGGAACGGAAATTCGTGCCCAGCGTATGCAACCTGCCGGCCGTGGCCTCGCGAGCACGCAGGTAGGTGTAGATGTCGGCACCGCGAAAAGCATAGATCGCCTGCTTCGGATCGCCGATCAGGAAAAGTCCGGTCTCTGGGTCATTGTCTTCAATACGATAGATGCTTTCGAAGATCCGGTACTGAACCGGGTCAGTGTCCTGGAACTCATCGATCAGCGCCACCGGAAACTGCTCGCGGATCAGGCTCGCCAGACGCTCGCCCCCGTCGGCCTGCAGCGCCGCGTCGAGACGCAGCAGCATGTCGTCGAAGCCCATCTCGGCGCGGCGACGCTTCTCTGCCTCGAAACGCGCCCCAACCCACTGCGCGGCATGCTGCAACACAGCGGCATCTGGCGTGGGCAACGCATCCAGGCTGGCCTTGAGACCGGCCATGGCCTCCAGCCCGGGATGGTTGGGCACTTCGCCTTTCCAGGCTTCGGCCATGCCCTCGGGTGTCAGCCGCGTGAACCCGGTGCCGATGTCCAGCAACTCGTGGCTTTCATCATCGACCCAAGCGGTGATTTTCTGAAACCACGGTTCGAAGTAACGCGCCTGCATCTTGCGCCCGTCGACAGACTTGCTGGCGACGCCTTGCTGGCAGATCTCCAGCAGTTCCACGGCCCATTGTCGCCACGGCGCCTTGAGATCGAGCAAGGCGGCACTGCGCTCCTGCAGGGAGGCGGCGATGAGTTCGGCAGGCTCAAGTCCGTCATCGTCGCCACGCTCGCTGGAAAACAAACCTCTGACCCGTGGCAACAGCGCAGCAGGCCCTCCCCAATGGGTACGCACCCAATTCAGCGCCTCGCCTTGCATCGAATAGCAGAACAGCCGCCAGTAATCGCGCAAGACCTCGCCCAGCAATTCGCTGTGATCGGTTTCCAGGGTCTGGGTAAACAGGCTGCCACTGTCGAAGGCATGCTCACGCAACATGCGCTGGCACCAACTATGGATGGTCGAGACGGCCGCTTCGTCCATCCACTGCGCGGCGATGTCCAGCCGGTTCGCGCAGCCTGGCCATTGCTCAGCACTGAACTCATCGCGCAATGCAGCGATCAGTGAATCCGGGGCTGGAATCTCGTCGCGAAAGAAACGTGCGGCTTCGGCCAGACGTGTGCGAATTCGCTCACGCAACTCTTTGGTGGCAGCGTCCGTAAAGGTCACCACCAGGATTTGCGGCGGAAGCAGCTCGCGGCCAAAACCGGACGCCGAACCACCGTGCCCCAGCACCAGGCGCAGGTACAGCGCGGAAATAGTGAAGGTCTTGCCGGTACCTGCGCTGGCCTCGATCAGTTGACTGCCCCGTAGCGGAAACGCCAGGGCCAATGGTGCCTGCCGACTCATGAACGGGCCTCCTCGCTGACCAAGGACCGCCATGGTGCTTCGAGCAATGGTCGGTAAAGCGCATCGCACCAATCGGGGAATGTTTCGTCAGCCATCAAGGTCCCGAAATCAGGAAACTGTCGAGCCAAGGCCGGGTTTTCCCGCCGCTCGCCTTCGAACGTCTGCCCATCGCCCTCATAAGCTTTGCGAGCTGCAGCTTCGGCCTTGATCGGCTCGGTCTGACCGAGCCAGGCGAAAGCCGTCTTCACCGCGATCGGCAGCGGCTGGCGCATACCGGTCTGCCAGGCCAGCAACATGTCGCCCAGCAACCGTTGCGCCACAGGCTCCTCAAAAGGGGCCAGCAGCAAGCTGTCATCACTGGCCACCAGCGCCGTCGTCAACGACAAGCCGTTAGCGCAAGCCACGAGATGGTTGACCCAGGGTCGTATCAGACGATGCCACTTGCGGGTCTTGGAAGAGCCGATGCTGTTGGGGATGGCCGTGATGGCGAGGACCGCACCGTCAGAGCGCTGGTGCAGGCCACTGAGCCACCCTTCGACACTCACACCCTGCAAGCGCAGGCTGACGGGCACAGCACTGGTCAGCGGTGTGGGCCATAACGCCAGAAGCTGTTGGTAGCGCTGGAGCAGATCCGGCAAGGGTTCGATCAATTCACGCTGCATGCACTCACCGAACCCGGCCATCGGTAACAGGCCGCTGTTCTGAAGTCTCTGGGCGTGGGCGGCCAGGGCCAGATCCGGTTGGTCCAAGCGTATCAACGCGGCCTCGAGCAGGCTGTCACTCAGGGTGTAGCGTTGCAACGCGTCGAGCACGAAAGGTTCGTCATCGGCCAGAGGCGCTTCGATGGCTTCGAAGAACACTTTCAGGCGCTGGCTGAAGAAATGGCGGACGGGGTTGCGCAGGAAGTCCTGCAACTGACCAAGGCCCAAGGGTTCTTCCTGGACGTAAGGTGCCAGCACCTGGGTTTTGTCGGTGTGATCGGAGGTGTCGTGGAGCATTCGCCATTCGCTGGCGTAACTGAACAGCTCGTCACCTTGATGGAAATAACGCGCACTGAACGGTTGCAGCGGATGCTCCTTGGTCAGGGCATCGAGAAGAGGCTTGCTGTCATCGGCCAACCGCCAGCCATTGGCGAGGTGATCACGCAATTGGCCGATCAACACCGATGCCGGTCGCTCGCTGTTGTCGCGGATGCTGCGCCCTACCCAACTGATGTACAGCTTTTCCCGGGCCGACAGCAGCGCTTCCAACAACAGGTAACGGTCATCCTCACGACGGGAACGATCGCCCGGGCGATAATCACCGCCCATCAGATCGAAATCCAAGGGTGGCTGGGCACGCGGGTAATCACCGTCATTCATCCCCAGCAGGCACACCAGCTTGAAAGGGATCGCGCGCATTGGCATCAAGGTACAGAAGTTGACGGCTCCGGCCAGGAAGCGTTGGGACAGTCGCCCCTGATCCAGCCCAGCCAGCCACGCTTCACGCACCACCGTCAGCGGCAATTCGTCGTGCAGCCCCACCGATTCACAGGTTTCCAGCCAGGTTTCACGCAAGTCTTCGAGTTGGGCCAGCAAATAGTCGTCATGCTCGTTGCTCGCCTGGAAAAACAGCTGCATCAAGTCGTGCAGGCGCGCCCCCCATTGCTGTGGCGATGCTGGCCGGGTGAGTTCCTGATGAGCGACCTCCAGGGCATCCAGCAACGCAACCAGCGGACCGATCAATGCCGCATCCAGGCCACCGATCTCGTCATAGGGCTCGATGCCATCATAGGCCTGCGAACTGCCAACGGCGTACCCCAGCAACATGCGACGCAAGCCGAAACGCCAGCTGTTCTGCTCAAGCTCCGCGGGCAAGCCCAACCCGGCACGGTGCTCGGCGCTCATCCCCCAGCGAATGCCTGCCCCTTCGATCCAACGGTGCAGGGTCGGCAGGTCGGCCTCGTCGATGCCAAACCGTTCGCGCAACGCCGGGACATCCAGCAGATCGAGGATTTCGCTGACCGGGAAACGACTGTCCGGCAGCTTGAGCAGGTGCTCGACGGCGATCAGCAGCGGATCACGTCCACGCTGGCCCTGGTCGGTCAGCGTGAATGGTATGAAACGAGGATCGCTCCTGTCGAGCTGGCCGAACACCGCGCGAATGTGCGGCGCATAACTGTCGATGTCCGGGACCATGACGATGATATCCCGTGGGCGCAGGGTCCGATCCGCACTGAAGTGGGCCAGCAACTGGTCATGGAGAATTTCCACTTCACGCTGGGCACCGTGGGCCACATGAAAGCGGATCGAGCCGTCTCGCTCCGTATCGACGGCAGGCCAGTGTTCCCGGGTTTCGTTCAGGGGACGCAGCTCGAGGATGTCGTCCTGCAATTGACTGAGAAGGGTCGTGGGGGTCCCATCCGTGAACAGGTCGATTCGCCCATCGCGAAATACCGCACGGTAGCTATTGGGGTCATCGTAGCTATCGAGCAGGTTGATATAGTCGCGCCCCTGCTTACCCCAAGCGGCCAATAACGGATGGGCATGTTGATGCAGGGTTTGCGGATCAAGGACCGCGGGCATGCCGGTCTTGCGTGCTTGGCGCTTGTATTGGTGACGCAGCAAGTCCTTGTCGGCCACGATGTCCGCCCAATGATGGCGACATGGGTTATGCACGCATAGCAGCACCTGGCTGAACCGGGAAAGACCGGCGAGCGCCTCGAGGACTTGGGCAGGCAACGAAGAAATACCGAACACGATGACCCGCGCCGGCAAACCTTTCGGAGCCACGTCCAAGTTGTTGATACGTTCGATGTAGCGCTGGTGTACGCCGGCACGGCTTTGCGCCATGCCTTGTTCCCCCACATCCAGCAGCAAGGCGCGCCACAGTTCCGCCTGCCAGCAATTCGCCGGCGCGAGCGGCATGATTTCGCCTCGGACATTTCGTGTCTGGTGTCGACCTTCAGCCCAATCCTCGAGCCAGTCGGCCCGGTACACCTGGTACTGGTCGAACAGATCGGCGAGGCGCTCGGACAACTGATAGCGCTTGCGCAAGTCGGTGTCGTGGGTAAGGAATCGTCGCAGAGGTTCGAAATGAGGCTGCTCGATCAACTGCGGTAGCAGGCGCATCAGACGCCAGGTTAGCGGAGCCTTGTCCAGCAGGGACTTGGCCGGAATCTCGTCACGCCCCAGGACTGTTCGATAAAGCTGCCACATGAAGCTGCCCGGCAGTTGCACATCAATGGCCGCCGCAATACCGCAGCCGCCGGAGTCATCCTCGTCCGGGTCTTCAGCCAGTGCAAGCTTGAGCCATTGGGCAATGCCGTTGCTTTGTACCAGCGCGATTTCATTTTCAAGGGGGGCCAGCGGGTAGCGCCGCATCAAGCTGATCACCAGGCTGCGCAGTTCATCAAGGCGATTCCCGTGAACCACCATGAAAGCTGGGCTGAGGGACGTTGCGTCCGGCATGAAAGGCATCCTTGAAAATGCAAAAGCTAGGGCAGAACCTTAGCACTGTCGGGGGGCTGTGACAGCCGGGAGCTGTCCGAGCTTGTCGTAAGAACTTTCCTGCGGGCAAAACAAAACCCCTACCTGCATCAGCAGATAGGGGTTTCGGAATTTAATCTTGACGATGACCTACTCTCACATGGGGAAACCCCACACTACCATCGGC
>NZ_JBDGLI010000013.1:0-206656 GCF_057655955.1 Pseudomonas sp. Soil_N_39
GGCTGACACACCGCTTTCGCGAGCAAGCCCGCTCCCACAGTTGTTTTGGGTTGGTTTCAGCATTTGCATACGCCACAGAACCCTTGTGGGAGCGAGCTTGATCGCGATAGCGGAGTGTCAGTTAATGATAATGTCGACTGACCCGACGCCATCGCGAGCAAGCTCGCTCCCACAGTTGTTTTTGGGGTGGTCTCAAGAATTGCATACACCACAAATCCCTTGTGGCGAGGGAGCAAGCTCCCTCGCCACGGGGTAGTTGTCTGGCTTGATTGCGGTGTTGATCACTCCGCCAACAACACCGCCGCATCGAAGCCCACCCGCAAATTGCCCCAATGACGGCCGTCAAAGAAGAACGGGACGTCGATCTCGGTCATGATTTCCCCGGTATCGCGCAGGTAGGTCTGCAGCAGGAAGCGCTGGACGTTGCCCGCCGCGCGCAGGCCGATCGGGTCGTTGAAGATTCGCTTGTTGCGGCACACCGGCAAATCCACTGCCCGGTCGCCGGTCGGCGGCTTGGAGACCCAGCTGTTGTTCACCGGGCAATAGCCCTTGCTGTCGACAATGAACGAAACCTTGCCACCCGGCGTGCTGCGGGTGAGTTTGTCGCATTCTTCCTGGCAGACCTGGGCAAAGCGTTCGGTGTAGCTGGCCATGTACTGCTTGGGATCGGTGCCGGGAATCAGTTGGTAATTCTGATCGAACAGGTTCAGGCCTTCGCGTTGCAGTGCTTCCAGGCGAACCTGTAGGGTGTCGCGGCACTCGCTGGCGCGGGTGATGGCGGCATCCAGCTTGCCGTGGCCGAGTACGAAGCGACCGAGCAGCGCCTGGACCTTTTCGGCCACGCCGGACAGGTCGCGGGTGGCCGTTGCCGAATGCTGCATGCGCTGGTCGATCAACTGGCTGTCGGCATGAATCTGGGTGACCCGATCATTGATCCCGGTGTTGCTGGCGGCGAATTGCTGGATATGGGTGGCGATGTCCGCCAGCTTGCCGTTGGTGGATTCGAAATCGCCGATCATGCTCTCAAAATGGCCAGAGGCGCGTTCCACCACTTTCTGGGTTTCCCGGGCGCTGTGGCTGATTTGCGTGGTCTGTTCGTGAGTGGAACTGACTTCATCGAGCATGGCGTCGATGTTGCGCGAGATATCATCGGTGGCCCGGCTGACGTTTTGTGCCAGGGTCCGCACTTCATCGGCCACCACCGCGAAGCCACGGCCGCTTTCGCCGGCCCGGGCGGCTTCGATGGCGGCATTGAGTGCCAGCAGGTTGGTCTGGGCAGAGATCTGCTGGATCAACCCGACAATCGACTTGATGCTCGAGGAACGCTGGTTCAGGGCGCTCACCAGGGTGGAAAATTCACCGAGGCTGCTGGAAATCTCACTGATGTTGCCGGTCACTTCCAGTAGCTCGGCGTAGGAATCGCGAGCCATGCTCAGGTTCTGGGCGGTGGTGCTGGAGATGCCCTGGGTCTGGCGCGAGACTTCTTCGATGCGGCCCACGGCGGTGTTGCTCTGGTCCATCACTTCCTTGGCGAAGCGGGCCTGGTGGGTGGCGCTGTCGCTGGAGTCGCTGATGTTCTTCAGCGAGCGGGCCGATTCGACGGCGATGTGCACGGTCAGCGCCTGGACGTTGCTGATGATCTCCCGCTGCTTGGCCAGGAATCGGTTGCAGGTGCCGGCCAGCGTGCGGATCTCGTCGTGAGTCACCAGCGGCAGGTCCTTGGACAGATCGCCTTCGCCGTTGGCGATCTCTTCCAGGGCCTTGGTCATGGCGGTGACGGGGCGCACGATGAGATGACGGAAATACCAGACCATGAAGCTGATCATGCCCAGCGTCAGGACCGCGCCGAAGAGCAGGGCATGGGTCAGGCTATCGAGCCGGTCTTCGATCTGCCCCAGCAATGCGCCGTCCAACTGCGCGTTGCGCAACAGCAGCAAAATCTCGGCGCGGGCGCTGAGGGCTACCCAATAGAGCAAGCCACTGACCAACACCAACAGGAAAAGGCTCGACAGCTTTTTGGTGAGGGTATCGAAAAACTGCATTTCGATAGACTCGTACAAGGCCTTTAACGTCTGCATGCCGCTGCTCCTGGGCAAAAAAATCTCTTAATGGAATACATTCGACCGCGAGCGCCAAAGCTTTAGGACGGTAGGGCGATTTGATATCACTCCGGCATCTAGATGCTGTTTAGCGCTCCCTGTGGCGATTAGGCAGGGATGTCAATGCTTAATGGCGCGAATTAGACGAAAGTCGTACTAGCGTCATGCCCAGTGACTGCTACGGTTTGAAGTGCAAAACAATAAAAACAAACGGGAGGGCACCTCCATGTCCACTGAAAAGCAACAGGCTGCGCGCGCCTACTGGAAGGAAAACCTACGCTGGATGGTGATATTGCTGGCCATCTGGTTTCTGGTGTCCTTCGGCTTCGGTATTTTGTTGGTTGATGCACTCAACACCGTCAGTTTCTTCGGTACCCCCTTGGGGTTCTGGTTTGCCCAGCAGGGTTCCATCTACGTCTTTGTGCTCGAGATCTTCTTCTATGTCTGGAAGATGAATCAGCTCGATCGCAAATATGATGTTCACGAAGACTGAGGGCGGCGCACATGGACACAAAAACCCTGATCTATCTGGTCGTAGGCGCCTCCTTTGCGTTGTACATCGCGATTGCAATCTGGACGCGTGCCGGTTCCACCAGCGAATACTACGTCGCCAGCAAGGGCGTGCATCCGGTGCTCAACGGCATGGCCACCGGTGCGGACTGGATGTCGGCGGCATCGTTCATCTCCATGGCCGGGATCATTGCCTTTGCCGGTTACGATGGTTCGGTCTACTTGATGGGCTGGACCGGTGGCTACGTGCTGTTGGCAATGTGCCTGGCGCCGTACCTGCGAAAATTCGGCAAGTTCACCGTACCCGAGTTCGTCGGGGCGCGTTATTACTCGCAGACGGCGCGGGTGGTGGCGGTGATCTGCGTGATCTTCATCTCCTTTACCTATGTGGCAGGGCAGATGCGCGGCGTCGGGATCGTCTTTTCCCGTTACCTGGAAGTGGATATCAACGTCGGTGTCATGATCGGCATGGCCATCGTGTTCTTTTATTCGGTATTGGGTGGCATGAAGGGCATCACCTACACCCAAGTGGCGCAGTATTGCGTGATGATCTTTGCCTACATGGTGCCGGCGATTTTCATCTCGATCATGATCACCGGCAACCCGATACCGCAGTTGGGCTTTATCAGCGAGGCCGCCGGCTCGGGGCAGAGCGTGATCGAGCGGCTCAACGGTTTGGGCGCTGAATTGGGCTTCACCGCCTATACCAATGGCACCAAGTCGACCATGGATGTGTTTTTCATCACCATGGCGCTGATGGTCGGCACCGCGGGCCTGCCTCACGTGATCGTGCGGTTCTTTACCACCCCCACCGTTCGGGATGCACGCAAGTCGGCAGGCTACGCATTGCTGTTCATCGCCATCCTCTACACCACCGCGCCGGCCGTGGCGGCGTTCGCGCGGACCAATCTGCTGACCTCCATCCCTAACGTCAGTTATGCCACCGCGCCGGCCTGGTTCAAGGCCTGGGAAAACTCCGGGCTGATTGCGTGGGCGGACAAGAACAACGACGGCATCATCCAATACAGCCCGGGTGCGGCCCTGGTCGGAGCGCCGAGTTTTACCGGTGAGCGTGGGGCGCATGAGCAACGATTGCTCACGAACCAGCTCTCGCCGGTGCCCAATGAACTCTATGTCGACAACGACATCATGGTGCTGGCCAACCCCGAGATCGCCGGCCTGCCGGGGTGGGTGATCGCGTTGATCGCGGCCGGTGGCCTGGCGGCGGCGCTTTCGACGGCGGCGGGGTTATTGCTGGTGATCTCCACCTCGATTTCCCATGACCTGCTCAAAAGCAACATCATGCCCAGGATCAACGAAAAGCAGGAGTTGCTCGCAGCACGCATTGCCGCCGGTGTGGCGGTGCTGATTGCCGGATTGTTTGGCATCTATCCACCCGCATTCGTCGCCCAGGTGGTTGCGTTCGCCTTCGGGTTGGCGGCGTCTTCGTTCTTCCCGGTCATTGTCATGGGGATCTTCTCCAAACGCATGAACCGCGAAGGCGCGATCGCCGGGATGATCGTCGGGCTGACCTTCACGTTCACTTACATCGTCTACTTCAAGTTCATCAACCCGACGATGAACACGGCTGAACATTGGTGGCTGGGGGTTTCCCCTGAAGGCATCGGTACGTTGGGCATGCTCTTCAACTTCCTGGCTGCTGTGGTGGTGTCACGTTTTACCGCACCGCCACCGGAGCACATCCAGCACCTGGTCGAAGACATCCGCGTACCGAGAGGAGCCGGTGCCGCCATCGACCACTGACCGCACCCGCCCGAGACTGGGAGGGAAGCATCAAGGGTGCCGGACTTATCATCCGGCGCCCTTTTTTGTGCGCAGAGTCAAGCAGGGAGATGTTAGAAAGATTTACTGGGAATCATTCTCAAAGTATATTCGCTCTCATTACTATCCCTCTGTGAGTGCGCGTCTTGAATCGTTCCACCCCTCTCACCTACCGCAATGCCCTCGTCAAATGTGTTTTACCTGCGCTGTCCTGCTGTTTCATGGCAAGCCCCTTGAGGGCACAAGACACTCTGGAGCTGCCCACCACCAACGTGCAGGGCAGTCGTGTCACTCAGGACGAGGGCTATACGACGTCGCAAGCCAGCACGGCGAGCAAGAGCGATGTACCGATCAAGGAAGAGGCGCAATCGATCAACGTGGTGACCCAGCAGACCCTGGCCGACTACCAGGTGCGCTCGCTGAACGACGCGATGAAGTTCGTCAGCGGCGTCAGCCAGGGCAACACCTTGGGCGGCTCGCGGGACTCGCTGGTCAAGCGCGGGTTCGGTACCAACGACGACGGCTCGATCCTGCGCGACGGCGTGCGTTCGAACCTGGGGCACAACTTCAGCGCTACCACCGAACGGGTCGAAGTGCTCAAGGGCCTGGCCTCGATGCTGTACGGCGCGCTGGAGCCCGGCGGCCTGATCAACGTCATCAGCAAGAAACCGGAATATGTTCAAAGCACCACGTTGAGCGGCTCGGCCTACAGCGAAGGTGGCGGCACCATGGCCTTGGACACCACCGGGCCGCTGGGCGACACCGGCCTGGCCTATCGACTGATTGCCGAGCGTAAGCATGAGGATTACTGGCGCAACTACGGCGTCAATGAGAGCACCCTGGTGGCGCCGTCCCTGGCGTGGACGGGGGAACGGGCTTCGTTGAACCTGAGTTATGAATACAACGAATATTCAAATCCGTTTGATCGGGGAACGATATTCACCGATGGGCATCCGGCCGATATCGACTACGACAAGCGTCTTGATGAGCCTTGGGCCAAGAGCGTCGGTATTCGCGAAACGGCCACGGCACGGTTCGAGTATGAGCTGAGCGAGGCGTGGAAGACCCGCGTGACTTATGGGTGGAACAATGATCGGTACAGTCTTTCGATCGCGCAGCCGAGCCTGTCGAAAACCGGTGTTTTTCAGCGAGCCGCCAACGGCGCGCACTACGACGACGAAACCCGTTATGCCAGTTGGGATTTCATGGGCAAGCAAGAGTTGCTGGGCCAGCGTCATGACTTGTTGATCGGCGTCGATAATCAGGTTTCCGATCAGTTTCGTGGCAAGACTTACCGTGGAAAGGCTCAAGCTGGTTTCGATATCACGTCGCCGGTTTATGGCGGTTTGGCTGAGCCCAGTGTGATCAGTACAACTCAAAGTGATCTACGCAATCAGTTGAACTCCAGTTCTGTCTATTTGAAGGACAACTGGCATCTCGATGATCGCTGGATATTGGTATTGGGCGGTCGTTATCAGCACTACGATCAATACAGCGACCAAGGGCTTGGTAAGGACTACGAAGTCAATCGCGATGACAACGGCGACGCCTTCGTACCGTTCCTCGGCTTGGTCTACAAAGCCACCGATACCCTGTCGCTGTACGGCAACTACAGCCGGTCGTTCAAGCCCAATGACACCGTGGATGACGCCGGCAATACCTTCGATCCGGAAGAGGGTCGCAGCTATGAAATCGGCGCCAAGTACGATCCGCTACCAGGCCTGAACATCAACCTCGCGTTGTTCGACATCGTCAAGAAAAACGTCGTGACGTCCTCCACGGTCAATGGCGTGACGCTGTCGGAAGCCGCCGGCAAAGTCGGCTCCCAAGGCCTGGAACTCGACATCACCGGTCGCCTCGCCGACCGCTGGGACCTGATCGGCACATACGCCTATACCCACACGGAAATCCTCGACGATCCGGACGACGAAGGCCATCGTCTGGCCGACGCCCCCAAACACACCGCCAGCCTGTACCTGTCCCACCACCTGAACGTGCCTGCCGAATTCGGTACCTGGCACGCCGGTGCCGGTGCGCGTTATGTCGGCGAACGCGCCGCCAACAACGCCAACGATTTCTGGCTGAGCAGCTACACCGTCGCCGACGCCTTCCTGCGTTGGGAGTCGCCGGTGTTCGGGCACAAGACGTCGTTGCAGCTGAATGTCGACAACCTGTTCGACAAGCAGTACTACCCGTCTTCCACTGGCAGCGAGGTGCAAGTCAATGTCGGTGAACCACGTACCGCTCGCCTGAGTGCCAGCGTAACGTTCTGATCCATTCAGAAAACAAAATGCCCGGACTTTGAAGTCCGGGCATTTTTTGTGGGATCACCTTCACATTTCGGTCGCCATCGCGAGCAAGCTCGCTCCCACATTGGCTGCGGGTGCTCATCCAGTTTGTGTTCGCCATGAATCCCCTGTGGGAGCGAGCTTGCTCGCGATGGCGGTTCAATTGACTGACCAGAACAGGCGCTCCCGCTATCAGACTTCAAGAGCTGCGGATCACCGAAACGCCGGCACTACCTGCTGGATGAACAGCTCCAGGGATTTTTTCTTCTCGGCATGGGGCAGGCTGTTGTCACACCAGAAGCTGAATTCATCCATCCTCAGTTCCTGGTAATACTTGATCCGCTCGACGACCTGCTGCGGGGTGCCGATCATGGTGTTCTTGCGGATGTTTTCCAGCTGGAATTCCGGGCGCTCGGCGAACTTTTCTTCCGGGCTTGGCGCCAGGAAGCCGTTGACCGGCACTTGCTTGTTGCCGAACCAGGCATCGAAGGTGCGATAGAACTTCGAGATCGCCTGGGCGCCGACCTTCCAGCCTTCGAGGTCATCCACTCCATAGACGTGTGATAGGGCTGCTTCGCAGCCCAGCGGGAGCAAGCTCCCTCGCCACGAATATTCATCACCCCGAAGTCCGGTGTGTCAGCTATCGTTGGGTTAATCCCGGCGTTTGAGCGGTGGGTATAAATTTCCCCTTTTCAGGGCATTCGACGCCGGCATCCCGCCTGCGTGCACCGATTCGACCCGTTTGTGGCATTGACGCCGGGAACTGAAATAAACGTTTCAGCCTTCAAACAGTTTTTCGTCGCAAAATCGAAAATAAATTTCGCTTTTCTGTCGTTCTGCGATGGTTTTTCCAGCATTGGTGCGATGCACCGCACTTAGGCACAGCCCTTGCTAAGACTCCAGAACCACAGAGCCAGCCAGAGGTATTCGATACGTAGATAAACAGGGGGGCGCACGTCATCCGGACGCAAAGGCCTGATCAGAGACCCATGCCGAAGAGGTATTCAAGAGAACCAGGGCTCATAAAAAGGCAAGGCCGCACTGAGTGGAATGACGACGTAATAAGAAATGCCGTGTACGACACGGCTGGGAGTTGGCTATGCCCCACGCTTTTTTTAATGAAATGTATGACGCCCAGGGTGACTGCCGCCCGCATTACCAAGCCTTCTCGCGCTGGCTGGCGGACACACCGCTTGAACTGCTCGAACAACGACGCCGCGAAGCCGACCTGCTGTTCCATCGCGCCGGTATCACCTTCACCCTCTATGGGGACGAGCAGGGCACTGAACGGTTGATTCCGTTCGACATCATCCCGCGCAGCATCAAGGCCAGTGAATGGCAAATGGTCGAACGTGGCTGCATCCAGCGGGTCCAGGCCCTGAACATGTTCCTGGCCGACATCTACCATGGGCAGCACATCCTCAAGGAAGGGATCATTCCTGCCGAACAGGTGCTCGCCAACGAGGGTTACCAGATTGCGATGCAGGGCCTGAACCTGCACCGGGGCATCTACGCCCATATCGCCGGTGTCGACCTGGTGCGCGACGGTGACGGCAGCTACTACGTGCTGGAAGACAACCTGCGCACCCCCAGCGGTGTGAGCTACATGCTCGAAGACCGCAAGATGATGATGCGCCTGTTCCCCGAGCTCTTCGCCGCCCAGCGCGTGGCCCCCATCGATCACTACCCGAACCTGTTGCTCGATACCCTCAAAAGCTCCAGTCCCCTGGAAAACCCCACCGCCGTGGTGCTGACCCCGGGACGCTTCAACAGTGCCTATTTCGAACACGCGTTCCTGGCCCGTGAAATGGGCGTGGAGCTGGTGGAGGGGGCCGATCTGTTCGTGCGCGATGACCACGTGTACATGCGCACCACCGCCGGCCCCCGGCAGGTGGACGTGATTTATCGTCGCCTTGACGATGCCTACCTCGACCCGCTGTCGTTCAACCCCGATTCGATGCTGGGCGTGCCCGGGCTGATCGCTGTTTATCGTGCAGGCAACGTGGTGCTGGCGAACGCGGTCGGCACGGGCGTGGCCGATGACAAGTCGATCTACCCCTACGTCGACGAGATGATCCGCTTCTACCTCACCGAAGAGCCGATCCTGAAGAACGTGCCCACCTGGCAGTGCCGCAAACCCCAGGACTTGTCCCATGTGCTGGCCAACCTGCCCGATCTGGTGGTCAAGGAAACCCAAGGCTCCGGCGGCTACGGCATGTTGGTCGGCCCTGCGGCCACTGCGGCGGAAATCGAAGACTTCCGTACACGCCTCAAGGCCCGTCCCGAAGCCTACATCGCCCAGCCAACCTTGAGCCTGTCCACGTGCCCGACGTTTGTCGAGAGCGGCATCGCACCGCGCCACATCGACCTGCGTCCGTTCGTGCTGTCAGGCAAGGAAACCCGCCTGGTGCCCGGCGGGCTGACCCGCGTGGCGCTGCGCGAAGGATCGCTGGTGGTGAATTCGTCCCAGGGCGGCGGCACTAAAGACACTTGGGTAGTGGAGGACTAAGACATGCTTTCAAGAACTGCTTCGGACCTCTATTGGATGTCCCGCTACCTGGAGCGCGCCGAGAACCTGGCGCGCATGCTCGAAGTCAGCTACTCGCTGTCGCTGATGCCCCAGGCCGGGCGCAGCGATGGCCACGCCGAGCTGGCGATGTCACTGCTGGCGGCCGGCACGCTGGACGACTACAACGCTCGTTATGACGCGCTCAACACCGAGCGCATGCTGCATTTTTTTGCCCTGGACGAAACCAACCCCGGCAGTATCTACAGCTGCCTGCGAGCCGCGCGGACCAATGCCCATGCCGTGCGCGGGCGCATCACCGCCGACATGTGGGAAAACATCAACGCCACCTGGCTGGAAATGCGCAACATCGCCAGCAACGGTCTGGGGCGCTATGGCATCAGCCATTTCTGCGAGTGGGTCAAGGAGCGCTCGCACCTGTTCCGTGGCGCGACGTCGGGCACCATCATGCGCAACGATGCCTACTGTTTCATTCGCCTGGGGACCTTTATCGAGCGGGCGGACAACACCCTGCGCCTGCTGGACGCCCGCTACGAGATGTTCGGCGAGGAGTCGGAGGAGGTCAGCGACAATTCGGCCCGCGGCTATTACCAGTGGAGCGCCTTGCTGCGCGCGCTGTCTTCGTTCGAGGCGTTCAACGAGATCTACCGCAACGCGCCCAATGCCGAGCAGGTGTCCGAGATGTTGTTGCTGCGGGCCGACGTTCCGCGTTCGCTGCATGCCTGCATCGAGGAACTGGACCATATCCTCGCCAGCTTGCCGGGCAACAATGGCCGGCCGGCGCAACGCCTGGCCGCCGAGCTGAACGCGCGCCTGCGCTATTCCGGAATCGACGAGATCCTGGCGTCGGGCTTGCACCAATGGCTGACTGATCTGATTGGTCAGATCCGCCACTTGGGCCAGACCGTCCATGAGTCTTACCTGGAGGTCGTATGAAACTGTCCATACGCCACGACACTACTTACAGCTACGCCGATGAAGTCTGCACCAGCATCCAGTTTCTGCGCCTGACGCCCCGGGACACTCAGCGCCAGCGCATCCTGGAATGGCACCTGGAGCTGCCGCGGTTGGTGCGTAGCCAGGTCGACCCTTATGGCAACATCCTGCACGTGATGACCATGGACGAACCCCACGGCGCCTTGGTGCTGACGGCTTATGGTCAGGTGGAGATCGATCAGACGGTGGAGATGGAGGGGGACAGCCAATCGCCGTTGCCGTTCCTGCGTACCAGCCGTCTGACCCAGGCGGATGACGTGCTCAGTGCCTTCGCCGTGGAGCAATGCGGAGCCCGGCGTGATCGAGCGGCGCTGACCGACTTGATGAATGGTCTGGCCGCCCGCATGCCCTACAGCCCGGGCACGACGGCTGTCAGCAGCACCGCCGCCGAGGCGTTTGCCGGGGGGAGCGGGGTGTGCCAGGACCACACCCATGCGTTCCTGGCCTGCGCGCGTAGCCTGGGGATCCCGGCCCGCTACGTCTCCGGATACCTGTGCACCGAAGACGAAAGCCACCTGGCGAGCCACGCCTGGGCGGAAGCCTGGCTGGACGACGGCTGGTACAGCTTCGACGTGACCAACCGCCTGACCCGCCCTGACCGCCACCTGAAACTGGCGATCGGCCTGGACTACCTCGACGCCTGCCCGGTCCGGGGCATGCGCCGGGGTGGCGGGGCGGAACAGATGCAGGCGCGGGTGCAGGTGAGCTCGATGGTGCAAGTGCAGCACCAATAACAGCACAGGCCTCATCGCCAACACCCGATCCCCTGTGGGAGCGAGCTTGCTCGCGATGAGGCCGGCCCCTTCGGCATTAATGCAACCTGACCCTCCGCCATCGCGAGCAAGCTCGCTCCCACACCGGAATGGGTGGTGGACACAAATCTTGTATCCACCCGAGAACCCTTGTGGGAGCGAGCTTGCTCGCGAAGACGGCAGCCCATCCAACATCCCCGCCAACTGACCCATCGCCATCGCGAGCAAGCTCGCTCCCACACTGGAATGGGTGGTAGACACAAATCTTGTAACCACCTGAGACCTCCTGTGGGAGCCGAGCTTGCTCGCGATGGCGGTCGCCCGGCCAACATCGCCGCAAGCTGACCCACCGCCATCGCGAGCAAGCTCGCTCCCACACTGGAATGGGTGGTAGACACAAATCTTGTAACCACCCGAGAACCCTTGTGGGAGCCGAGCTTGCTCGCGATGACGGTCGCCCGGCCAACATCGCCGCAAGCTGACCCACCGCCATCGCGAGCAAGCTCGCTCCCACAAAACCCTCACGCCTCTACACCCTCAAAAATGAAGCTTTCATGACAAAAGTTCGGTAGCACATCGCCATTCCCGTCATGCCTGTGTGACGTGTTCGAGGGGACCTTTCAGGTCGTTTGGAGCCGGGGCGCGAAGCCGGGAGTGAGGCGATGGGGACTATGGAACGTTATTCGAAAGTGGGCATGCAGGAGCTTGACCAGCGGCTGTCGAAGATCGTCGAGGCGGCGCGCAAACAGCCGGTCTCGGTGTATCGCTACGGTGCGCCGTGGGTCTGGATTGTTTCCCAGGATGACTGGCAGGGCGCGCTCAAGGAAGTGTCCAGCTACATTCCGCAAGGCCATTCACTGGTCTTGCTGCGTCCGCAGATCGACGACCTGCTGGATGACCATCGCGATGTGCTGCAAGGCCTCAACGCCGGTGCCCAGATGCTGATCGCGCCGCAAACCGCCATGCACATCCTCTTGCTGCAACTGCTCTATTCGGTGCCCAGCGAGCAGCAACTCTACGAACAACTCAATTACAACCTGCTGTTCCGCTGGTTCGTCGGCCTGGATCTGAACCAGAAGGTCTGGAGTTTCAACGTCCTGAGCAGAGACCTCGCCACGCTGCTGGGCGATGCACGGGCGGTGCGGCTCATCCAGAAAATCATCGGTGAAGTGTTCTGTGGCGCCTTGCTGCAAATGCCGGAGTTCTCCTTGAACTTCGCGCTGCTGCACACCTGGCTGGCCCGGCACGCCACAACATCGACCATAAGCAATTGAGCCGTACTTTGAATTCAGGGGGTGATGTGGAGCATTTCTTCAAATCGCGGCCGGCGCTGTGGGGCTGGCTGTTGCTGGCGGTCGGGGGGCCGTCCGCGTTGGCCGCCGAAGGAGGGCAGGAGGCCGAAGCGGCGCCGGCGCGCCTGGTGGACGTGAACGAGTATTTCGTGCGTGGCAACACCGTGCTCGATGCCCGGGCCATCGAGGAAGCGGTGTACCCGTTCCTCGGTCCGCAAAAGGCCTTGAGCGACATCGAAGGCGCCCGGGAAGCCCTGCAAAAAGCCTATCAGACCCGTGGTTATCAATCGGTGTTCGTCGAACTGCCGGAGCAGAAAGTCGAAGACGGCATCGTCTACCTGCAAGTCAGCGAGACCAAGATCGGTCGGGTGCGGGTGGTAGGGGCCAAGCACTATTCGCCCGTTGAAATCCGCGATGATGTACCAGCGCTGAAGGAAGGCGAAGTACCGGATTTCGCCCGGGTCCAGGCAGAGCTGGCGCTGTTGAACAAGACCCCGGGACGTCAAGTCATGCCGCTGGTGCGCGAAGGCCAGCGCCCCGGGACCATGGACGTGGATTTGCAAGTCGAAGACCAGAATCCCTGGCAAGCCAGCCTGGGGCTGAACAACGACTACAGTGCCGACACCGAAAAGCTGCGCACGGTCGCCAGCCTGGGCTACAACAACCTCTGGCAACTGGGCCACAGCGTTTCGCTGACTTTCTTCACTGCGCCCCAGGACACCGAAAACGCCAAGGTCTGGTCGGGTTCCTATACCGCGCCGCTGAGCGAACGCTGGAGTGTGCAGTTCTCGGGGTACCAATCCGACAGCAACGTCGCCACCGTCGGTGGCAGCAACGTATTGGGCAAAGGGCATTCCTACGGGGTGTCGGCGATCTACAGCCTGCCGTCCACGGGAGCATGGGCCAACAGCTTTTCGGTCGGGGTGGATTTCAAGGACTTCGAGGAAGAGCTGAACCTGGGCGGCGCCAGCGACAAGGCACCGCTCAAGTACGCGCCGTTCACCTTCGCCTACAACGGCTTTCGCTACACCGAACACAGCCAGTTGGGCCTCGGCCTGAGCCTGGTGGCGGGCACCCGGAGCCTGCTGGGTTATGGCAGCTCCGACGAAGAGTTCGACTACAAGCGCTATCGCGCCAGCCCCAGTTTCGCGGTGCTCAAGGGCGACGGCAATTACACCTTTACCTTCGGCAATGACTGGCAGACCGCTTCCAAGGCGGCCTTCCAACTGGCCTCCGGGCCGCTGGTCTCCAACGAGCAATTCTCCGCCGGTGGCGCCACCTCGGTGCGCGGCTATCTGGCCGCCGAGCGCACCGGCGATGACGGCTACCTGCTGTCCCAGGAGTTGCGCACCCCGTCCCTGGCCAAGTTCCTCGGCAGCTATGTCCAGGAGTGGCGTTTCTATGCCTTCGCCGAAGGTGCGCAGCTGTATTTGCGTGACGAACTGCCCGACCAGGATGCCGACTACAGCCTCGCCAGCGTCGGCCTCGGCACCCGTGCGAGCTTGAGCAAGTGGCTGTCCGGCAGCCTCGATTGGGGCTATCCGCTGCTCGAAGGGCCGAACACCTCGAAACAGGAATCGCGCCTGCACTTCAACCTGCAAGCGACGTTTTGAACCCAGGAGTCATGTCCATGCAACGCTTATTGTTATCCCTGTTTATCTGCCTGGGGCTGGTGCTTCCGGCGACCGCCAACGCCTGGTGGCAGGACGACTGGCACTATCGCAAACAGATTTCGGTGGACACCACGCCCCAGGGCGCCGCCATCGCCCAGGCCTTGGGCCGCACCGCATTGCTGGTGCGCCTGCACACCGGCAACTTCACCTTCGACGGCGTCAAGGACGACGGCTCGGACTTGCGTTTCGTCAGCGCCGACGACAAGACCGTGCTCAATCACCAGATCGAAAGCTTCGACCCGTTGATGGGCATGGCGCTGATCTGGGTCGACGTGCCCAACGTTGAGGGCGGCCAACGTCAGGACCTGTGGATGTATTACGGCAACCAGAAGGCGCCGGCCACGAGCAGCGGCCAGTTGACCTTCGACCCGGACTACACCGCGCTGTACCACTTCGACGGCGCCACCGGCGTGCCGCCCAAGGACACCACGGCCTACGGCAACAATGCCCAAGGCGCGGCCGGCGTGAGCATCGACGGCGTGATCGGGCGGGCCGTGCAGTTCAACGGCCAGCCGCTGTTGCTGCCGGCCAGTCCGTCGTTGCAACACAGTGCCGGCGCGGCGTTCACCTTCAGCACCTGGCTGCGCCAGGACCAGTCCAGCGGCGAGCAACTCATCCTGGCCCGTCGCGAAGCCGCCACCAGCTTGTTGGTTGGGGTCAACCAGGGTGTGCCGTTCGTAGCGATCAATGAGCAGCGCGCGGTCTCGACCCAGCCGCTGAACCCTGGCCAGTGGCAGCACCTGGCGCTGACCGCCTCGGGCGACCGGGTCGTGCTGTACGTCAACGGACGTGAAACCGCGAGCCTCGCCGTGGCGATGCCGGCGTTCAATGCGCCGATAGCCTTGGGCGCTGACGTTGCCGCCGGTGCCTTCGCGCCCTTCAGTGGCGCCATGGACGAAGCGCGCCTGTCCAAGGTCGCCCGCCCGGCGCCGTTGCTGTTGGCCGACGCCAATGCCCAGGGCGCCGAAACGAAACTGGTGGCCTACGGTGTCGATGAAGAGCAGTCGGGCTTTGGTTTCGGCAGCCTGGGCTTTCTGCTCAACGCCGTGCCGCTCGACGCTTGGGTGATCATCGGGGTGCTGGTGCTGATGATGTTCCAGTCGTGGATCATCATGATCCGCAAGAACCGCATGGTCAGCCGCCTCAGCGCCGCCAACGAAGCCTTTCGCGAGCAGTTCGCCAGGATCGGCACGCGCCTGGAAATGTTCGCCGACGACCAGGACCTGGCCCAGCGTCTGCAACATTCGTCGCTGTGGCGCTTGTACCTGGTGGCCGTCAAGGAAATCCGCACCCGTCGCGAGCAGGGTGCTGACACCTCGTCGGTGTCAGCGGCCACCATCGAAGCGATCCGCTGTTCCATGGACGGCGTGCGCACCCGCGAGAACCAAGCGCTGAGTTCGAAGCTCTCGTCCCTGTCCAACGCCATCGCCGGCGGTCCATACATCGGCCTGCTCGGCACCGTGCTGGGGATCATGGTGGTGTTCCTCGGCACGGCCATGGCCGGTGACGTGAACATCAACGCCATCGCCCCGGGCATGGCCGCGGCCTTGCTCGCCACCGCCATGGGCTTGTTCGTCGCGATCCCGGCGTTGTTTGGCTACAACCGCCTGATCACCCGCAACAAGGAAGTCAGCGCCGACATGCGGGTCTTCGTTGACGAGTTCATCACTCGCCTGGCGGAGATGCACGGTGAAGGCCAGTCCGGTGAAGCGGCGCATCGCCGTAATCATCACGCCCCATCGTCCGTACCGGCCTGAGGAAATCGCCATGGCTAGCGTAAACGCTTCACACGATGACGACGATGACGCGGCGGTCGACAGCATCAACATCACGCCGCTGGTGGACGTGCTCATGGTGGTGCTGGTGATGTTCATCCTCACCGCCACGGCCCAGGTGTCGGGTATCCAGATCAACCTGCCCAAGGCCAGCGCCTCGGTGTCGTTGTCCGAGGCCAAGACCAAGGCGATTTCGGTGAACGACGGCGGGCAGGTCTTCCTCGATGCCTATCCGGTGACCCTGGCCGAACTGGAAGAGCGCCTGCGCATCGAGAAGGCCCAGAGCCCGGACTTTCCGGTGATCGTGCGCGGCGACGCGACGGTGCAATACCAGAAAGTCATTGAAGTGCTGGATCTGTTGCGGCGCCTGGAACTGTCCCAGGTCGGTCTCGTGACCGGCAAACCGAGCCAGGGCTGATCATGACCGCCAGACTTCCCATCGATCCGCCCCCGGTGAAGACTTCGCCGCTGCGCCTGCTCAAGTGGGCTGCCGGCCTGCTGCTGGGCGCCGTGGCGGCCTGGCTGCTGTGGCAGTGGGCCAACGACATGAGCGGTGTACGGCGAGAGGCGCCAAAAGTGCCAACCATCATCCCGCTGCCGCCTCCGCCCCCACCGCCGCCGGAGAAACCCAAGGAACCCGAGCCTCAGGTCGAGGAAAAGGTGGTCGAGCCAGAGCCGACCCCGGAGCCCGAAGAGGTCAAGCCCGAAGAAGAAGCACCGCCGTCACCGGTGGATGACCTGGCCAACCCGATGCAAATGGATGGCGATGCCCAGTCCGGCGACGACGCGTTCAACATCGGCGCCGGCAAGGGCGGCGGTATGGCCGGGGCAGGGGGCGGGCGCTTGGGCAATGGCACCTACAGCCAGTTCCTGGCGTTCACCTTCCAGCGTCTGCTGCGGGAAAACCCCGACTTGCGCAGCCTGGCGTTCTCGCTGCAGGCCGATGTCTGGCTCAGTGCCGTGGGCGAAATCACCCGGGTCGAGCTGGTCAAGTCCAGCGGCAACCCGCAAGTGGATGAGCAAGTGATTTCCGCCCTGCGTGCCGCGCCCCATTTGAGTGAACGGCCACCGGCCTCCTTGACCTTGCCCGTGCGCCTGTCCTTGCAGGGACGGCGGCCGGGTTAACCGACTATTTGAAGTTTGCCAACAGGAGTTGTGTGCAGATGATTTCCAATGTGAATCGATTGTCGTGGGCGATCGGCCTGGTAGTCCTGAGCCTGGCCGGACACGCGGCCGCGGCCCCGGCGCCTTCGGAAAACGCCACGATCAATCTGATCCGCCTGCTGGTGCAGCAGGGCGTGTTGAAGCAGGACCAGGCCGACGGCCTGATCGCCCAGGCCGAGCGGGAAGCCGTGCAGGCCCGCCAGGCCGCCACGGCGGTTGCCGCAGCGCCCGCCGGGGCACCGGGGGACGTGCGGGTGCAATACGTGCCGAACATCGTGCGTGAGCAGATCCGCGACCAGGTCAAGGCCGAAGTCATGGCCACCGCCAAGCAGGAAAACTGGGCCCAGCCCAACACCTTCCCGGATTGGGTCTCGCGCATCAGTTTTGATGGTGACATTCGCCTGCGGGATGAGTCGCGCTATTACTCAGGCACCAATAGCAACGAAATCGTCGACTTCGCCCGACTCAATGACAAGGGCCCTTACGATGTCAACCCCAACAGCAGTTCCAGCCTGCCGCCGTTGCTCAATACCCGCGAAGACCGGGAAAACCTGTTCCGCCTGCGCGCCCGCCTGGGCATGAAGGCCGTGATTGCCCCGCAATGGACGGCGGGCATCCGCATCGGCACCGGCTCGGACAACAACCCGGTGTCCACCACTCAGACCCTCGGTGGCGGCTTTGGCAAGAAAGACATCTGGCTCGACCAGGGCTACTTGACCTGGAAGCCCTCGGACGAATTGACCCTGACCGGCGGGCGTTTCGCCAACCCGTTTTTCTCCACCGACCTGTTGTATTCCGGTGACCTGAACTTCGATGGCGTGGCGGCGAATTTCAACCACAAGCTCAATCAGGACTGGGGCGTCTTCGGTACTGTCGGTGCATTCCCGGTGGAGTACACCAACGACACCAGCACCAGCAACGGCAGTGACAAGGAAGAGAGCGAGAACAAGTGGCTGTACGGTGCGCAACTGGGGGCCAACTGGGCCATCAACGACAGCAACCGGATCAAGGGGGCGATGGCCTATTACCGCTTCGACGACATCGAAGGCCAGCGTTCTTCGCCGTGTCAGCCCTGGGCCGGTGATCCAGGTTGCGACAGCGATGGTTCGCGGGTGGCGTTCATGCAGAAGGGCAACACCGTGTTCCTGCTGCGCGACATCACGCCCAACCCCCTCAACCCGTCCACCACGCCACAGCCGCAATACGTCGGCCTGGCCTCGGAGTTCAACCTGCTGGATCTGAACTTCGCGTGGGACACCGATCTGCCTGAAGACCTGAAGCTGCGCAGCCAGGCCCATTATGTTCACAACCTGGGCTACGACGAAGGCGAGATGCGCAAGCGCTCCGCAGGGCAGTTCGCCAACAACCTGGACAGCGATGGCGAGGTGGAAAGCGGTGCCAACGCCTGGATGCTCCAGTTCACCCTTGGCAACTCCCTGGAACTCAAGCGCGAAGGCGACTGGAACCTGTTTGCCGGCTACAAGTACATCCAGCCGGACGCCTTGCCGGACGGCTTCAACGATTCGTCATTCCATCTGGGTGGCACCAACGCCAAGGGGTATTTCCTGGGCGGCAACTATGGCTTGGCGAGCAACGTCTTCGCCACCGGTCGCTGGTTGAGTTCCGAAGCGGTGTACGGCGCGCCGTACGACATCGATGTCTTGCAGCTTGAAATCAACACGCGCTTCTAAGCGCAGGGAGGCCTCATGAAAAGGCGAGCCAAATACCCATGCCCGAGTGCGTTGCTGATATTGGGCCTGTTGCTCAGTGGCATGGCTCACGGCGAAGGCCTGGAAGAGCGGCTGCGGGCACAACTGCGCAGCACCACCGCCCAGTTGCAAGCCCTGCAGAGTGAGCAGGCCCAGGCCAGCGCCGCCCGGCAGGCTGCGGAGAGTCAGGCCAAGGAGGCCCTGGCGCAGATCAAGCAATTGACTGCGCAATTGAGCAAGGCCCAGGCCCTGAACGAGCAACTGGCCGGGCATCAGCAAAACCTGCAAAGCCAGGCCCAGGCCCAGGTGGCGGCCAGCAACGAGCAGGTCGGCAAATTCAAGAAAGCCTACGAGGAATTGTTGACCCTGGCCCGTGGCAAAGAGACCGAGCGGGCGCGTTTGGAAGCGCAATTGAGCGAGCGTGACACACAAGTGCAGCAATGTTCGGTCAAGAATCAGCAGATGTACGAAGTCGCCAAGACACTGCTGCATGCCTACGAAACCATCGATGTGACCGACATCATGAAGATCCGCCAGCCGTTCGCGGCCAAAACCCGGGTGCGTTTCGAAGAGCTGGCCCAAGGGTTTGGCGATGATCTCTACAAGAACCGTTTCGATGCGCCCCAGGCCTCGATCACTCACTGAACAGAACAAGGAAGAATCGAACATGACCTCAATGATTGAAAACGTCGGTGCAAAATCCCTGACCGAGTTGTTGCAGGCCGCGGGCTATCGGGTCAACGAAACCGAGCAGAACGGCATCGTGCAACTGCTCAGTGCCAGCCAGGGCATCGGTTTCGCCGTGCGTTTCGGCAATCCTGCGGCGACGGCGGGGGAATACCTGGACTTCACCTTCAGCTGTGCCTTGCGGGTGCAGGGCGAGTTGCCGGCCGGGTTGGCGGAACTGTGGAATGCCTCGCGGCGCTTTGCCCGGTTGTCGCTGCAAGGCGAGTTCCTGGTGATGGAAATGGACGTGGTGGTTGCGGCGGGCGTGAGTGCCGATCATCTGCGCAGCAATCTGGAACTGTGGGATCGACTGTTGCAGGAGTTCATTGTCTACCTGCGTGAATACAGCCAGAACGCGGCGCGGGTGCAAACCCCGGCCGAGCCTGTTGAGGCGCCCTTGGAGGAGGCCGTCGCATCGTGAAAAAGCCGACCTTCGTCATCAGTGCCGCAGCGCTGGGCCTGATCGCCGTGGCGCTGGTGCTGGGCCTGCGGCCGGGCAGCGATCCGGTCGCCGCGGTGCAGACCGCCAGCGTTGTTGCGGCCGACTCGCCGAGCTTGGCCCGATTGGGCAACCAGCAGGTCAGCCCCGAAGAACTCAAGACCTTGCTGGCCGCACTGGCCCCCGAGGTACGCCAGCAAATGCGTGGCAACCGGGCTGCGCTGGAGGGCTGGATCCGTACCCGCCTGGCGGAAAAAGCCGTGTTGGAGCAGGCCGATGCCCAGGGTTGGCGTCAGCGGCCCGAGGTCGAGCGGCAGACGCGAGCGGCGGCTGAGCAGATCGTGTTTCGTGACTATTTACAGTCGGTCAGCCAGGTGCCGGCCGGGTATCCCAGTGAAGACGAGTTGAAGCAGGCTTACGACGCCGGCAAAGCCAACTGGACCGCGCCGGCGCTGTACCGGGTCAGCCAGATTTTCCTGGCGGCCACCGAGCCGCAAACCGTGGAGGCGGTGCGCCGGCAAGCGCTGGAATTGAGTAAAAAGGCCCAGGCGTCGCCCGCTGAGTTCGGTGCCCTGGCCAGCCGTTTTTCCCAGGACCGCACCAGTGCCGAGCGCGGCGGTGACAGCGGTTTCCAGCCGCTGCAGCAATTGGTTCCGCCCGTGCGTGAGGCGGTGGCACGCTTGAAGGTCGGCGCGGTGTCGGACCCGGTGCAAAGCCCGGCAGGGTTCCATGTCATCAAGCTCACCGAACAACAACCGGCCCGAGAGGCGACCCTGGACGAAGTCCGCGAGCGCCTGACCCAGGCCCTGCGTGCCCAGCGCCAGGAACAGATCGCCAAGGCGTACCTGGACGGCATGCTCGACACGGCAACGTTGAGCATCGATGGCGCGCAGTTGAGCAAGGTGTTGGAGGAGGGGCTTTAACCGCGGCATTTTTTTTGATGTGAACACCTTTGTGAGATGACACCTTTTATGGCGAGGGGATTTATCTGTGGGAGCAAAGCTTGCTCGCGATGCAAACGCCTCGGTTCCCAGGGAGACCGCGTCATCTTCATCGCGGGCAAGCCTTGCTCCCACAGATGAATCCCTTCGCCATAGGGAGCAGCGCTGTATCTGGAACGCCGCGCAGCCCCAAGTATTCGTACAACCGACAGGGAGTCACCCATGACCTTCATCGAGCCCGCAGGACGCCAGGCTGTCACCCCATACCGCACCCCATACCGCACCCCGTTGCGTGCCCCCGACCCGTGGCTGGCCATGGCCGGTGGTATCGAGCCGCAGGTGGCGCAGTGTTTCCTGGTCAGTGCCCGTTGCGGCTGCTTCATGCAAGCGGCCCGCAGCCTCAACGTCAAGGCGACCTGGCTGCGCAAGCAGTTGGCGCAGTTGGAGGCGCGGTTGCAACGTACGCTGTTCAGCTTCCAGGGCAGCGCCTTGACCCTCAGTCGCGAAGGCCGGCAATTGCAGGCGCGCTTGATCAGCCTGGCCCACGAAAGCGCGCCGCCCCTGAACGATCAGCCCTTGATTCGCCTGGCCGTGGCCGAGTCGATTCTGCATGACATTCTCGGGCGCGACCTGATTTCGTTGCTGCGACGCAACGCCAGCGTGCGACTGCAGATCATCACCCTGGACAGCGAACTGGCGCTGCAAGCCGTCAGCGCCGACCTGGTGCTGTGGTTGAGCGATGCCCATGCGTCGGTGCCGGGGCCGAGCTTTGCCACGTTGCCCGCAGATCGATTGGCGCGGCTGGACTATGTGCCGCACATCGCCAAACGTTACTCACGACCGGCCACGCGCCCAGACTGTCTGGACGACCTGAACGACTACATGCTGGTGCAATGGCAGGCGGACCGACACGTGGACGGCTTCGCACCGTGGAATGCCTTGATAGAACAACGTCGGGCCGGTGTGGTGCAGGTGCAATCCTACGAATTGATGCTGGAAATGATTCGCTGCAGCGCCTGCATCGGTCTGTTGCCGCAATACATGAGCCGCTTCGATCGAGGCCTGGTGGCGTTGCCGCAAGTGTTCAGCCTGTCGATGCAGCGGCACCTGTGGATGGCCGTCAATGCCCTGGCCGAAGGTTCGCCAGAGGTGCAGATGCTGCGTGAGCTGATCCACCACACACTGGATGAGCGCCGGGATTGGTTCCAGACCTAGTTGCATCACCATAACCCTGTGGGAGCGAGCTTGCTCGCGATGAGGCCAGCACATTCGGTATCAAAACCACTGCCCCACAGGTTTCCCCCACAGCTTGACGCGGCTTATAGTGCTCGGCCTTGTCGCGCCTCCAGGAAGGAGCCCCCATGTCCGAGTCTTCGATCACCCTAGCACGCTTCACTGAAGCCCACATCGCCGGTGTCACCGCGCTCTACAACGACCCGGCGGTGACTCGCCAGGTGTTGCAAATGCCTTTTCAGTCCACCGAAACCTGGCGCAAGCGTCTGGCGACGGATGACGAGCGCTTGCTGAAACTGGTGGCCCTGCACGCGGGTGAAGTCATCGGCAACCTGGGGCTGGAGCAATTTTCGCGGGTGCGTCGGGCCCATTGCGGCAACCTCGGCATGGGCGTGGCTGTCGCCTGGCAGGGCAAAGGCGTGGGGTCGAGGCTGCTGGCCGCGGCGCTGGACGTTGCGGACAACTGGATGAACCTGCGCCGGGTCGAACTGACGGTGTACGCCGACAACGAAGCGGCCATTGGGCTGTACCGCAAGTTCGGCTTCGAAACCGAAGGCCTGATGCGCGACTATGCCGTGCGTGACGGACGTTGGGTGGACACCCTCGCCATGGCGCGGCTGCGCTGAGAGGTCAGCCACGCAGACAAAGTGGCTTTTACGTACGCCGGCGTCCTGGACCTGTCATCATCCAGCTTCGCAGTACTCCCTAATCGAGGAACGGCCCATGGATGATGTACAGCAATTGGGCGAGATGCTTCGTCACTACGCCGACAGCGAAGCGCACAAGAAACAACTGCACCAGGCCCAGTCGGCGGCTTGGGCAGAGCAGATCAAGGCGCTGTACGGGCAAATCGAGCAATGGCTGGCGCCCGTCATGACGCTCGGCCTGCTGGAACTGAGCCGTGAGACATATGTGGCCCACGGCTCGAACGTTCCGGTAGAAACATCCGCTTTCAAGACCGAAAAACTGACCTTGGCCATTACCGGTAAACCGGTGGAGTTCGTGCCGGATGTGATGGGCGCGGGCGGACTGGTTTCTTTGTCGATCATCGGCCTGACCGCGACCCGTCACGGCAGTATTTCCCTGGTGTGCCAGCCGCCCTCGACGCAATGGCAATGGCGCCGGACCAATGGGTTGAAGGACCCCGACACGTTTGCCTTCGATGCAAACTTCCTCGCACAACAATTACAGAGCCTGATACCCCGCGAGCGCGGCTGAATCACTTGTTCTTTTCAGGGCAGGCAAAAACCTGTCCATTGGCTATACCTGTAGTTCCGGCCCCGCCTCGTGTGGCTTACAGGAGTGACAGCATGAAGTTTTCGTCGATGATCGGCTTTGTTTGCATGGCCTCGCTCGCCTTGACGGGGTGTTCGAGCAAAGTCACCCAGCCGGATGAATATTCCGGATTCCTGGGCGATTACAGCCGCCTCAAGGAAGAGAAGTCGCCGTCGGGGGCCGAGGTCATGCGTTGGGTCGATCCGAAGATTGACCTGGACAAATACACCAGCCTCTATGTCGAGCCGACGCAGCTTTATCCCAAGCCGCAGGCGACCGTGAAGATCCCCCAGGCCACGCTGTCGGGTATCACCGCCTATTACGATCAGGCCCTCATGCGGGAAGCCGGGAAATCCTTGCCCCTGGCGACCGCTCCAGGGCCGGGTGTACTGGTGATACGGGCGGCGATCACTGCCGTCAGTAGCAAGACCGAAGGCTTGAAACCTTATGAGGTGGTTCCGATTGCGCTGGTGGCGGCCGCTGTCAGCACCGCCAGCGGTATTCGCGACCAGGAAACCACCCTGGGCACCGAAGCGGTTTTTCTCGACGGTGGCAATAACTCGGTGGTCGCCCAGGTGGTGCGCAAGGGCACGGGCAAGCCACTGTCCAACGAATCCCAGGTCATGAAGCCCGATGACGTCAAAGGGGTCATCGATGGCTGGGCGTCGGATCTGCATCAGTCGTTTCTGCAGCTCAAGGCCAAATAGCCAGCGCCGTCGCCGGGGTGTCGATGCCATGACTTTTTATGTCCGGCCATAGGTCGCAGGCGTATTTCGTGGTTAACTCCGGCCTCACCATTTTCAAACTGTCAGAAGGAATCCGTTCATGGCTCAAGTCACCCTCAAAGGCAACCCGGTCCAAGTCAACGGCCAGTTGCCACAAGCCGGTTCCAAGGCGCCAGCCTTTTCCCTGGTTGCCGGCAATCTGTCGGACGTTTCCCTGAAGGACTTCGCCGGCAAGCGCAAAGTGCTGAACATTTTCCCGAGCGTCGACACACCGACCTGCGCCACCTCCGTGCGCAAGTTCAATGCCCAGGCCAACGAGCTGAACAACACCGTGGTGCTGTGCATCTCCGCCGACCTGCCATTTGCCCAGGCGCGTTTCTGCGGTGCCGAAGGCCTGGAAAACGTCCAGAACCTGTCCACCCTGCGCGGCGCCGAGTTCATTCAGAACTACGGCGTGGCGATTGCCGACGGCCCACTGAAAGGCCTGACCGCCCGTGCCGTAGTGGTGCTGGACGAAAACGACACCGTGCTGCACAGCGAGCTGGTCAAGGAAATCGCTGAAGAGCCGAACTACGACGCGGCCCTGGCTGTTCTGAAATAAATGGCATGAAATAAGGTATTTATTACAATTGTTAACGGCCTGGCCTTGTCCAGGCCGTTTTCTTTTGTGCTTCAAGGCCTTAGCTGTCTATTCGAAAGGTAAGCCCAACGTAAATTGCCGGTAAAGGCGCTTTGCTAAATACCCGCCAGTGCTTATCGTTCAGCCTCCCGTAAAAGAAGTTCACGCGCCCAATGGTTGATCACTCCATGCAATCCTCTGTTTCCCGCAATTCCCGTCGCTGGCTGTTCGGCCTGTTCGTCCTGCTGGTCGTTGCGGCGCTGGCCTGGAAATTCTGGCCCGGTGGCTCGGCCCAGAAACCTGGGGCAGGGGACAAGGCTGCGGCGGGGCACGTGGGCCGCTCCGGTGGCATGCGACCAGGGTTCGGCGGGGCGACGGGGCCAATCCCGGTGCGGGTGGCGCCGGCGGTGACCGGGGATTTCCCGCTGTACTTCAAGGCGCTGGGTACGGTCACGGCCCTCAACACCATCAACGTGCGCAGCCGCGTGGGTGGCGAGTTGGTCAAGATCGCCTTCGAAGAGGGGCAAATGGTCAAGGCCGGGGACTTGCTGGCCGAGATCGACCCACGCCCGTACCAGAACGCCTTGCTCCAGGCCGAAGGCACGTTGTTGCAGAACCAGGCCCAACTGAAAAATGCCCAGGTCGACCTTGAGCGCTATCGCGGCCTGTACGCCGAAGACAGTATTGCCAAGCAGACCCTCGACACTGCAGCCGCGCTGGTGGGCCAGTACCAAGGCACGGTCAAGACCAATCAGGCGGCGGTCAACGACGCCAAGCTCAACCTGGAATTCACCAAGATCCGCGCGCCGATTGCCGGCCGCGTAGGCTTGCGGCAACTGGACATCGGCAACCTGGTGGCGGCCAACGACACCACGGCCCTGGCGGTCATCACCCAGACCCAACCCATCAGCGTCGTGTTCACCTTGCCGGAGAACAACCTCGATACGGTGCTCGCCCGTTATCGCAGCGGGGCGAAGCTGCCCGTCGAAGCCTGGGACCGGGGCGACGTGAAACTCCAGGCCAGCGGTGTGTTGCAAAGCTTGGACAACCAGATCGATGTCACCACCGGCACCTTGAAGTTCAAGGCACGCTACGACAACCGCGACCAGTCGCTGTTCCCCAACCAGTTCGTCAATGTCCACCTACTGGCCGACACTCTCAAAGGCGTGGTCCTGGCGCCGACGGCGGCCATCCAGTTCGGCACCAATGGCACCTTCGTCTACGCCTTGGAGGGCGACAAGAAGGTCACCATCAAGAAGCTGAAGATCGGTGCCAGCGACGGTGCGAACACCGTGGTCACCGAAGGCCTGGTCGCTGGCGACCGGGTGGTGCTCGAAGGCACCGATCGTTTGAAGGAAGGCAGTGAAGTCGAAGTGGTCAACGACAGCCAGGACGTGCCCACCACGCCGACCGAGCACCTGCAGGGCAAGTCCGCGGCGGCGCCTGCTGAGCCGGCCACGGCCGACAAGGCGAACAAGGGCGACGCATGAATATCTCGCGGCTGTTCATCCTTCGCCCGGTCGCCACTACCCTGAGCATGCTGGCGATCATCCTCGCCGGCCTGATCGCTTACCGGTTGCTGCCGGTGTCGGCATTGCCCCAGGTCGACTACCCGACCATCCGCGTGATGACCCTGTACCCGGGCGCCAGTCCCGATGTGATGACCAGTGCGGTCACCGCGCCCCTGGAGCGGCAGTTCGGGCAGATGCCGGGCCTGACGCAAATGGCCTCCACCAGTTCCGGCGGCGCGTCGGTGATTACCCTGCGCTTCAACCTCGACATCAACATGGACGTTGCCGAGCAGCAGGTGCAGGCCGCGATCAATGCCGCCACCAACCTGCTGCCCACGGACCTGCCGGCGCCGCCGGTGTACAACAAGGTCAACCCGGCCGACACCCCGGTGCTGACCCTGGCGATCACCTCCAAGACCATGCTGCTGCCCAAGCTCAATGACTTGGTGGACACCCGCATGGCGCAGAAAATCGCCCAGATCAGCGGCGTCGGCATGGTCACCATCGCCGGTGGCCAGCGCCAGGCCGTGCGAATCAAGGTCAACCCCGAGGCCCTGGCGGCCAACGGCCTGAACCTGGCGGATGTGCGCACGCTGATCGGTGCCTCCAACGTCAACCAGCCCAAGGGCAACTTCGACGGCCCGACGCGGGTCTCGATGCTCGACGCCAACGACCAACTGACCTCGCCCAAGGACTACGCCGAACTGATCCTGGCCTACGCCAATGGCGCGCCGTTGCGGCTCAAGGACGTGGCGCAGATCGTCGACGGGGCCGAAAACGAACGCCTTGCCGCCTGGGCCAACGAAAACCAGGCCGTGCTGCTGAACATCCAGCGCCAGCCGGGGGCCAATGTCATCGAGGTGGTGGACCGGATCAAGGCGCTGCTGCCGAGCATCACCGATAACCTGCCGGCCGGCCTGGACGTCACCGTGCTGACCGACCGCACCCAGACCATCCGCGCCTCGGTCACCGACGTGCAGCACGAGTTGCTGATCGCCATCGCCCTGGTGGTCATGGTGACATTCCTGTTCCTGCGTCGCGTCAGTGCCACGATCATCCCGTCGGTGGCCGTGCCGTTGTCGCTGATCGGCACCTTCGGCGTGATGTACCTGGCTGGTTTCTCCATCAATAACCTGACCCTGATGGCCCTGACCATCGCCACCGGTTTCGTGGTGGACGATGCCATCGTCATGCTGGAGAACATCGCCCGCTTCATCGAGGAGGGCGACAGCCCGTTGCAGGCCGCGCTCAAGGGCGCGAAGCAGATCGGCTTCACGCTGATTTCCCTGACGCTGTCGCTGATCGCCGTGCTGATCCCGCTGTTGTTCATGGCCGATGTGGTGGGGCGCTTGTTCCGCGAATTCGCCATCACGCTTGCGGTGGCGATCCTGATTTCCCTGGTGGTGTCCCTGACCCTGACGCCGATGATGTGCGCCCGCTTGCTCAAGCGTGAGCCCAAGGAGGCCGAGCAGGGCCGTTTCTACCGTGCCAGCGGCGCCTGGATCGACTGGCTGATCGCCGCCTATGGGCGCAAGTTGCAGTGGGTGCTCAAGCATCAGCCGCTGACCCTGCTGGTGGCGGTGGGCAGCCTGGTGCTGACGGTGGTGCTGTACCTGGCCGTGCCCAAGGGCTTTTTCCCGGTGCAGGACACCGGGGTGATCCAGGGCATTTCCGAGGCACCGCAATCGATCTCCTTTGCCGCCATGAGCGAGCGTCAGCAGCAACTGGCCAAGGTGATCCTCGCCGACCCGGCGGTGCAGAGCCTGTCGTCCTACATCGGCGTGGACGGCGACAACGCCACGCTCAATAGTGGGCGCCTGCTGATCAACCTCAAGCCCCACAGCGAACGGGATGACAGCGCCACCGATATCATTGCCCGCTTGCAGCCACAGCTGGATCGACTGGTGGGCATTCGCCTGTTCATGCAGCCGGTGCAGGACCTGACCATCGAAGACCGGGTCAGCCGTACCCAATACCAGTTCAGCCTGTCATCGCCGGACGCCGAATTGCTCAGCCTCTGGAGTGGGCGCCTGGTCGAGGCCCTGGGCCGCCAACCGGAACTGACCGACGTGGCCAGCGACCTGCAGGACAAGGGCTTGCAGGTCTACCTGGTGATCGATCGCGACGCGGCTTCACGCCTGGGCGTCTCGGTGTCGAACATCACCGATGCGCTGTATGACGCTTTCGGCCAGCGGCAGATTTCTACCATCTACACCCAGGCCAGCCAGTACCGCGTGGTATTGCAGGCCCAGGCCGGGGAACGGCTCGGGCCGCAGGCGCTGGACCAGATCCACGTCAAGACCACCGATGGCGGGCAGGTACGGTTGTCGAGCCTGGCCCGGGTCGAAGAGCGCCAGGCGCAACTGGCGATTGCCCACATCGGCCAGTTTCCAGCGGTGATGATGTCGTTCAACCTGGCGCCGGGCGTGGCCTTGGGGCATGCGGTGGAGGTGATCGAAAAGGTCCAGCAGGACATTGGCATGCCGGTGGGTGTGCAGACCGAATTCCAGGGTGCGGCCCAGGCGTTCCAGGCGTCGTTGTCGAGTACCTTGCTGCTGATCCTCGCAGCGGTGGTGACCATGTACATCGTCCTGGGCGTGCTGTACGAGAGTTACATCCACCCGATCACCATCCTTTCCACCTTGCCCTCGGCGGCCATCGGCGCCTTGCTGGCGTTGATCCTCAGCGGCAATGACCTGGGCATGATCGCGATCATCGGCATCATCCTGTTGATCGGCATTGTCAAGAAGAACGCGATCATGATGATCGACTTCGCCCTCGACGCCGAGCGCAACCAGGGCATGGACCCACAGACGGCGATCTACCAGGCGGCGTTGCTGCGTTTCCGGCCGATCCTGATGACCACCCTGGCGGCCTTGTTCGGCGCGGTGCCGCTGATGCTCGCCACCGGTTCCGGCGCCGAACTGCGCCAGCCCCTCGGCTTGGTGATGGTGGGCGGGTTGTTGGTGAGCCAGGTCTTGACGTTGTTCACCACGCCGGTGATCTACCTGTACTTCGATCGACTGGGGCGGCGGTTCGCCAGGCCGGATGCGAAAGAGGTGGGGGTATGATGGCGGCGCCCGGAATCCCGGAGCATGAGGGCTTTCTGTGGCGAGGGAGCTTGCTCCCGCTGGGCTGTGGGAGCAAAGCTTGCTCGCGAAACAGGCGCCTCGATTCTGCAAGACCGCATCGCGTCCATCGCGGGCAAGCCTTGCTCCCACATAGCGGGAGCCAGCTCCCTCGCCACAAAAGCCTTTATCGTTTGTCGCCTGAAGCCTGGGGCGGCCGTTTATGAACCTCTCCGGCCCGTTCATCCGCCGCCCGGTAGCGACCATGCTCCTGAGCTTCGCCATCATGCTCCTCGGTGGCGTGTGTTTCGGCCTGCTGCCGGTTTCGCCCCTGCCGCAAATGGACTTCCCGGTGATCGTGGTCCAGGCCAACTTGCCAGGGGCCAGCCCCGAGGTGATGGCATCGACGGTGGCAACGCCTCTGGAGCGTTCCTTCGGCGCTATCGCCGGGGTCAATACCATGAGCAGCCGTTCCAGCCAGGGTTCTACGCGGGTCATCCTGCAATTCGACCTGGACCGCGACATCAACGGCGCCGCCCGGGAAGTGCAGGCGGCCATCAATGCGTCGCGCAACCTGTTGCCCAGCGGCATGCGCAGCATGCCCACCTACAAGAAGGTCAACCCGTCCCAGGCGCCGATCATGGTGCTGTCGCTGACCTCGGATGTGTTGGAAAAAGGCCAGCTCTACGACCTGGCGTCGACCATCCTGTCCCAGAGCCTGTCCCAGGTGTCGGGCGTAGGTGAGGTGCAGATCGGTGGCAGCTCGTTGCCGGCGGTGCGTATCGAGCTGGAGCCACAGTTGCTCAATCAGTACGGCGTGGCCCTGGACGATGTGCGCAAGGCCATTGCCGACAGCAACGTGCGCCGGCCCAAGGGTTCGGTGGAGGATGATCGGCGCATGTGGCAGGTCCAGGCCAACGACCAGTTGGAAAAAGCCAAGGACTACGAAACGCTGATCATCCGCTACCAGGACGGCTCGGTGCTACGGCTCAAGGACGTGGCGAAAGTCACCGACAGCGTCGAGGACCGTTACAACAGCGGTTTCTTCAACAACGATGCCGCTGTGCTGCTGGTGATCAACCGCCAGGCTGGCGCCAACATCATCGAGACGGTCAACGAGATCAAGGCGCAACTACCGGCGTTGCAGGCGGTGCTGCCGGCTAGCGTCAAGCTGAACCTGGCGATGGACCGCTCGCCGGTGATCAAGGCCACCCTGCATGAAGCGGAAATGACCTTGCTGATCGCCGTGGCCCTGGTGGTGCTGGTGGTGTTCCTGTTCCTCGGCAATTTCCGCGCCTCACTCATCCCGACCCTGGCGGTGCCGGTGTCGCTGGTGGGCACGTTTGCGGTGATGTACCTGTACGGTTTTTCCCTGAACAACCTGTCGCTGATGGCGCTGATCCTGGCGACCGGGCTGGTGGTGGACGACGCCATCGTGGTGCTGGAGAACATTTCCCGGCACATTGACGAAGGCGTGCCACCGATGGAGGCGGCGTACCGGGGAGCCGAGGAGGTGGGCTTTACCCTGCTGTCGATGAACGTCTCGCTGGTGGCGGTGTTCCTGTCGATCCTGTTCATGGGCGGCATCATCGAGAGCCTGTTCCGTGAATTCTCCATCACCCTGGCGGCGTCCATCGTGGTGTCGCTGGTGGTCTCGCTGACCCTCACGCCGATGCTCTGCGCCCGCTGGCTCAAGCCCCACCTGCAAGGGCAGGAAAACCGCTTGCAGCGCTGGAGCCAGGGGCTCAATGAGCGGATGGTCCGTGGCTACGCCACCAGCCTGGACTGGGTGCTGCGTCATCGGCGCCTGACCTTGCTGAGCCTGCTGGTGACCATCGGCGTGAACGTCGCGTTGTATGTGGTGGTGCCGAAGACCTTCATGCCGCAGCAGGACACCGGCCAACTGATCGGTTTCGTGCGTGGCGACGATGGGCTGTCGTTCAACGTGATGCAGCCGAAGATGGAGATCTTCCGTCGTGCCGTGCTCAAGGACGAGGCGGTGCAAAGCGTCGCCGGTTTCATCGGCGGCAACAACGGCACCAACAACGCCTTCATGCTGGTGCGCCTCAAGCCGATCAAGGAGCGCGGGATTTCCGCGCAGAAAGTCATCGAGCGCCTGCGCAAGGAAATGCCCAAGGTCCCCGGCGGCCAATTGATGTTGATGGCCGACCAGGATTTGCAGTTCGGTGGCGGTCGCGAACAGACCACTTCGCAGTACTCCTACATTTTGCAAAGCGCCGACCTGGCCTCGTTGCGCACTTGGTACCCCAAGGTCGTGGCGGCCTTCCGGGCCTTGCCGGAGCTGACTGCCATCGACGCCCGCGACGGTGGCGGGGCGCAGCAGGTGACGTTGGTGGTGGATCGCGACCAGGCCAAGCGCTTGGGCATCGACATGGATATGGTCACCGCGGTGCTCAATAACGCCTACAGCCAGCGGCAGATTTCCACCATCTATGACAGCCTCAACCAGTACCAGGTGGTGATGGAGGTCAATCCCAAGTACGCCCAGGACCCGAGTACGCTCGAACAGGTCCAGGTGATCACCGCCGATGGCGCGAGGGTGCCGCTGTCGGCCATTGCCCATTACGAGAACAGCCTGGAGGATGACCGGGTCAGCCATGAAGGCCAGTTTGCGTCCGAGGGTATTTCTTTCGACATGGCCGAAGGTGTCACGGTGGAGCAGGGCACCGCGGCCATCGAGCGGGCGATTACCAAGCTCGGGATGCCCGAGGATGTCATCGCGAAAATGGCCGGCACCGCCGACGCGTTCGCGGCCACCCAGAAGAGCCAGCCGTTCATGATTCTCGGCGCGTTGCTGGCGGTGTATCTGGTGCTGGGAGTGCTGTATGAAAGCTACATTCATCCGCTGACCATCCTGTCCACCTTGCCATCGGCCGGGGTCGGCGCCTTACTGTCGATCTACGCATTGGGTAGCGAGTTCAGCCTGATCTCGCTGTTGGGGCTGTTCCTGCTGATCGGCGTGGTGAAGAAAAACGCCATCCTGATGATTGATCTGGCGCTGCAATTGGAGCGTGCCGGGCAGACGCCGCTGGAATCGATCCGCAGCGCCTGCCTGCTGCGGTTGCGGCCGATTTTGATGACCACACTGGCGGCGATCCTTGGCGCCTTGCCGCTGCTGCTCGGCGCCGCCGAAGGCTCGGAAATGCGCCAGCCGCTGGGCCTGACCATCATCGGTGGGCTGGTGTTCAGCCAGGTGCTGACGCTCTACACCACGCCGGTGGTTTACCTTTATCTCGACAAGCTGCGCCATCGCTTCAACCGCTGGCGTGGCGTGCGCACTGATGCTGCCCTGGAAACTCCGCTATGACCGACCGTTCGCCTTTCAATCTTGCCGCAACACTGGCGACCGTCCGTGGTTCGCGGGCGCTGAGCCTGGCGCTGTGCGTGGCGATGCTCAGTGCCTGCGCCATCGGCCCGGATTATCAGCGTCCCGCGGCGGCCGCCCCGGTGCAGTACAAGGAGGCCCAGGGCTGGCGCCAGGCCAACCCCAGCGATGCGCTGGCCCGAGGCGCCTGGTGGGAGCTCTACGGCGATACGCAACTCAATGGCCTGGTGGACAAGCTCAACGCGTCCAACCAGACCGTGGCCCAGGCCGAAGCCCAGTACCGGCAGGCCCAGGCACTGGTGCGCAATGCCCGTGGCGCCTTTTTCCCCACCGTGGACCTGACCGTTGGCAAGACGCGCTCCAGCCAGGGCACCGGCAGCAGCAGTTCGAGCTTGAGCAGTTCGTCCAGCGGCATTCGCGACACCTACAGTGCCCAGGCTGGTGTCAGCTGGGAGGCCGATGTGTGGGGCAAGTTGCGCCGCACCCTGGAAGCCGATGAGGCGAGCGCGCAAGCCAGTTTCGCCGATCTGGCGGCGATGCGTCTGAGCCAGCAATCGGAACTGGTGCAGAACTACTTGCAGTTGCGGGTGATCGATGAACAGAAGCGCCTGTTGCAGACCACCGTCGATAACTATCAACGCTCGCTGAAAATGACCGAAAACCAGTACCGCGCCGGGGTGTCCGGCAAGGACGCGGTGGCCCAGGCGCAGAACCAGCTCAAGACCACCCAGGGCGACCTGATCGACCTGATCTGGCAACGGGCCCAGTTCGAAAACGCCATCGCCGTACTCATCGGCCTGCCACCGGCCGAGTTCAACCTGGCCGAGACTGGAGATATTCCGTCGCTGCCGCAGATTCCGGTGGCGCTGCCGTCGCAACTGCTCGAACGCCGGCCGGACATCGCCTCGGCAGAGCGCTCGGTGATGGCCGCCAACGCCAACATCGGTGTCGCCAAGGCCGCGTATTACCCGGACCTGACCCTGAGCCTCAGTGGCGGCTACAGCAGCAGTACCTACGACAACTGGGTGAGCGTGCCGAACCGCTTCTGGTCGGTAGGGCCGCAATTGGCGATGACGCTGTTCGATGGCGGTCAGCGTTCGGCGGAAGTCGACCGCACCGTCGCGGCCTACGACCAGACCGTCGCCACCTATCGCCAGACCGTGCTCGACGGCTTGCGTGAAGTGGAAAACTACATGATCCAGCTCAAGGTGCTGGAAGACGAAGCCCGCGTGCGCCAGGAAGCCCTGGACGCCGCCCGGGAATCCCTGCGCCTGACCCAGAACCAGTACAGGGCCGGACTGATTGCCTACCTCGACGTGGTCACCGTCCAGGCCACCGCGCTGAGCAACGAACGCAGCATGCTGAGCCTGCAACAGAGCCGCTTGATTGCCAGCGTACAGTTGATTGCGGCGTTGGGTGGGGGGTGGGATGGGCAGTTGCAGGCGGATGAAAAACCCTGATCACTGTGACGGGGTAAGTGGGAGCAAGGCTTGCCCGCGATGAAGTCCATGCGGTCTTCAAGAATCGAGTTGCCTGTTTCGCGGGCAAGCCTTGCTCCCACAGAGGTCTCCCTTTTCCATAAAGATTTCCTTGGTCATGTCGCCAGTCAGTCCCGCTTTTGGCCGATGCACTGCCTACGTCCCATCGCAATGGCTTGTTATAGTTCAGGCCTCTTTTCAACCGGTAAAGGATCACTGCCATGTCGCAATACCAAGCGTTCCACGTCGAACTTGCAGACAACATCGCCCATGTGCAGATCAATCGTCCGGAAAAGATCAACGCGATGAACGCCGCATTCTGGAGCGAGATCATCGAGATCTTCCAATGGATCGACGACACCGATGAGGCGCGGGTGGTGGTGCTCAGCGGTGCCGGCAAGCATTTTTCCTCAGGGATCGACCTGATGATGTTGGCAGGCGTGGCCAACGAGTTGGGCAAGGACGTAGGACGCAATGCACGGTTGCTGCGGCGCAAGATCCTGCAACTGCAAGCTTCGTTCAACGCCGTGGACAATTGCCGCAAGCCCGTGCTCGCGGCCATCCAGGGTTATTGCCTGGGCGGTGCCATCGACCTGATTGCCGCGTGTGACATGCGGTATGCCGCCGAGGACGCGCAGTTTTCCATCAAGGAGATCGATATCGGCATGGCCGCCGATGTTGGCACATTGCAACGCTTGCCCCGGATCATCGGGGACGGCATGCTGCGTGAACTCGCTTATACGGGGCGCAACTTCGGTGCCGACGAAGCGCGCAGCATCGGCCTGGTCAATCGTGTCTACAGTGACACCGCCAGCCTGCTCGACGGCGTGATGGGCATCGCCCGGGAAATCGCCGCCAAGTCGCCGATTGCCGTGACCGGCACCAAGGCCATGATCAGCTACATGCGCGACCATAGCATCGACGACGGCCTGGAATACGTCGCCACCTGGAACGCCGCCATGTTGCAATCGACCGACCTGCGCGTGGCCATGGCCGCCCATATGAGCAAACAGAAACCCGAATTTCTGGATTGACTGACCATGATTTCACGCTGGACCACCGCAGTACTCGATACCGATCTTCCTGGCGGCTGGGCCGTGGCCCGCAGCCCGGAAGGCTTTCTGTTCGATGACAACGGCGCGCTGTTTCCCCGCGAATGGCTCAAGCGCCAAGACCTGTCGATCCTCGCCGAGCATGGCATCGGTCACCTGGATGGCGAGCCGGTCTACCTGTTGGAGTTGCACAGCCCGCTGGACATCCCCGGTTGCAACTGGAAAGGCCTGCGGGCCTTCATGCTCGAGGATGACCACACACTGTACAAAGTGTTGGGCTACGCCGCACAGATCGGCACCTGGGCTCGGGAGCATCGTTTCTGCGGCAGTTGCGGCAAGCGCATGAGTCAGATCCGGCTGGAGCGGGCGATGTATTGCGATGCCTGCGACCTGCGCCACTACCCGCGGATCTCACCGAGCATGATCGTGTTGATTACCCGCGGCGATGAAGTCCTGCTGGCCCGTTCACCGCGTTTCGTCACGGGTGTCTACAGCACCCTGGCGGGGTTTGCCGAGCCCGGCGAGTCGGCCGAGGATTGCCTGGTGCGCGAGGTCCGTGAAGAAGTCAGTATCGAGGTGAAGAACATCCAGTACATGGGCAGCCAATGCTGGCCGTTTCCCCATTCGATGATGCTGGGTTTTCACGCTGAATATGCCGGCGGCGACATCGTGCCTCAGGAAGATGAAATCGAGGACGCCCAATGGTTCAACGTCCACGACCTGCCGCCGTTGCCGGCCTCGCGCTCGATCGCCCGCTACCTGATCGACCTTTATGTGGCGCGGCGCTTAGGCCACGCTGAACCAGTGCTGCCAGGCTAGGCGCACGGTCAAGCCCAGCACCACGGTGATGAACACCGGTCGGATGAACTTCGCGCCGCCGCTGATGGCGGTGCGAGCGCCGAAGAACGCACCGACCATCACCGACAGGCCCATGCTCAGGCCGATGACCCAGTCCACTTGTCCGGAGAAGATGAACACCGACAGCGCCGCGATGTTGCTGACGAAATTCATGCTGCGCGCCACGCCACTGGCCTTGACCAGGTCGATGGGGTAGAGCAGCAGGCTGCTGACCGTCCAGAACGCACCGGTACCCGGCCCGGCTACACCGTCATAGAAACCCAGGCTGAAGCCCTGGGGCGACTGCCACGTTTTCTTGATCGGTGCATCGCTGTCCAGCGGCGCCTTGGGCGTGCCGCCAAACAACAGATACAGGCCGCAGGCGAAGACGATCACCGGCAGCATCTTGTTCAGCCACTCGGCAGGCAGGTAATGGGCGACGATGGCGCCGCTCAGGGCCCCGACCAATGTGCCGACGAGGGCGTGGGTCCACTGCCTTGGGTGGAACAGCTTGCGCTTGTAGAAGGTGAAGCTGGCTGTCGCCGAGCCGAAGGTCGAACTGAGTTTGTTGGTGCCCAGGACCAGGTGGGGTGGCAGGCCTGCGGTCAGCAGCGCCGGGGTGGTCAGCAGTCCGCCGCCACCGGCAATGGCATCGATGAAACCGGCAATGAAGGCGACAACGGCAAGAATAGCGAGGGTAGTGAGGTCAACGCTGAGTTCAAAAGGCATGGAATGGGCTTATTTGGCAGGTCGCAGAAGGGCTGCGGGAAGGCCGGTATGTTACCCATAATGGTGCAGGGCTGCGACTGCCTCCAAGGCCTGTAACATCCCGTGGCGAGGGAGCTTGCTCCCGCTGGGTTGCGAAGCAGCCCAAAACCTTCGCACCCATGTGGCTGTCTGACGGAAGCTGACCGTTGGACGAATTTTTTTTGAAATCAAGGGGTTGTCAGCCTAGGCAAATGAGTACATAATTGCGCCCATCGAACGCACTGGGATGTAAAAAATCTCAATGTTTTCAAGGAGATAGCGCTGAGTAAGTGGCTGATTTCCTGATCAGGTTTGTACCGCGATTGATGTGGCTGCATCGCATCAAACGTCTTGAGGCCGAATAGCAAAATGGTTATGCAGTGGATTGCAAATCCACCTACGCCGGTTCGATTCCGACTTCGGCCTCCACTTTTAAAAAGCTCTGTAGATCTATGATTTACGGAGCTTTTTTTATTTCGAAGCGTTGAAAGGTTTTGTGTTGAAAAGGGCACAAGCTACCTTGCTTCACAGGGGAGGGATGTATATATTCCCCCTCTTGCTGCACCAGCCAGGACTTCGGCTCATTGGATTCTGCCGACGCTTCCATGGCTAACCGCGCTACCGCCCGAATGGCGAAACTGGTAGACGCATGGGACTTAAAATCCCCCGCTCGTAAGGGCGTGCCGGTTCGATTCCGGCTTCGGGCACCATCTAATATCAAGGGTTTGCGAGCGAAAGCTAATGCAAACCCTTGTTCGTTTGCGGTCCGCAATTTTGATATTGGTCCGCAATTCGTGGCCGTTAGTCACTTTGTAGGGGTGACCTTCATCCCCTGTCGCATCCGGATGTACGGTGTGCAGAAGTCGCGCATGAAACAGCACGTTCGCTCAATCAGTACTGCCGCCTGGATGGGCACCCATCCAGGATTTGTATATTCAGGTGCCTGTCAGAAAATTATCGCTCTACGGCGACGCATTTGATTTCCACGAGAAGGCCAGGTCGGGCCAGTTCACTGACGCCTATGCATGTCCATGCACAAGTGCTCCTAGGAAAGACTTCATCCTTCACGCGTCTAAAAATTGGCATGTGGCGGTGCATATCGACGTGGTAAGTTGTCATTTCGACAACATCTTCAAATGTGCAGCCACCGGCTTCCAAGACCAGTCGGAGATTGTCCCATGCTGCCAAAAACTGCTGCTCAGGGTCTTCGATAACTGATAATTCCGGCGTCCGGCCTACCTGACCGGCGCAGTAAAGAGTTTTTCCTACCTTTACAGCTGGTGCATAACCAGCCTGCTCGCAGAGCAATCTCATACCATCTGGAACAATGATCTGACGATCAGTCATGGTTGTCGCCCAAAGTATAAACGGATACGCAAGCTAACCCAGGTGTCAGAGTGGCGTCCATTCGGGGCACTCTTCATTAATCCTTGTTCTTGTGGCTCATTAGCTATAGCGGCGCCCTCGATCGACGCATAAAGCATGAGCGCAAGTCATTATTGATCAGAAGAATTTGGGGTCCTGGTCCACTGTTATGCTTGCTTATTAGTCAACCATGATTGTGTCGTCATCACCTTGAAATATCTCTGCGTAAAGCCGAGCGACTTTGGGAGTGAGGTTTTGAACGGAAGGAATCAGGAAGTCTGAGGGTGGTGCGAGTCGTTTTACGTAGATGACTTCGTAAACCCTGCGCACGGTTCCAGGCTCTGTTTCTTCTTGGTCGAAGCCAGGCATTATCCCTACGGCTTTGTAACCTGCGTGTTCCAATGCCTGTTGCATATACGAAGCGCTGGTTGTTGCCATGCCATAGATCAAGCCCGCCCCCATGAACGTTCCCATTTTTTCTCCCAGGTCCTGGGCGGCAATGGCCAGTCTTGTCTGCCTATGAGGTTTGGCTACCGCGCCCACTCGCCCGAAGATGACATCAGCGCCATCAATTTTTTCCCACGTTGCTATGGCGACAATGTTATGGCTCTGACGAACCACGATAGCGAATATTCCGCGCTCCAGATTGCCTTCGAACACCACGTTGTCTACATAGAATTGTCGGTCCAGGAAGTGGCTTCCTAGCCCTACCGAAATGGAGGGAAACCACGTACGGAAAAAATCTATCGCGACATCGATCTCTGCGCATTTCAGGTAATCCCATGTGTAGCCAGAGGGCAAAACAGTAAAACTGCGAATTTGATCGATCGTTGGCCATTTCATGTGGTTTCTCGTTTCGGTTGTCTGATTGCGTCTGGTGAAGGGAGGCGTTTTTCACGCCAGAGGGGTAGCGTCATTGCAGAGTTGCTGGTCATGCCTGGTCGCGAATTGTCTGTGACGATCGACTACTTCGCTGATGACAAACTGCATCAGCCTCTGAACGAAGGCCGTATCCAGGTTGGCCTTCTGGGCGAGTGCTGTCAGACGTTCGTATTGATGCCGCTCTCTATTTGCATCTACCGCAGGCAACTGATGTCGAGCTTTGAGTAAGCCGATCTCATCAGTACAGCGGAACCGTTCAGCGAGCATGTGGATGAGTGCGGCGTCGATATTGTCGATGGTTTGTCTGAATGCCGAGAGTTGACGCGTGATGTCGGGATTTTCCATGGATGACCTCGTGGCAGTTGTTCTAAGGGTCTTGTCTGTGTCCCTTCATGATTGGATGGAGAACCTGAGCAGGCGCTTTACGCGGGATCGGGCATGCTCAACGATTTTTCCAGCCACTGCGTGACTACCTTTAAAGCCGAATCTGAATTGCGTTCATAGATCAGTCCGTGGCCGTTGCCGTGTATACCCAGTGCCGGTAGATCCAGGTGGTGAATGTTGGCACCGGCATTTCGCAGGAAAGGGACGATGCTGGATGCGTAAGAAGCAAAGGCTGATGTCTCGCCTGTCACCAGCGCTACCGGAACACCCTGCAATCCGGGAATTTTCAGGGTTGATGGTTCTGCTGTGCGGACTTGCTCCGGCGTTTTGCGAGGCGGATCGAAGGTCAGAGGGGCGGCGGTCAGTCCCCAGTCGAGGCTGCCTATACCCGGCGTGTGGCCAAATACCGGACCCATAGGCTCCACCGCCACAATCCCTGCGATCAGGTCGGGTCGACGATCGGCGACCAACCAGCCACTGGGCCCGGAAGCGGAGTGTGTAACGATGATGGCCTTGCCGATTCTGTCGAGCAGTTCGGCCAGTCGATCCGCGTCGAGAGTCTGCGAGGCCGCAAGGTCAGCCGGCATGGGGCCGTAAGCTGCAATGAAGGCGTCAAACGCTGCTTCGTCATCCGGCTCAAACGGCCATTGCGTTTCTCCGCCTCCCTCTGGAAAGTACACTTCGCGGGCGCGCTCATAGGAAAACGCCGGCCCCATCGGGCCCATGATGTCGGGATGATAGGGCGATCGCCCGTGACCCGGACGGTCGACGCGAAAGACTACGAAGCCCGCTTCGACGAACCGCTGGGCCCAGCCCGGACGACCATCGGGGGTATCCAGCCATTCGGTGCCCTGCAGCGTGCCACCGTGCACCAGCACCACGGGATAGGGTCGAGTGATGTGCTCGGGGGATTCCCAGGCTACGTACATCGGACCTTTCTGGAAGCTTTTACCGTTCTGGGTAATGCGCGCTCCGGTCACCCAGAAGTTGCCACGCCGCGAGCGTTTTACCGGTGCGGTTCGCCAGGGTTGCTCGGAATGATCGGTTGAATGGGTAGCGGTCTGCGTAGCGAAAGCCGACCAGTCCTTGTCGCCATACCCCCGGGCCACCGCCGACGTCATTTTTGATCGCACAGCCGCCGCCGCAGGCAGTTCCAGGTCCTTGAGACGGCCCGTATCAATAGCCAGATTTATATCCTTGAGACCAAGAGACAGTTTGAAGCCCGGCTCAAAGCTGCTGTTGATGATGTTCTGCCCATACCGTTGATAACTGGGGCAGGCGAACAGCGTCTGGGTCATGAAGTTGATGAAAATCGAAGGGCTCAGTCCGTGGCGTTGGACGAGTCCGCTTGCTTCGCCCAGCGACTGGATGGCTTGAGTGATCATCATGTTGCCGGCGATTTTTGCGATACACGCGTGATCAGGTTGATCGCCCAAATACCAGGTCTTTTTCCCGAGCAGGTCAAACAGCGGTTGAACCGTCGAGACAGCTGCCTGCGATCCGGCCGCCAGGATATTCAACTCGCCGTTCGCCGCCACGGCGGGCACGCCGAAGACCGGTGCCGCGATCAATGCAATGCCGATTGCATCATGTACGCGCTGCAACTCCACCATGAGCGAAGGCGACAAGGTCGACATCACGACATGCACGCAAGCCTTGTCTGCATGTTCCAGAGCTGCGCCGGACAGTAGCACCTCCCTGACGGCAGCATCATCGGCAAGCATGCTGATAACGACCTCTTGCTGAAATGCCGAGGCCGGCGATTCGAGAACGCTGACGCCTTCGAGATCCATGATCGCCGCGTGACTGCGATTCCATGCCGAGAGCTGATGGCCATCCCGGACGAGCAATGGAATGATCGCTCTGCCCATGCTTCCCACACCGATAAAGCCAATCTTCATTCGCAGTCTCCGGTTGGTGTTCGATGAAGGTGAATGGAGACAAGTATGTCGGGCCTGGGATTGCTACGGCACTGCCATTGCTGCACTCTCACTGTTCATTTTTGTTCGGGGTAGAGCATGGACTGGAGTGACGTGCGGGTCTTTCTCGCGATTGCCCGAAGCGGGTCATTGGGCGCTGCCGCCAAGCAGTTGGGTGTTAGCCATCCGACCGTGGGGCGGCGCTTGCAGGTGCTTGAACAGTCCAGTGGCCAGCCCATTTTTCTTCGTACCACCCAAGGCCTGGTACTGACCGACAGCGGAGAGAAGCTGCTCAGCCTGGCGCAGGAAATGGAGCAAAGTGCGTTGGCCATCGAAAGGCGCCTTGCGGGGGACAGCGCACAGCCAGAAGGTGTGTTGCGCATTTCTTCCGCTGACTGGTTCGCCTGTTATGTGCTCGCCCCGGTCCTGAACGAACTGGGGCGACGTTATCCGCTGATCGTGCCCGAGGTCATCGCGGGGCATCGATTGTTTGACCTTGCTCGTCGCGACGCCGACATTGCGTTTCGGATCGTTCCTTTCACCGAACCCGATATCGTTCACCGCAAGCTGACTACCCTGAGCTATGGGTTATACGCCGCCGTCGGATCTCCTGACCCCGAGCCACAGGGTGACGGGGTTTGTTTGATTACCATGAGTATTGCCCAGTCTCATTATCCCGATGTGCAGTGGCTGCAGCGGCGTTACCCTCTGGCCCGTACTGTGTTCACCAGTAGCAGCCGCACAGTCCAGGCGCAAATGTGCGCGCAAGGGCAGGGTGTCGCCGTATTGCCCCGCGTCCTGGGCGACCAGTTAACGGCGTTGCGGCTGATTGATCCGCATGAACCGCCACCGGGTCGCGACATATGGATGGGTTACCACCAGGACATGCGGCAGATGGACAGCCTTCGTGCCCTTGCCGACCTTGCCTCGAGCATGATCGGCTCGCAGGAGGGCCGTTGACTCATTCTGCCGGGCGCATGGCTGCCGTTTGCAATTGCGCAGCAGGTTGGCGCGCCAGGGTAAGGCTGAGTCCCGCGCCCAAGGCCAGGCATGCCGCGATGCAGAGTATGGAAACGGTGAAGGCGTGGGTGATGGCAGCCGCGTCTGTATCCGTGCCCAGAAGGGTGTAGAAAATGCCGCCTATTATCGCCACGCTCAGTGACGTGCTGATTTGCAGGGTGGAACTGGTAATGCCCGCAATCATGCCGGAGTACGCCGGCGCCACACGTCCTGTGATCATGCGCATCAATGTCGGAAGGGCCAGTCCTTGTCCGAAACCGATCAGAAACAGAAGGACGGCAAGGGGCAGCGCAGGAGGCGTGACGGCCATCGGTGTGTGCGCCACGAGCCAGGCCAGGAGCACGAATCCCAACACTTCAAGCCCCATCCCGACCGGATTGACGTACGCGCCCAGAAAACGCCTGAATTGAGGGGTGGAGAGCGGTCCCAGCAAAAATCCCGCGCCGAAAGGAAGGAAGACGAGGCCTGCATTGAGTGGGCTCGTATGCAGCGCTCCCTGTAGATAAATGGAAAACAGCAAGAAAAACACGCCGATCGCGTAAAAGGTCAGGGCGACGAGCAAGGCCCGGCCCAGCCCAGGCGCGCGCAGTGCGGCAGGATTAAGCAACGGTGCGCCTTGCGCCTGATGCAAACGGGCTTCGTAGCGCCAGAACAACCAGGCCAGCAGCGGCACCGCTGCAAGCGACAGCCAGGCCCACAAAGGCCAGCCCGCTTCACGCCCCTCGATCAGTGGAACGATCAGAGCCGCAAGCGTCACCATCGACAACAGCGTTCCGCCCAGATCCAGCTTGCTTGTCTGTGGTGCGCGGGTTTCCTTGACCACCGGAATGGCGATCAGAATGACCAGCAACGCAATCGGTAGATTCACCAGGAATATCGCCCGCCAGCCCAAATCCATCAGGTTGAGCGATATCAATATCCCGCCAAGTGCCTGGCCGACCACCGACGCCAGGCCAAAGACCGCGCCATACAGGCTTAGCGCCAAGGGTTTTTCGGACTCGGGGAATATTGCCTGCACTGAGGCGAGTGCCTGAGGTGCCATGATGGCTGCCGTCACGCCTTGCAGCGAGCGTCCGGCGATCAACACCCAGGGGGAATCGGCGATGCCGCAGATCAGTGAGGCAACTGCGAAACCAACCAGGCCAAGGAAAAACATCCTCATGCGACCATAGATATCACCAAGCCGTCCGCCGGTAATCAGTGTCACGGCATAAAGCGCCGCATACGAGGAGATGATCAACTGTTCGGCGGAGGAGGCCGTGCCCAACGATTGCTGAATCGAGGGCAGCGCTACGTTCACGATGAAAAAATCCAGCGGCGGTAAAAACGCACCGACCAATAAGATGGCGAACATCAGCCAGCGCCGCGGTTCGGATGGGGCGACTTTTTTCTGAAGCATAAGGTCTCCTGTCTGACACCATTCGGTCCCAGAATATTCTCGATTGCGGGTCATGCTCTGAATCAGCTGGCTCCAATCTAAACGATCAAACCTTCGCTTACGCCTCACATAATTGAACGGCCAATGTTCATTTATGGCAGTGCCGCTCAGCTCCTGACTCCTCTCAAAATGGCCGCACTGTGGTTTCAGTCGAGCCACACAACCGAGACTGAGGAGTCAGATATGTCAGGTAAATTCGCTAATCAGGTTGCAGTCGTCACCGGCGCATCCACCGGGATCGGATTTGCGATTGCGCAGGGCTTGATTGCCGAGGGGGCGAAACGCGTCTACATCACTGGGCGTTCTGCAGCCACGCTGGAAGCGGCGGTGGCCAAGCTCGGCGATAGAGCGGTCGCGGTCATTTCCGATGTCGCGCGCCAGGCTGATCTCGATAAGCTCAAGGCGACGATTGAGGCCCGCAACGATCAGTTGGACTCAGTGTTTGCCAACGCGGGTATTTGCGAAAAAAACCCGCTGGGCGAGACCACTGAGGCGGCTTACTTCAACATGTTTGACACTAACGTGAAGGGCGTCTTTTTTACTGTGCAGACGTTGATGCCTTTGCTGAAAAATGGTGCTTCGATCGTGTTGACGGCTTCTATCTGCTCCAGCAATGGGATGGAAGGGCTGAGCCTCTACAACGCATCCAAGGCTGCAGTGCGATCCTTCGCAAGGACTTGGGCCAACGAACTCAAAGGTCGCAAGATTCGAGCGAATGTCCTGAGCCCTGGCTTCACCCGTACCCCTCTGATGGATAACGGCTTGAAGATGAGTGAAAGCGACATTGTCGCGCTGCGCCAACATGTCGAGCGGATCACGCCGCTGGGGTATATGGCCCAGCCAGAAGAAATCGCCTCGTCGGCGCTGTTCCTTGCATCCGCCGATGCGAAATATGTCAACGGTGTGGAGCTGATGGTCGACGGCGGCCTGTCGCAGATCTGAACACTCGCTCAACCGTAACGCAGCCCTCGCAGAGGGTTGCCTTCGTCGCTTTTGCGAAGCTTCAGCAGGACACCTCATCATGAACATTGAAGAACTGACCACCCGACTGGACGCCCTGGAAAGTCGCGCCGCCATCGAGTCGTTGATCAGCGCCTACGCCAATGCCTTCGACCGCATCGACGTGTCGCTTCTGAGCGCGATCTGGCACGAAGAATCGACACTCGATCTACCGGGTTTCGGCCAGGCCGGAAACCGTGACGAAATCCTGGCGATGGCGCAAAACAGCTGGCGTCGGATGCCACATATGCATCACTGGATGGCCAACCCGCTGCTCCAAATCGAGGGTGACAGCGCGGTGGGTACGGTGGCTGCGGATTGCCTGTTCCATGACATTGAAAAAGGCCCGGTGCAAGTCAGCGGGTTGTACCATGACAGGTTTGAACGTCGGGACGGAAAATGGGCGTTCTTGTCACGTCGTTTTGAACTGCATTTCCTGACACCGTTGAAAGATTGGGTACCCATATCGGGTGATGAAAAGTACGCAGTGGAGCAACATCAGAGCCGGAGCACGCTTTCAAAGGGATAACGTGCTTGCATGATGTTCAGTGAAGGCGCGAACGACAAACGCTGCCCGCTGATGTCGTTCAAGCTGCTGGGAATGACAGCGAAAAACGGATAGTTCCGGGTTTCGGCTGTTTGACACGTACGTGCCCCCCATGCAGCTGCATGATTGCCACGACGATGGCGAGGCCAAGGCCGTAGGAGTCGGAGTTCTGGTGGCGAGACGCATCGCCGCGGTAAAAGCGGTCGAAGAGTTTGCCCAGGGTTTCATCGCTCAGCACAGGCCCTTGGTTCTCGACCTCAATCCGGGCACCGCCGTTGGTTTGCGTCACCCGCATCAGAATCTCTGTGCCCTCGTAGGCATAGCGAATTGCATTCGCCACTAGGTTGCTCAAGGCTCTGCGCAGCAGCAAGGGGTCGGCGAGCACGTTGCCATCGCCTGTTATCTGGAAGCTCATTTGCCGCTCTTCGGCCAATCCTTCAAAATATTCGGCAATGCGCTGTGATTCGTCATGCAGCGACAGTTGCTGGCGCTCTACCACTGCTTGCGCTTCATCGGCGCGCGCAAGGAACAGAATGCTTTCGACGATGCGCGAGATCCGTTCGAGCTCCTCAAGGTTCGAAGCGATCAGTGCCTGATAGTCATCCTCGCTGCGGCGTTGGCGAAGGGCGACCTGGCAATGCCCCATCAGCGATCCCACCGGCGTGCGGATTTCATGGGCAAGGTCGGCGGAAAACTGCGTCAACCGCTGATAACCCTGGGCAAGGCGATCGAGCATCGCGTTATAGGCGTCACTCAGCTGTTGCAGTTCAACCGGCGTATCGGCGCTGTCCATGCGGCTGTGCAGACGCTCGGGCGTTATGGCTGCCGCATGGGCGGCCATTTTGCGCAGCGGGCGCAGCCCTCGACGCAGTACCAGGTAACCCAGCAACGCGGTTGCCAGAAAGGCAAGGGCAACGGCCAGATAGATACGCTCGCGATACGCCGCGAGCATAGCCATTTCCTTGCCCATGAGGTGCGCGGCGGTCAGTCGGACTTCACGTCCACCCGACGTCGTGACGACGGTCGCGGCGCGCAGCATTGTCCCCGAATCGGTCACGCCGCTGCGCAGGTCACTGACGCTCAGCTTTGTATCCTGGCCGATCACCGGCAGTTCAGGCAGCGTGACGTTGAGTGGGTTGACCTGGATTACCGGTGGCTGCCCCGGCTCTTCAATGATGAAGATGTCGTCTTCACTGTCGAGCATGTTCTTGAAAATCTGGGGGCTGTCGCGCAGCTTTTCGATGGCGAGCTCGTAGTGCAGCAGCTTGCGGAAATGCTCCAGACGGCCCATGACCGCATGATCGCTGTATACCAATACCGAGGCTTTCATCGTCTGATACAGATAAACGCCTGCACCGGCCACGGCCAGCATCGCTACCATGGAAAATGCCACGGTCGATCGCAGGGTCAGAGAGGGTTGGCGTCGGGACCGCATGGCCTCACCTCGCAGACATAGCCAATACCGCGAATGGTATGGATCAGCTTGATCGGGTAGGGCTGGTCGACCTTGTTGCGCAGGCGCTTGACCGCTACGTCCACCACGTTGGTATCGCTGTCGAAATTCATGTCCCAGACTTCCGAAGCGATCTGTGTCCTGGACAGCACATCACCTGCCCGACGTAGAAACAGATGCAGCAGGGCGAACTCCTTGTTGGTCAGCACAATCACCTGCTGTTGGCGTGTAACGCGGCGCCGGACCAGATCCAGCTCCAGGTCGGCGAGGTGAAAATGGTCGGCTTCGCGCACTACACCGCGACGCAAAATGGTGCGGATGCGTAACAGCAGTTCGGTAAACGAAAAAGGTTTGACCAGGTAATCATCGGCGCCCAGTTCCAGACCGCGAATGCGGTCTTGCAACTGGTCGCGCGCGGAGAGGAACAGCACGGGTACGTCTTGTCTGGCGCGCAAGAGCTCGATGATCTGAAACCCGTCGATCCCGGGCAACATCACGTCCAGCACGATCAGGTCATAGGTCGTATGCAAGGCCATGTGCAGGCCGTCGGCACCATGCTGGGTCCAGTCGACGTTATAACCGGACTCGCCGAGCCCCTTTTTGAGGTACTCACCTGTTTTGGTGTCATCTTCGATCAGCAGGATATGCATCGTGAGGCGCGCTCGGGTCTCTTCATTGCAGGATTCATTCCGCGACACGGGTATCTCGGCTGTGCAGTGTAACGAGATGAGGCGGCACAGTCGGTTACATTTCTGTCATTCAAAGGCAGGGCTGGCGAATGACAAAAATGTCATTCGGCGGTCATCGTGACGTCCCGGTCTGCGGTCGAGGATGGCGGCACATCAACCCATGAGGAATCGTCGCCATGCAACTCAAACACGCCTTGTCTACCACATTCGGTTTGTTGATGCTCAGTGCTGCCGTCATTGCCACCGCGGCCGACATGCCGGTCATCAAACCGTTGCGCGGTACGGTGGAGAGCGTCAGCAACAACACGCTGACATTCACTGTCCGCTCCGGCGCCCAGCAGACTATCGGACTGACAGACAAGACCGGTATCAACCGGGTATCGAAGGCCAATATCGACTCGATCAAATCCGACAGCTTCATTGGCTCGGCGGCCATCCCGCAGGCCAACGGAACATTGAAGGCGCTGGAGGTCACAGTATTCGACGCCAGCCTCAAGGGCAGCGGCGAAGGTCATTACGGCTGGCAGAACGCGGATGGCAGCACAGGCACCATGACCAACGGTACCGTGGGCAAATTGTCCAAAGCTGACGGCCGCACATTGACCGTCAACTACAAGGGCGGCGAGAAACAAATCGTCGTACCGGATGATGTGCCAATCGCCTACGTCGAGCCAGGCAAAGCCGATGAACTGGTCAAAGGTACGAAAATTGTCGTGTTCCCCGCCGCAGATGGCACCACCGCACGCGGCATTGCGGTCGGCAAGGATGGCTTCCAACCACCGATGTAATCACCTGAAAAAGGCTGGGGCGCTGTCGTCTGGCAACGCTCCGCTACATGGATGGCTTCGAAGGGGAAACACGTGAGACAGAAAAAGCTTCATCCCTGGCCGATTCGCCTCACCCACTGGCTCAACGCCGCCTGCATGGTCTGCATGTTCATGAGCGGCTGGGCCATTTACAACGCCTCGCCGCTGTTCGGCTTCAGGTTTCCGGTGGCGGTTACCGTGGGCGGATGGCTGGGCGGAGCGCTGGCCTGGCATTTCGCATTCATGTGGCTGCTGCTGGTCAATGGCGCGATCTATGTGGTGTATGGGGTCGTCAGTCGCCACTTCAAACGCGAGTTGCTGCCCATCGGGCTTGCCGCGTTGAAGCATGATTTGACGGATGCTTTGCGCTTTCGGCTGGTGCATGAAAAGGGTGTCTATAACGCAGTACAGCGCCTGATGTACTGGATGGTGCTGGCGGCAGGCGTGCTCGTCGTCATCTCGGGTGTGGCGATCTGGAAACCCATTCAACTGCAAGAGTTGGTCGCGCTACTGGGCGGCTATGACGTTGCTCGTTATGTACATTTCGGGGCGATGGCGATGATTGCTGCATTCGTCGTGATTCATCTGGCCTTGGTGATTTTGGTACCGAAAACCCTGCTGCCAATGATTACGGGTGGAGTGCGGTCTCTTGATACCGGGAAAAATGGCCATGACTGAACCCAGAAAAAAAACTCTTCAGCGCGTCAGGCTCGAGCCTGCGCAACAGCTTGAACTTGAGAACATTCAGCGCCGCCATTTTCTTCGTGCCGGCTTGACCGTGGGTGCGATGTCGATGCTGACCGGTTGTAACCTGCAGGACGGCGATCAGGTCGACAAGGTCCTTTGGGCCATGTCGCGCTGGAACGATCGGGTCCAGGCCTGGCTGTTCAGCGGACATAAACTGGCGCCGACCTTCACCAGCGCGCAGATCACCACGCCATTTCCGTTCAACGCATTCTATGGTCAGGACGACATCCCGGAGGTGGACTTGGCAAGTTACTCGCTCGCCGTCTCCGGCCGGGTCAGGGACAAGGCTCCATGGACACTCGAAAGCTTGCGCAAACTGCCGCAACGTAGCGATATCACCCGGCTGATCTGTGTCGAGGGCTGGAGCGCGATCGGGCAATGGGGAGGCGTACCGCTCAAAACCTTCCTGGAACACATCGGGGCCGATACCACAGCGAAATTTGTCGGCTTCAAATGTGCTGATCATTACTACTCCAGCCTGGACATGCCGACGGCCTTGCACCCGCAGACACTGCTGGCGCTGAATTACGCTGACGTCGCGTTGCCGCCCGAGTACGGCTATCCCCTCAGGGTTCGAGTACCCACCAAGTTGGGCTTCAAAAACCCCAAGCATGTTGTCGAGATTTTCGTGAGCAACGACAACCCGGGCGGGTATTGGGAAGACCAGGGATACAACTGGTTCAGCGGGATCTGATGAGGAAAAAACCTGGACACTGAACGGCCGATTGGAAACAGGCCGCGTTAGCGCAACTCCTTCCTGTTGCTACACAGTAACGCCAGGAACACTGGCGCGACTCATGACATCAGGCTTGATACAAGGCGTTCCTATGACCGGTATATCTGCAGTACCACTCGCTACATCAATCTTGCCGACTCCAGAAAACAAGATGCGGGCAACGACCAACGGAGCAGACTTCCGCTCCCAATTGCAGGCTCAGTCCAGGTCAGGCGTGCAGCAGCCGGACACGACCAGCGCACAGGTGTTATCGGATTCGGCCTCGAATGGGTCACGCCGACCGGAGATAGAAGCCATTCTTCAATTATTGGCATGGCGCAAGAACGCCGACAGCATCCCGAGCAGACCAGGTCGATCAGTGCCAGGTACGCGAGCCAGTGGTCTGGATATTGCGGACTTCAACTTTCCCGATCGAGACGTTTTGGCTAGCAGTGAGGTTATCGAACAGGCCTGCGCAAATGAGGAGGGTAGAGGGCCCTACTCAAAGTCCTTTGATGAGCGGACCGTGTGTACTTTCAATGGCGAAGAAAGCCAATTCCCTTCTGACGTTATCTGCGAAGAGGGGTTGAATGCGTTCGCTACCGCAGTGGCTCTTTCCCCGATAACCCTCACCTGGTTACCGATTGAAATTGTTAGAGCACCACTACGGTCGCCTGGCATACGGATTTTTCGCCGTCGCAAGCCCTCTTCAGCCCAGAGTTACCTTCTCGACCGGTCAAATCCAGAGGAGGGGGATTAGAAACAGACGGATCTCGATAGCTCTTTCGCCGTAGGCCAGTATTTCTACGGAGAAAGCAGCTACGCCAATGCTCGCCTCTATCACCTTTCCACAATTCGCGCCGAGATTTAAAGCCTTTAAGCACGCCTTAAAAGTTATTAACCCGTAACGGCATGTTCTTGTCAGGCATGAAATGGATAGTCAATGTAGCCATGCTGATCGCCTCCAAAAAAGCTGCTCGGGTCCGCCGTATTGAGTCTCAGGCCATCATGAAGCCGACGCGGCAGATCAGGGTTTGCCAGGAATGGTCTGCCGAATGCAATGATGTCAGCGCGGCCCGAGGTCAGCGCTTGTTCGGCGGAGTCGGCGTCATATCCGCCCGCAAGTATCAACACGCCGTTCCAGGTGTGGCGCAGTTGGGCGATGATCGCGTCCCAGCGCGGGTCGAAATGTTCGTCCTTGACTGTGCCGACCATCGCTGGCTCGACCAAGTGGAGGTACGCCAGATCCCATTGGTTGAGCGCTTCGACAAGGTGGCCGAACGTCGCCTCTGGGGTGTCATCGCCCATGCCCATGAAGCGCCCCATCGGCGTCAGGCGCACGCCAACGCGCTCGGCACCGACTTCTTCAGCAACTGCCGCAACCACTTCCAGCAGAAAACGCGCGCGATTCTCCACGCTGCCGCCATAGGCATCGTCACGCTGGTTGCTGTTGCTGTTGAGAAACTGGTCGAGCAGGTAGCCATTACCGGCATGAATTTCCACGCCGTCCATGCCCGCATTCAGCGCGTTGCGCGCGGCCAGGCGGTAGTTCTCGACGATGTCTGCGATTTCCGCCGTTTCCAGAGCGCGCGGCACGGGTACATCACCCCAGACGCCGTTGCCGTTTTCATCGACGATAAAAGTCTTGCCGGGCACCGGCAGAGCGCTAGGTGCTACGGGCAGGCCGGCGTCGGGTTGAAAGCTGGGATGGGAAACACGACCGACGTGCCACAGTTGCATGAAGATTAACCCGCCGGCCTCGTGCACCGCGGTGCTGACTTCTCGCCACCCCTGGACCTGTCCCGGGGTGTAGATGCCCGGCGTCCACGCGTAACCCTGAGCCTGGCGAGAGATTTGTGTGGCTTCGGTGATGATCAGCGCCGCGCTGGCACGTTGGCGGTAGTACTCGGCGTTCATCGCCGTCGGCACATCGCCCGGTTGGCCGGCGCGTGAGCGAGTCAATGGCGCCATGGCGACGCGATGGGCAAGGGTGTAAGGACCAAGTGCGATGGGTTGGAACAAACGACGGGTCATGGGTAGCTCCAGATTTTAATAAGTGGGATTCAAACGCAGCAGCGCTGCGAATCAGTGCAGGTAAATTAACCGGGGGCCGCGAGGGTGATAATCCGTGACCGACGCCACGCTGTTTTGCGCATGACGCAATGGCGCCCATGCTCATCACCGATGAACACGGGCGTGGCTCAGGCTGGTTGTGTCGAGCGGGTCAGCGGCAGGTTCAGCCAGCGGCGCCCGGTCGCATTGGCGACGGCATTGCCAAGGGCGGCGGCCATCGGTCCCTGCACGATTTCAGCGGCACCGAGAAAGGGTTGTCCGGGCTGGTCGAGCAAATGCACATCGACTTGTTTCGGCAGTTGGGTGAAACGCAGAATCGGATAACCGCTCCAGTCGTAGCTGTGAATGCCCCCTGCGTCGTAAGCGACTTTTTCGTACAGGGTCCAGCTGGCAGACTGCACGATTCCGCCCTCGATCTGATTGCGCAGGCCATCGGGACTGACGATCTGGCCGACGTCTACCGCCGTGACCACATGATCGATGCGGATTTCGCCGCTCTGCGGATGCACCCGCAGCTTCACCGCGATGGCGCAGTAACCCATGATGTTTTTATAGCGGGCAAAGGCGAAACCGATGCCTGCGCCGGGCTCGCTGCTTTTTTGCGGCCAGCCGATAGCATCACGTACACGTTCCACGACCGCGCGGGCACGTGGGTCGCTCAGATGGGTCAGACGCAAAGCGACCGGGTCGATTCCGGCCTTGATCGCCAACTCGTCGATACTCGCCTCAATGGCGAATATATTGATATGCGCACCGAGCGAACGCATGGCCGAGGTGCGAAAGGGCATTTCGGTGACAAAGTTCATGTTGATGCGCGTCGAGTTCAGGTCGTACAGCGGCACCGCGTTGCGATCACCATCCCCTTCGGGCTGGGCGATCGGCACCGACGGCGCAGAGGTGTAGGGCTGAGCCAGCAGGCGTGCCGGCAACAGGCGTCCGGCGTTGACGATGCGTTCGTTGTGCGGAGTGGTCCATAGCTCGTAGGCCCAGTCCTGCAAGCGGCCCTGCGTGAGGCCGGCGTCGACCTCAGTGACCATTGCCGAGCTATAGGGCTCCCAAAGATTTTCCTGTTCGCGCATCCATTGCACGCGCACCGGCATACCGGGCACGCGCATGGCAATCAATGCCGCATCGGCGGCGGCATCATCGGCACCGTTGTGCCCGTAACACCCTGAGCCCTCGGTATGAATACAGCGCACCCGCGCAGAGGGCAGGCGCAGCATTTCGGCAATGCCGGCGCGCAGCGGGTAAACGCCTTGGGTGTGGGTCCAGACGGTGAGAGCGCCGTCCTTGAACCAGGCCACCGCACACGACGGGCCTATCGAACCATGCATCAGATATTGCTTGGTTACCCGCGCCTGGAAACGCGTGCCGGCCTCGCCGCTTGGCGTGCCGTTGTTGCTGATCGGATAGCGCCGCGAGGGCAGGCGTTTGAGCAGGTCATGAATCTCCACCGCCTCTGGAATCGCCTCGCCGCCGCTCCATTGCGCAACTTCGCTGGCACTGCGCATGGCTTTGATCGCTTGCCACTCATCACGGGCGACCACCGCCAGATAGTTTCCGTCGCGGATCACCTTGACCACGCCAGCCAGCGCCTCGATAGACGCTTCATCGAATGCTTGCAGCATGCAGCCCGGACGCGGAGGGCGGATCACCCGCGCATGCAGCATGCCCGGCAGGCGCATGTCCTGGACGAATGCCGCGCCGCCGCTGACTTTCGCCGGGACGTCGAGGCGCGGCAACGAATGCCCGATCAGTTTGAAGTCGGCGGTGGCCATCGCCGGTGACTGAGCCTTGGCGTATTGGTGCAAATCGACATGCTTGACCGCCTCGGCGTAACTCATCCGCTGACCGGCTGGGCCTTCGATCGTACCGTTGCGGGTGCTCAGCAGCGCCCCATCGACATGCCAACTGCGCGCAGCGGCATCGACGAGCATTTCTCGCACCTGCGCGGCAGCGTTATACAACGCGGTACCGCTATCGAAAATGCTGTGGCTGCCGGCGGTGTAGCCTTCGTTGGGCGTCAGCGCAGTGTCGGCGGTGAGCAAGTCGATAGATGTTGCCGGCACCTGCAAACGCTCGGCGGCAATTTGCAGCAGTGCGGTTTTCACCCCGGTGCCCAATTCGACCTTACCGGTGTAGACGGTAATGCCGTCGGCGCCAATGCGGATCCAGGCGTCGAGATAGGGGTTGGTGCGCAGGCTTCCGGGGAGGTCGGGGGCGAGTACCACGGTGCCGAGCGTATCGACTTCCGTATCAGCCAAAACGCGCCGCGCCACCGGCATCAGGGTGAACGCCATCAGCAACGCACCGCCGCGCAGGAAGGCGCGCCGACTCGGGTTCAAACCATTCGACTCACTCATGTCAGGCTCCCGTTTTGCCCGGCCACCTGTTTGATCGCCTCGATGATCCGCAAGTGCGTACCGCAGCGGCACAGGTTGCCGGCCATGTGTTCGCGGATGGTGGTCTCGTCCGGGTGTCGATTGCGTTCAAGCAACGCTTGCGCGCGCATCAGCATGCCCGCAATGCAGTAGCCGCATTGCGCGGCCTGTTTCTCGATGAACGCCGCTTGCAGAGGGCCAGGTTTTTCCGCGCTGCCGAGGCTTTCCACGGTGCGGATTTTTTTGCCATCGAGGCCGGCGCAGGGCGTCAGGCAGGCGAACACCGGCTGATCATCGACGATCACCGTGCAGGCGCCGCATTGACCGAGACCGCAACCGTACTTGGCGCCGTTGAGGTTCAAGTGATTGCGCAGCGCATACAGCAGTGGCATGTCCGGCTCCAGCTCAAGCGGTTGGACGGCTCCGTTGACGTTGAGAATGATCTGGCTCATTTCGTCTCCTGACGTAACGCTTCAATAGTGGAAGAGAGTTCGGCCCAAGGCTGATCGGGTCTGGCTTGCTGGCGCAGATACGCGGCGAGGGCGCCGAGTTGCGCGTTGTCTAGGCTGGCGGCGAACGCAGGCATCACCGGGCCGGGCGATCCGGGCGTGGCGGACAAGCCTTCGAGCACGGTTTTGAGGAAGTTGCGTGGACTGGCCGCTTGCAGCGCCGAGGTGCTTTGCAGTCCCGGGCGACCATCGATTACGCGCATCGGCGCCGCCGGGCCATGGCACCCGGCGCAGGCGGCGCTGAAGAGCAGGGCGCCGGTCGCATGGCCTGCCGGTTCACTGGCGGGCGTCTTCGACGGCGTCTGCGTCGCTGTGTGCGGACTCTCCAGGCTGAGCAGGAATTCGGCAATCGCTTCGGCTTCGCTGGCTGGCAAGCGTGCCAGACTCAAGCTGACCGGACGCATCGGGCCGGCGGGCGTACCGTGGCCATCGACTATGTCTGCGCGCAGATAGCCAACCAGTTGCTCGCGACTCCACGGGTTGTCGCGTTGGCCCAGACCGACCAGCGCTGGCGCTTGCCAGCCGTCAACGCTGCCGCCCTGCAAATATTCCGATGATTTTTCCGCGCCGATCAGGTTCAGCGGCGAATGACAGCCGGCGCAATGGCCCGGGCCGTCGACCAGATAACGCCCGCGATTCCACGCCTCGTTGCGCTGTGCTACCGGCGTCAGTGGCTCTCCGTGCAGGTACAGCAAGTTCCAGAACGACACCAGTGGGCGAATGTTCATCGGAAAATTCATCTGGTTTTGCTTGGCCGGCGCGTGCACGGCGGGACCGCTCATCAAGTAGGCATAGGCGTCGGCGATGTCTGCTTCGCTCATGCGCCGGTAGTGTACGTAGGGGAACGCCGGATAGAGGAAGTGGCCATCGCGAGCAATACCCTGACGCATCGCCCGTTCGAACGCCGGCATTGACCACAGGCCAATACCGGTCTGCGCATCCGGGGTGATGTTGGTGCTGAACAGGGTGCCGAACGGCGTCACCAGCGGCAGCCCGCCGGCCAGATATTCACCGCCGGGGCGGGTATGGCACACCGCACAATCGCCTGCCTCCACCACCCGCGCCCCGCGTTGCAACTGCGCGGCATCGAATGTTGTCGGGCGTTCGATGGGCGCAATCGGCGGGCGCCACATCAGCAAAACGGCGCTGATCAGGCCGAGCACGGCGACCAGCGCCACGCAGATCCATAGCGTTTTGGATTTCAGGAAGTGGCTGTTCATGGGACGGAGAAAAACGCGGCAGGCAATGGCAGAACGGGTGGGATACGGGTCATGAAAACGCTCCTTGTGACGGCCTGGGAAGGGCGCCGACCTGGACGGCTGCGCCAAGGGCCAAAGCGTAGAGAAACCACCAGCGCTGGAGAATTAGCCGCGCACGCAACAGCGCGTTGCGCCAGAAGCAATGCCTGTGACGTTGCGCGGGACGCATTACTGCGTTGCCTGCCACATGGATTCTGCGCATCGACACATGGCCGTAGCCTTGGCACCACTTTCTTGAACTCAATGAGGTGTCATCATGCTCACGGGCAACCCGGCCGTTGCGACCAACGCCGAACAGTCGGCGTCACTTTCCGGCCTGATGGTCGCGTTCCTGGCGTTCTGCTGTGGTGCGGTCGTGGCCAATCTCTATTACGCTCAGCCGATCGTTGAGCTGATTGCACCGCAGATCGGGCTGTCCAGCACCAATGCCAGCCTGATCGTTTCGCTTACGCAGTTTGGCTACGCGCTGGGCCTGTTGTTGCTGGTGCCGCTGGCCGACCTGATGGAAAACCGCCGTCTGGTCGTCGGCTTCACCCTCGCGGCGAGTGTCACGTTGTTGTGCGCCGGCCTGACCCATTCGCCATCGATGTTCCTGGTGTTGTCTTTGCTGATCGGCCTGACGTCGGTGGCCGTGCAGATCCTTGTGCCACTGGCGGCGCACCTGGCGCCCGAGGCCAGCCGTGGCCGCGTCGTCGGCAACATCATGAGCGGTCTGCTGTTGGGAATTCTGTTGTCGCGGCCACTGTCGAGCCTGTTGGTCGAAGTGTTCGGCTGGCGCGGGGTGTTTTACAGCGCTGCGACCCTGATGGCGGTCATCGCTCTGATTACCGCGGTGGCACTGCCGCGTCGGCTGCCAACTCATAAAGCCACGTATGCTGCGTTGATCGGTTCGGTGTTTGCCTTGGCCCGGCGTTATCCGGTGTTGCGTCAGCGCTCGCTGTATCAAGGACTGCTGTTTGCCAGTTTCAGCCTGTTCTGGACTCTCGCACCGATTGAACTGATGCGTCACCACGGCTTCACCCAGTCACAAGTGGCGATCTTCGCTTTGGTCGGTGCGGTGGGGGCCATTGCGGCGCCGATTGCCGGGCGTCTGGCCGATGCCGGACATGGTCGCCGTGGCACGTTGGTCGCGTTGTGGCTGGCGCCGGTGTCGCTGTTGATCGCCGCGCTACCGGGCAGTGGCTATATCTGGCTGGTGGTGTGTGCGGTGCTGCTGGATTTCGCCGTGCAATTGAACATGGTGCTCGGCCAGCGTGAGGTGTACGCCCTCGATCCACACAGCCGTGCGCGCCTTAACGCGGTGTACATGACCAGCATTTTCGTCGGCGGCGCGGTGGGATCTCTGGTCGCGAGCCCGCTGTACGAGCATTTCGGCTGGAACCTGTCCGCCGTCGCGGTGGCGCTACTGCCAGCGCTCGCGCTCGGGTTGTTCCTGAGCCGCAAGGCCGATGTCTGAACTCCCGGCGGGTGCGTTCAAGCACGGCGGTACAAGACGACAGGCGAACAGTGATGCACAATCATCCGCGTTCCCTTTCGACCGGACCTCGCTGATGGACAAGTTGCTGGCACTGAAAATGTTTGTTGAAACCGTGCGTTGCGGGGGCTATTCCTCGGCAGCGCGCAAACTCGGGATTTCAACGTCGTCAGTGACACGGCAAGTGGCTGGGCTGGAACACGAGCTTGGCGCGAGCCTGCTCAATCGCACCACGCGCAACACCAGCGTGACCGTTGCCGGCCAGACCTATTTCGAAAAAGCCGTGGCAATTCTCGAGGCTATCGACGAAGCCGATGCCGTAGTCGCTGACCGTGGCAGCGAAGCGCAGGGCCGTCTGCGCATCAGCGTACCGGTGGAGTTCGGTCGGCGTCTTATCGCGCCGCACCTGAATCGCTTGCTCGAGCGGCATCCGGGTCTTGAGATCAGTCTGTCGCTGAGCGATCAGGTCAGTGACCTGCTCAGCGAGCAGATCGATGTTTCGGTCCGGTTGGGATCGTCCGTGGTCAGTGAAGACATTGTTAGCAAACGCGTGGGACATTTCGAACGGTGGGTGGTGGCCAGTCCAGATTATCTGGACCGGAGTGGGGCGCTGTGTCACCCACGGGATTTGCTTGAGCATCAATGCCTGCGTTTCGACTACGGGGGCACACACCAGCACTGGACCTTTCAAAATGAAGAAGCGCCCATTCAGCTCAACGTCCACGGGCGCCTGCAAAGCAACAATGCCGACATCCTGCGCGAAGCTGCCATCGGCGGAGGCGGGGTGACGTTGCTGGCTGACTGGCTGGTGCGCGATGATGTTGCAGCCGGCCGGCTGACCCGGTTACTTGAGCATTACGAGGTCAATCCCGGCAGTGCCAGCACTTGCATCAACGCGTTGTATTTACCCAATCACCGTGGGTCCAGTCGGATCAATGTATTTATCGATTTTCTCAAGGAAATCCTCAGTCTCAATCCCTGTACCACGCAAACTGAGTAGCCGTTTCCAGCTAACTTGTCCACAGTCGTCGGTACTTTATGCAAGCCTTGGCCGTCCGGCGAAGCCTGGTTGCTGACTTGATGGGTGTCCTGGAGTCGCCACGGCGTCTATCACGGAAAGTGAGTTACAACCGCCGCCGAAACGCCTCGAGAATTTCCCGGGTGCCTTTTTTCATCTGCAATTGCGCAATGGCCTCCAGTGGGTGCCAAAGGCAATCGCTGATTTCATTCTGTGGCCTGGCTGCCCTTGAGTTGCTGACCGACGCTTCGAATACATGGTGTTCGGTTCCGCCGTCGCAAATTCGCATCAGATACAGCAGATGTTCGGCGCCCAGCCCGGTTTCTTCAGCCAGCTCCCTGAGTGCAGCCTCGGCATGGGTTTCTCCGCGCTCGACGGTGCCTCCCGGCAGTGTCCAGCGGCTGTTGGCTTTGCGAACCAGCAGAACGTGGCGATCTTCCTCGCAAATGACGGTCGCTCGAATTTTCATGGCCGTGCTCAATCAGTGACTGTCATTAAATTGAAATATAACTGCAATATTTGAGCCTGACATCAATTGGCTTTGCTCAAACTGTCGATTTTTCTCAATGTCTTATCCAGTACGACCGCGACGGCGCGAGAAAGACCGAGCTTATTTGAGGCAGTCATCGCCCTATCCCATCTCTCCGACCACCAGCACTAGGCTTTCGACCGGTTATCGCCTCAAATGAATCAGCTTCAAAAAAATGAATCCATGTTGGGTGCATTGGCCGGCCCCTCCAGGGGAAGGAAGCGAGATATGACCACCGTTGAAGACTTCAAGATCAAATCCCATGAGCTCCTGGTGGAGCTCGATACGGCGACAGCGGAAATGATGAAGCTCATATGTGTCCATCAAATGAGCGGATCGACTTGGGATGAAGCGGTCCAGCGTCAACATGAAGCCTATGAGCAGTGGGTCGCTTATCTGAATGAGCGGAGTTAGGTGCCATGGGCGAAAAATCTTTGAACGGCGCCTGAACGGCTGTGCCTAATCCTTGGACCAACAAGAGGATTAGGCCATGTCTGAATTAGCCAGTTACTTCTGGATCGCTGTTGCGGTGCTTTTGCTGCTCGTGGACCTGTGGGCGATCGTCAGCGTCTTTCGAAGCGACAAGTCGGCCGGCACCAAGGCTGGTTGGGCGCTGCTGCTGATCATCCTGCCAGTGTTGGGCCTGGTCATCTGGGGCGTAGCCGGGCCTCGTGGCGTCAAGGAGGGGCCGTCGTCACCGGAGCACAGCAAGGGCTAGAAACGAAAAAACTGCGCTGCACGCGCCAGCCCGTCATTGGTTTTTCCACTCACCGCCGGTGCTTTCGCAGTCTTTCTGGGCCTGCTGCAACTGCTCGACACCGTAGTAATACCAGTTCACTTTGGCATTATCGGGAAGGTTGGCCGATCCACCGCGCTTGTCTTTGCTGGTTGAGCGCGGGTTGGCCAACGCTTCCTGGGTCAGCCTGGCTTGGCAGGTCGCTACATATCCCTCGGCACAACGCTCGACTTTACGTTTTTGGGTGCTGAGTGTTCCCTTGCTTTCGTTGCTGCAAGACCAATCCAGGGTCTCGGCGGGCACGCCTTTGTATTCGTAGCAGCTATGGCTTTCGATTACCGGAACCGACTGGCTCTGGGACTGGGTGATGACGTCGCAGCCTTGGGCCATGACGGCGGCGGGGCTCGCACAAGCGATCAATAGCAGGATTCTGGCATTCATGTGGTTCTCCCTTTGCGGCTTTTGCACCAGTACCTATCCATTTCGAGGCGCAAAAAATGTCCGCGTTCCATCGGTTTTCCAACCGGTAGAACTCAAGGGGAACACCTCTGACGTAGCGTGTCAGCGGAACTTGGGCAGCGGTGGCTCAGCGGGCTTGAGTGACGTCAACGCGCTCTGGATCGACGGAGCGTCTTTTTCGATGTCGTTGAGTCGGTCGCGGATACGCACTGCGGTAGGATGACCGCCTTGGTGGTCGACCCAATCGGCGATTTCCTTGCAAGCTGCCGTGAGCCGGGCCTGACGGGATTCCAGCAGGGTGAGCAGGGTGGTGATGGACTCTTTTTCGGACATGTCACACCTCCATTCAGGGTTGATGAGGCAGCACGAAACCCGCCAGGGGCGGGTCATGCTGTGGTTTAAGCGTAGTTGAGTTATTTCGGATCTGTCGAAGAATCCGGCGCCCGGTCAGACAACCGGCGCGCCGGAAACGGTACGCGTGATGTCAGCCGGATTCCTTGACCCAGGCTGGCGCGACGCTCGCCCGCCAGCGCACATCGGTAATGCCGTATTTTTCCGCAAGGGGCTTGGAAACCCGCTTGACCTTCTCCCTGCCGAATTTCGGTATGCGCCCGACCCCCGCGTCGCAACTGGCCCAATGCCAAGCCTCAGAGTTATTCATCGTTTCTGCGCGAATAATGAATGACTTGGGTTCGCCATGAAGCATGTAGTCAATGATGTAAAGCGATGGCCCGCCCATAAATCCTCCCTAATTAGTCCTATACGGATGGATACAAAGGCAATCGGAAAATTCCATCGAATTTCCAGACGGTCGCATTAATACCGACCAGGCTCAAGCGAGGGGCAGCGGCAAATTTTGCGCACAGCCATTGTTCACAGCAAGGAACCAAACCCGGTTACCCTTCTCCAAGGTGGGCTTAAACACCGTCGGCCAGGGATCAAAGGCGAAGCAACGCGGCATCAACTAAAGGCAAAACATGAAAAAAATCGCCAGGGTCCTGTTCATAGCAGCCCTCGCCATCGGTTTATCGGGTTGCATTGGCACCCCCATCGAACTGACGCCGCAAACCGAACAACGCTTGCACGAACAACCCCCAATCCGTTTCCTGCTGACATTCGATGATGGGCCCAGCGCCTCGTCTATCTGGAACCCCAGCCTGGAGGTGCTGGACGCACTCGCAGACAACCCGGTACAGCCCGGCATCAAGGCGGTGTTTTTTCTGCAGACCCGCTCGCCACGGGCCGGTGGCAGCGATATTGGCCGCTCGGTGATGCATCGTGAGCAGCAGGAGGGCCATGTGCTGGCCTTTCATACGGCGACCTACTGGCACACCAATCACCGGTTCCTGAGCCCTGATGAGCTGGAGCAATCGCTTACCCAGGGCGGGAGTGATATTGCCGCCATGACTGGCGCGCCACCGTCCCTGGTAAGGCCTCCCTTCTGGAGCTTCGACAGGCGCACCGCTGCGGCCTATCGACAACATGGCCTGCACATTTTGTTGACCGACTTGAGCGCAAATGACGGCAAGGTCTGGGGCATTACGATGAGCCCTCGGCGGCGGATCAACCTGACCCGACAACTCTCCGAAGTGCGCGAGCGCATCGCCGCCGGGCAATTGCCAGCGGTGGATGGGGTCATCCCGGTGGTGGTGACCTTTCACGACATCAATCGTTATACCGCCCGACATGCCCGCGAATACCTGCAGATCCTGCTCGATAGCGCCAAGGCGACCGGTCTGAGGACCGCCGCCAGGCCGTTCTATGATGACCGCCAGGCACTGGAGCGAGCGGCCTTGGCCCGGACGGTCGATCACAGCGCTGAGCCCGTCCATTTGCCGGGGCTGTGGGACTGGTTGTGGGATTCGGATTCCCATTGAAGGCACCGCGAGTGCAGTCGGTGTTGCGACGTCCGGTCGGTCCCGATGGGCAATCAGCGTGTATGGTAGGCGGTGAACCCTTGTTAAAGTCGGAGGTGAGTATGAGTACTGCGATGATGACGAAAATGCACATCAACGGTTATGACGTGCTCAGCGTAAACAGCGGCCCTTGGAGAGTCTGTACCCAGGCTGACCGGTTGGGCTCCTTTGCTTCCCGCGAGGAAGCGCTGGCCTACGCGGCTGCGTTGCCGACCCGGAGAAGCCGTAGCGGCCGGCCTGGAAGTCCGAAATAGGTGGGAGCGAGCTTACTCGCGATGCGGCCAGTACATTCAAAATCTTGCTAACAGGCACACCGCTATCGCGAGCAAGCTCGCTCCAACAGTTTTTCCTGGGTGCCTCAACAGTGTGCTCACCAGAGATCCCCTGTGGGAGCGAGCTTGCTCGCGATGGCGATAGGTCAGCCTGCGCCCTTTTATGATCAGGCGCGCGCCAGCTCCAACGGGATCTCCAGGGTAAACAGGGCCCCTTGCCCCGGTCCATCGCTATGGACATGCAGACGGCCGTTCATTTCAACCGCCGCCAGGGCGCAACTGTGCAGGCCAAAGCCATGGCCGTCCTTGCGGGTGGTGAAACCATGGTTGAAGATGCGCGCCAGGTTCTCCGGGGAAATGCCTTCGCCACGGTCCTTGACGCTCAGGCACAGCGTCGTTTCGTCGAGGATACGGATTCCCAGGGTCATTTCCCGCGGATGCTCGCTGATGTGCGACATGGCGAATTTGGCGTTGCTGATCAGGTTGATCAGGATCAGCAATAACCTGTGCTTGTCCCCCATGATCGCGGGTACGTCCTGGTAATCCTTGATGACGGTGACGTGATGCCGGCTGAGGGCGCCCGAGTTCATGCGTAGCGCATCTTCGAACAGGTCGCTGATATTGAGCGGTTCGATCAGCCTGGCGGCCCCTGCATAAGTTTGTTGAGTCGTGACGATTTCCTTGATGTGATCGATGCTCTTGGTCAACTGTGCCAATTCCTCGATAAGCAGTCTCTGCTCGGCGGCAATGGAGTCGACCAACTCGTTGAAGTAACGCGGCAGCAACCGGCCTTTTTCATCGAAGGTCATGAACCGGCCAAGATCTTCGGCGTGTTCATTCATCATGTTGACCGCTTTCGTGAGTCCGAGCGTTTTGCTGCTCCTCAGTTTGCGGGTCACCAACTCGGCAGAAATATTGACGCTGTTGAGCACATTGCCGACGTTGTGCAGCACATTCGTCGCGATTTCGGCCATGCCCGCCATTCGGGCCGCATCCACCAGTTCGCGCTCGGCTTCCATCAGCTCACGGGTGCGCTCCTGCACGCGCTCTTCCAGGCGTTCGTTGGACGATTGCAACGCCTGGTTGATCTGATTGATCACGGCGTAGCTGCGAACCAACCGCACTGCCAGGTAGATCATCAACAGCGCCATCAGGCTGGCGCACACGGCCAGGTAAATGTGGTATTGACGGTCGGTTGCGGCCGTCCTGCGCTGTGTCTCGTTCAACAGCTCATTGATGTTGTCCAGTTCCTGGGCAACCGGGATGACGCTGATGCGGTCAAGCAGGTCATTGACGACCGGTTGCTCCTGGATAACGGTCTTGACGTGCTGGATCAGGCTAATGAAGAGCGTCTGATCGGTCGCGGGCAACCGGTCGATGTACGGTTCCAGCGCAGTTAACTTACCTTGCACTTCCTTGGCTTTGTCCGTGGTGGCATAAAGCGCGAACTCCAGCGTTGTCAGGGCCAATTCAAGCACATTGGACGCCGCGGTCAGGCGCTCCATGGGGCTTTCGATGTTCATGTCCTTGAGCAGCGTTTGAATCTGGTCTTCGACCTGCGGCAACGCATCCAGGGACGTGCGTAGATTGGCGTTGTGTTGTTCGAATTGCTCCACCAGCAAAGTCTTGTTCTTGACGGCATCCACATAACCCTTGCGCCGGGACGCCCAAAGCGCCGACAAAGGACCGGAGTTATTGAGCTGTTCCAACTGCTGCCAGCGACTGTCGGCCTCGGGTGGCGGCGCCAGTGACAGGTTACTGTTCACGCCGATCTTTTTCCTCAGGATCTTGCTGTTCCAGTTCGCGTCGGATTGTTTGAGCTGACGAATGAAGTCGCGGGATTCGAAGTAGGTCGACGAGTCGTACGTGTATGACTTGATCAAAAAGAATATCAGTGCGGAAAACACAATGAGCGCGACGGCCAGCAGGGCGGGCCATTTATATTTTTTTATAAGCGTGGTCACGCTGTTCTCCTGTGGGCACTGATCGAAGGAGTCGGTGAATTTCCGGGGAGAGGGAGATGCTCAAGGCATGAGCCGAAGGGGAGGCAAGGTAATCGTCGTACGGTGGATCGTGTCGGTCTGCTTTTGCCTGGGTACACGTTGAGCTCCCTGCTAACGATGAACGTCGGGTTCATTGCCGAGTGTAGCGCTACGAGAGGGGCGATGCTTGCGAGGACGCTCCGGGATGGAGCGGGCGCGACCAGGCAGGCCGCGCCCGTGGCGTTACTTGATGTCTATGAAGGGCAGGGCGCTGTTCGGCAATACGGTGGTGGGCAGCACGCCATTCCAGCGCTCGGCCTTGGTCAGTTCCACCAGGTTCTGGTTGCTGGCCAAGGCCTGGGCCCGGGCCTTGATAGCCTCGGCTTCGGCTTTGCCGCGCAGTTCGGTCGCCAGCGCGTCTGCCTTGGCTTGGGCTACCTGCGAATCAGCTTCCGCCTGAGCCTGGGTCACCCGGATCTGTGCTTGGACCTGCTCGGTGGCGAGCTGTTGTTCGCGGGTCTTGACCTGGACTTCAGCGGCCATGCGCGCTTCGATGGCTTTCTCGTAGGCGTCACTGAAGTCGATGTTTTCGACCTGGACGCTGTCGATGATCACGGGCCCGGTGATGGTGGCCTTGATGGCCGTGGAAATATCGTTGACCAGTTGAACGCGGTTCTGCACGGCAGCCACGGCGTTGAACTTGCCAAAGACGTTTTCCACCTGAGTCGGCACCTGGCGGCTGATCATCCGGTCACGGATGCCTTCAAGGTCCTTGAACTGGGTATAGACCTTCGCCACATCGGAAGGGGCGATATGCCAGGACACGGAGACCTTGAGCTGGGCGGACTGTTGATCCTTGCTGTAGGCCTGCAGGTCTTCATAAGCCGTGACTTGGCTCTGGACGCTGATCATACGTACGGATTCGATGAAGGGCGTCTTGAAGGACAGACCCGGTTCAACCACCCCGACCAGCGCTCCGTTACGCAGCAGCACGCCGCGCTCGGTCTCGTCGACCGTGTACCAGCTGCCGAACAGCACGCACAACAAGACGATGCCGACGATTGCAGCAACGATGGAGCCGATGGTTTTGCTGGTCACTTTTCTTTCCTTGAGTGGCGGGGTGGGGTTTGCCATAGCGATCTCCAATGCTGAAGCTGCAATAGGTATTTCGAATGCCGGACACGAAAAAGCCCTGAATAATCAGGGCTTTAACGTTAGAAGATGGCGGAGGCGATGGGATTCGAACTCATGGACCTGTTACAGTCGACGGTTTTCAAGACCGTTGCCTTAAACCACTCGGCCACACCTCCGTATTGCGTTGCGGGCGCCATAATACCCGAATGAAACACACTGTCAAACTCTCTACGTAGCTTGTTACAGAGCGTCTGTTATGATCCTTGCCACTGAATGTTTCAAAACCGGAGGAGTGTCGCCATGCGCGAACAGGATTACGCAGTGAACAACAGCGTGCAGGCTGAGCAGCTAGAGGTTAGCCGCGTCCTGCGCAACACTTATGGCCTGCTGGCACTCACACTCGCTTTCAGCGGTGTGATGGCCTACGTCGCACAACAGATGCGGGTGGGTTACCCGAACATCTTTGTCGTGCTGATCGGTTTCTATGGCCTTTTCTTCCTCACCAACAAACTCCGTGATTCGGCCTGGGGCCTGGTGTCGACTTTCGCCCTGACCGGCTTCATGGGCTTCCTGCTCGGCCCGATCCTCAATCGCTACCTGCAAATGCAGGGCGGCGCCGAAGTGGTCAGCTCGGCCTTTGCCATGACCGCCCTGGTATTTGGTGGTTTGTCGGCCTACGTGCTGATTTCCCGCAAGGACATGAGTTTCCTCGGCGGTTTCATCACCGCAGGTTTCTTCGTCTTGATGGGGGCCGTGCTGGCCAGCTTCTTCTTCCAGATCAGCGGCCTGCAACTGGCGATCAGCGCTGGCTTCGTGCTGTTCTCGTCGGTCTGCATCCTGTATCAGACCAGCGCTATCATCCATGGCGGCGAGCGTAACTACATCATGGCGACTGTCAGCCTGTATGTATCGATCTACAACTTGTTCGTCAGCTTGCTGCAGCTGTTTGGCCTGATGGGGCGTGACGACTGATTGTACTGTGATGAGTGAACAGCCCGCTTCGGCGTGATGCTGTTCACATAGTGGAAACGGCGTTTTTCAGAGATGAAAAGCGCCGTTTTTTTTGACATTTTTTGGATGGGTTGGTGTGTATATCCGTTTCTTCGGTAACGGCTACTTAGGGTTCCGCCCTGACGGCGGGGCACTTTTGGAAGAGCCCACTGCGCAATGCCTGCGTTCGGCCAGCGTGGTTTACGGGGCGTCCAGATCAAGATCAAAAGCAAAGCAAGAGCGGGGGGATGCCCAGCATCTATGTGGCTGAGCCACCGCTATCGCGAGCAAGCTCGCTCCCACACTGGATCTTTGGCTGGCACAAAATCCGTGTGCACCGCAAAACCTGTGGGAGCGAGCTTGCTCGCGATAGCGGTTTCGCAGTCAATGAAGAGGTTGAACAGGCTGGCCTCTTCGCGAGCAAGCTCGCTCCCACAGGGCAAACCAGGCGGACGCCTATGCCATCGGCGGCAATCGCCGCTTGACCGGGGTCTTCTTGACGATGGCCGTATTGGTCTCGGCGTGGATATTGAGCTTGTCCAACACCGTATCCAGCTGTTCCATCGAGCGCACGTGCAGGCGCGCGATGAAGCAGTCGTCGCCGGTGACCTTGTCGCACTCGGTGAATTCAGCGATGCCCTGGATCTGCCGCTCCACTTCCTGCAACTGTCCCGGCAGCGGGCGGATACGCACGATGGCCTGGAGTTGATAGCCGAAGCACTTGGGATCGACCTCGACGGTGTAGCCCCTGAGCACGCCGCGTTCCTCGAGCCGGCGAAGGCGCTCGGCGACGCTGGGGGAGGACAGGCCACTGAGATTTGCCAGGGCCTTGAGAGAGCGTCGGGAATCTTCCATCAGGGCACTGATGAGGATCTGGTCAATGTCGTCAGTCATTTCAGCTCCATTAGGCGAATGCGTGAAGTTGCCTTGATAAAAAAGGTCGAAAGGCAGTTTAGCCTTTTTCAAGCCATGGAGAAGGCCCCGGTCGGCTCGGCATACTGTGTCCACTTGCTGAAGGAGCCTGAAGATGGACAAGACCTTACGCCGCGGTTCGCTGGAAATGACCGCCGCCATGCTGATTTCCGGAACCATAGGTTGGTTCGTGCTGGTTTCCGGTTTGCCGGTGCTGGACGTGGTGTTCTGGCGCTGCGTGTTCGGCGCCGTGACCTTGTTATTGATCTGCGCCGGTTTCGGCTTTTTGCGCCCCGGCATCCTCACCCGTACCACCTTCCTGCTGGCGGTGCTCAGTGGTGTGGCGATCGTCGGCAACTGGGTATTGCTGTTTGCCTCTTACTCCCGTGCTTCGATTGCCATCGGCACGGCGGTGTACAACGTCCAGCCGTTCATGTTGGTAGGGCTGGCGGCGTTGTTCCTGGGGGAGAAAATCACCGTGCAAAAACTGTTCTGGCTGGCGGTGTCGTTTCTCGGAATGCTGGCCATTGTCAGTGCCCATGGTGACCAAGGGCAGGGCGGCGGTGACTATCTGCTGGGTATTGCGTTGGCGCTCGGGGCTGCGTTGCTGTACGCCGTCGCGGCGTTGATCATCAAACGCCTGACCGGCACGCCACCCCATCTGATCGCGCTGATCCAGGTCAGCACTGGCGTGCTGCTGTTGGCACCTTGGGCGAACTTCTCGGTGTTGCCGCAACACGCCCAGGCCTGGGCCAGCCTATTGACCCTGGGCATGGTGCACACCGGCGTGATGTACGTGCTGTTGTACAGCGCCATTCAACGGTTGCCGACCGCGTTGACTGGGGCATTGTCGTTCATCTATCCGATCGCAGCGATCTTCGTCGACTGGTTCGCCTTCGGCCATCGCCTCGAGCCGCTGCAATGGCTGGGGGTGGCGGCGATTCTGCTGGCGGCTGCCGGCATGCAACAGGGCTGGAGCATCAAGTGGCGTCGCCCAGCCCTGCCGTAGCCCACCGTCCGGGCGTGGATCAGAAGATGTAGTCCGTGGTCAGGAAGTTGGAATCCCGCTCACGGATGATGTCGCTGATCAACGCCTTGTTGCTGTCCTGGAACTTGGTCGCCACCAGTGTGCGGATGGAAAAGGTGCGCAACGCATCGTGAACGGACAAGGTGCCCTCGGCCGAATTCTTGCGGCCATTGAACGGGAAGGTGTCTGGGCCCCGCTGGCACTGGGCGTTGATGTTGATGCGGCCGACCTGGTTGGCGAAGGTGTCCACCAGCTTGCCGACTTGTGCCGGGTTGGTGCCGAAAATGCTGAGCTGCTGGCCGAAGTCGGACTCCAGTACGTAATCGACCACCGTATTGAGGTCGCGGTACGGCACGATGGGAACGACCGGGCCGAACTGTTCTTCGTGGTAGACCCGCATCGCCGTGTTCACCGGGTACAACACCGCCGGATAGAAGAATGAGTTGCGCGACTCGCCACCGTGGGCATTCTTCACTTGCGCACCCTTGGCGACCGCATCGGCCACCAGAGAATGCAGGTAGTCGACCTTGCCCGCCTCGGGCAACGGCGTCAGCGCCACACCGTCTTCCCACGGCATGCCGGGTTTCAGGCTGGCGAGCTTGGCGTTGAATTTCTCGATGAATGCCGGCGCCACGTCTTCATGGACAAACAGGATTTTCAGCGCCGTACAGCGTTGGCCGTTGAAGGACAGCGAGCCGGTCAACGCCTCGCTGACCGCGTTGTCCAGGTCCACGTCCGGCAGCACCAGCCCGGGGTTTTTCGCATCCAGCCCCAGGGCGGCACGCAAGCGGTGCGGGCGCGGGTGGAGTTTCTTCAGGTCGCTAGCGGCCTTGTTGGTGCCAATGAAGGCGAATATATCGATCTTGCCGCTGGCCATCAGCGCGCTGACGGTTTCCCGGCCGCTGCCGTAGATCACGTTGATCACGCCCGCCGGGAAGCTGTCGCGGAAGGCTTCGAGCAGCGGCCGCACCAACAGCACGCCGAGCTTGGCCGGCTTGAACACCACGGTGTTGCCCATGATCAAGGCAGGGATCAGCGTGGTGAAGGTTTCGTTCAGCGGATAGTTGTAAGGCCCCATGCACAAGGCCACGCCGAGGGGAACGCGGCGGATTTGCCCGAGGGTGTCCTGTTCCAGTTCGAAACGGCTGGAGCGGCGGTCCAGTTCCTTGAGGGCATTGATAGTGTCGACGATGTAATCGCAGGTACGGTCGAATTCCTTCTGGGAATCCTTGAGGTTCTTGCCGATCTCCCACATCAGCAACTTGACTACGGCCTCGCGCTGTTCGCGCATACGCGCCAGGAAGGTTTCCACGTGACGGATGCGCTCGGCGACGCGCATCGTCGGCCATTGGCCCTGGCCGCGATCGTAAGCCCGGACGGCGGCGTCGAGGGCGGTGAGGGCGGTCTCGGCATCCAGCAGCGGCGTGCTGCCGAGGATCACTTGTTCATCGCCCAACTCGCCGGTCAGGTAGACGGGACTGCGGACAACGGCCAGCGGCCCTTGCCAGGTTTTCAAGACGCCGTCGACCAGGTATTCGCGCTGCTCGATCCGCCCTTCGAGGCGGTAGGCGTCGGGGATGTCGGCGGCACCGGGGAACAGGTTGGTGAGGAAGGGGGCGGTGGTCATGTCGTTACTCCATCAATGAAATGAGCCATGGGCGGACGGCTTGCAGGTAGGAAACGCTTTTAGCGTTATACGCCTTTTTTAAGTGGCGGCAGATTGCTTGCGCCGGACGACGTTGTAGGAGCCGCCGAGCGAAGCGAGGCTGCGATCTTTTCCCAAACACTTGAGTCCCAAGTGAAAGATCAAAAGATCGCAGCCTCGCTTCGCTCGACAGCTCCTACACAGCTTCTGCTACGGGATAGGGATCACCAGCGCATCCGCACCCCCATGCTGGTAATGACGCCGTTGAGGTCGTTGTCGTCGACGTCACTGCTGTAATCGGCGCTGACATACAGGCTGACCGCCGGCGTGACCCGTGCCACCAGGCCCAGGCCGACTTCGACGGTGGAGGATTTTCGGCTGCTGCTGATCTTGTCGACCTTATCCAGGGACACGGTGCCAACGTTCTGGACGGTGTGCCACAGGTTGGTTCGCAGGTAGGGTTCCACACCGAGACCGTTGACCTGATAGGTCCCTTTGAGTCGTGCGCCAACACGACCGCTCCAACTGCTCAGTTCATCGCCGTTGCCGTTCTCGGCGTTCGGTGTGTCGAGAGTGACGCGCTGGTTGATCAGTTGTGCCTGGGGTTCGACCACCCAGTGGGTGCTGATGCCGATGGGAAAGCCACCTTCAACCGACAGTGTTACCGCATGGCCTTCGGTGGCCTGGCGCTGGCCTTGTTCGGTACGGCTGTAGCCGTTGACCCGGCCGCCGCTGGCGCTCAGGTCGATGTGCCAGCCTGTAGGGCCGGTGAGGCTCCAATAGGCACCGAGGCTCGAACCTTTCAGGTTGAGGGCATCTTTGCCCGGTTCGGCCTGCGCGGGCATCACCAACACGCCGCCGCCGGTTGAAATGATTTGGTTATGCCCGCTGGTCAGCCCCATGCGCTGGGTATGGCCGCTGTCGTTTCGCAAGGTGAACAGGGCGGGGCTTTTGCCGGAAGCAGCCTCACTTCCGATGAGTGCCGTATCGAGGTGGGTGGGCGGTGTTCGGTCGTACCAGGGTTGCACGGTTTCCTCGGCAGGCCAGGCCTGAGCCTCCATGGATGAAAGCAGCAGCAACGACGTAGAGACGGTATGGAAAGGGGTGGTGAACGCTTGTGGACGGGGGGAAGTTTTCATGGGGGCCTGCCTTGCAATCGCATGCATTTCTCGCTTTTTGGCGTCTCTCCTACCCCGAATGAGGGGCGACCGAATGGATTGAGGCAAGCCTTTGGCGGCCCGTCTTGACGGGTTCCAGAGGCCTGCCCCTGACTGTATTTCCGGGGGTAGTACGGTGTAGTCAAGAAGACTGATGGCAGTGCGTCAAGAAACTGAACGATGAATGGCAAGATGAAATCAGCGCCAATAAAGCGCTGATTTAAATTGGTTATTAAGAAGGCTGTTTAAGCGTAAGACCTCCGTCGCAGCGTCTGCCTACCAACTGATCCGCACACCAATATTGCCGCTTGTGCTCTGTTGCTGGTTGCTGTCGAGGTTGTTGCTGTAGTTGACAGCGGCGTAAACATTGACCGCAGGCGCCAGGCTAACGATGACGCCGACGCCCAAGTCGCCAGTGGAGGCGCGCTGTTGGGTCTCGACCCGCTCCGTATCGTCGAACGTCACCGAATCGGTACCGGAAAACGTGTGCCAGAGATTGGCGCGCAAGTACGGTTCCACGGGCATGCCGCTGACCTGATAGCGACCCTTCAGACGAGCGCCGACACGGCCGGTCCAGGCACCGTCGGAATCGAATTCGACCTTGGAGATCCCATCGTTTTGCGTATCCAGGGAAACCTTCTGGTGGATGACCTGGGCTTGGGGTTCGAACACCCAGTCTGAGGTTACCGCGAAGGGATAGCCGGCCTCCGCCGAAACGGTCAGGGCGTGCCCGCGATTATCGATTTTCAGGCCGCGTTCGGAACGGTTGTCGCCGTTCAGTCGCGTGCCCATCACCACGGCATCGACGTAGCCGCCGCTAGGGTCGGTGAGCGTCCAGTAGAGCCCATAGCTGTCGCCGTCGAGTTCTATCTTGCCGGCGTGCCGGCCTTCGAAACCCAGGTTGAAGCCTTTGACCTTGCCGTTCAATTCCGTGTGCCCGACGAAGAAGCCAATGCGCTGGGTCTGGCCGCCGGACAGTTGCGAGCTGTATAGATCGTTGCCCACCTGGAACCCTTTGATCGACCCATCGAACTGCGGCGTCACCGTGCCGGCCCAGGTTTTATTCAGGTCTGTGCCATAGACCCGGCCCCAACCCGCGCCGAATGCGCCGGTTTCCGTGAGCAGGCGCTGGTCACCTTGACGGTCATGGAATGTGCCGAGGGCCATCAACGTCAATTGCGCCGCCGCCGGAGGCAGCACCGACCAGGTCGGCACTTCCGGGCGATACAACGGGATGGGCGCCGCGCCGGGCACTGCGGTTGGCAAGGGCGGCAGCGTCGGCACGGGTGGCGCACCCGGCGCGGGAGGCGCGGTCGGGATGGGGGCTGGTACTGGTCCGGCGACCACGGTGGAGCGCAGGTACCAGTTGTTTTCATTGCCGGTCACGCCGCCCTTGAACAGGCGGTAATCGAACGCACCGGCCGAGATGGACTGCCCCTGCGAAAAGGCGTTGATGTCACTGACCGCGCCACCCAGGGCCTGGACCACTTCGATGCCGTCCTGGGTCGTCTGTGCGCCCGTGCCGCCGAGGTTCGTGACTATGATGGTGGTAGTGCCGGTGAGCGTCCCGCCATTGACCACCAGTTTGTCACTGGCAGAACCATCGGCACCAACGGCCGTTTGCACATGCAGCTGGCCATTGTTGCCGACGTAGTTGCCCTGGACGGTAAGCGTGTCGTTGGTGCGGGTGTTGCCCTGGGTAAGGTCTATCGTGCCGGCGTTGTTGAGCGTCGCCAGTTGACCGGCGGTAAAAGGCGCGATGACGCCTTGGGTCGCCGTCAGCGTGCTGTCGCTTTCGATGGTGAGCGTCCCGGTGGCGGTGGCGCTGTCACCCAAGGTCAGGGTGTCGTTAAGGTCCAGTTGGGAGCCTTGGGTGAGGTTGATCGTTTCCCAATTGAGGTAACGGGCGCCGGTGCTGGAGGTGCTGCTTTCGAAGGTCAAGACGTCCTGGCCCAACTCACCGTCCACGCTGGGCGTGGTGGCGAGCGTTGTTTCATCGAGAGCACTCAACTGCGCCGTGTCGTTGCCCACACCCATTAAAACGGCGGAGTGAATGAGGCCGCCGCTCCACTGGAACTGGTCATCGCCGGCACTGGCCCGGACCTCGCCGAGTATTTCGCCACCGCTGACGGTGATGCTGTCGTTGCCGCCGCTGACGCTGACATTGCCGCCGATGCGTCCCGCGGAGAGGATGATGGTGTCCTGACCGAAACCGGTCACCAGGTTGCCAATGATATTGCCGCCTGACATGTCGAAAACGTTGTCATCGAGTTTCATGTCGACCCGGCCGATGGTACCGCCGGTCATCTTCGCAACGTCGCCGTCTTCGAATGCGTCAACGATGGTTCCACCGTTCATCTCGAACGTATCGAGGCCGTCCCCTTGGGCCAGGGACAGGATCCTGCCGCCATTCATGATGAAATCGTCCACTCCAGAGCCCTGCTGTACATCGCCGTCGATCACGCCGTTGGCGTTGATCACGATGCTGTCGACGCCGGCGCCGAACGTGACGTCGCCGGTAATGAGGCCGCTGCCGTTGGCGGGCATGGTCAGGCTGTTGTTACCCGAAAGGTCCGTCAGCCCGGGGCTGGTGCCGCTGTCGCAGACATAGGAATCATTGCCTGCGGTCGGTACCAGCGTGCAGGCCGCCATGGCGGAGGATGCGGGTAACAGGAAGGGGGCCGATACGCACAAGGCGTTGAACAGCCGATTGAATCCTTTATCGTGCCGAATCATGTGCTATCCCTCTGCATCGGCATCCCCATGGACACCGGTTCCAGCATCGGTTGCGCAACAGATGGCACACAGGGCCTGGCAACGCTCGCTGTATGGAAAGGCACCCTAGCAACGATTAAAGGGCGTCGCTACTGTCAGAACTTACAGGTCAACGCTCAGAAAGAGGGAGGGAAGGCTCGCTTTACAAATGCACTTCCACCGAAAGCGGCAGGTGGTCGCTCAGGTGGGTCCAGGGTTTGTTGCTCAGTATTTGCGGGGAATGACTGCTGGCGTTGCGCAGGTAAATGCGGTCCAGGCGCAACAGCGGGAAGCGGGCCGGGTAGGTCCTGGCGGGGCGGCCAAGGTGCTGCTCGAACGCTTCGTGCAGGTAACCACGGCGGGCAAGGGCGAGGTTGCCGCGCAGTTGCCAGTCGTTGAAGTCACCGGCAATGATCACCGGGGCATCCTCGGGCAGCGAATCGAGCAATTGGCAAAGCAGTTTGAGTTGTAACTGGCGATGGCTTTCCAACAGGCTCAGGTGCACGCAGATCCCATGGACCGCAGCGTGGCCCGGCACATCCAGCACGCAATGCAACAACCCGCGCCGCTCGGGCCCGGTGATGGACACGTCGAGATTGCGAAACTGGCGGATCGGGTATTTGGAGAGCAAGGCGTTGCCATGATGACCATCGGGGTAAACCGCATTACGGCCGTAGGCGAAGTCGCTCCACATGCTGTCGGCGAGGAATTCGTACTGGGACGTCTGGGGCCAGTTGTCGTAGCGTGACGCGTGGCGGTCATGTTCACCCAGTACCTCTTGCAGGAACACCAGGTCGGCGCCGGTACTGCGCACCGCTTCGCGCAATTCGGGCAAGATGAAGCGCCGGTTGAGGGCGGTAAAACCCTTGTGGGTGTTGACCGTCAGGACCCGCAGTCGATGAACCGCCGCAGGCGCGTCCGATTTTTGTATTGGTTCGACGGCTCGCCAATCGGGATCTTGAGTCACGTTCACTCCTGAATCAGACGTACTTGTTCATGCGACTGACCCAAGGCACCGGCAGTTCCGGATTTTTCATACCCTTGTCGATCGCCATCGCGAGCAAGCTCGCTCCCACAGGGACTGGTGGCGTACAGAAGTAGCAGTTCCAATGTGGGAGCGAGCTTGCTCGCGATGGCAGTGGGTCTGAACCGCCGCCATCCGCGAACAACCCCAGCTTTTACAGGTGCGTGTTCAGATGAAGACAATCTCATAGGGCAAACCCATCCGGTCAAGGATGACCCTGGGCAACAAGGGGGCGATGCCGCTCGCCGGTTCGCCGGCGAGTTGGCTGACGTAGGCGTGCATGGCGTGACGTTTGCGGGCGGTGGTCCAGACGTCGAGGCGCAGTTTGCGGGCCCGGTGCCAGGGGATTTTATTTTGTTCGCGGACCGGCCAGTGCCAGGCCCACACCGGGAGCTCGTTGAACGCCACCCCGATCCTGTCGGCGGCCAGCGCCCCGGCGCGTCCGACGGTGTCGTGGTCGCTGTCGCCATCCTGGCGCCAGGTGCTGAACACCACGTCACCGGGTCGCAGGTGACGGGTGATAAAAGAGGCCAGCTCGGCTTCGTGTTCGGCCAGGTTTTTTTCCGGAAAACCGCCGCGTACCCACTGCAGGCCATGGGCGGCGATGCCCAGGCGATGCAGGGCGTCGACGCTTTCCTGGGGGTGGGGACGGTGCGTACGCAGGCGTTCGTCGTTCCACAATGGTGAGCCGGGGTGGGCCAGGGCGCCATCGGTGACCGAGATCAGCAACATAGGCTGGTCCAGGTTGCTCAGCAATTGCAGCAATCCGCCACAGGCCCCGACTTCATCGCCCGGGTGCGGGGCAAGGATGACGGCGCGAGCGCCAGCGGGAATGAGTGTCTGGGTACTGATGATCGGAATATCGGCCAGTTGCGCAGCACTGTTCCAGATTTGCGGGTGCTGCCGGCCAGGCAAGCGAGAGGCGGGCTTCATAAGTGACATCCTTGTATGTGTTCAATCTTTCAGCCATGCACCGGGCCTACTGTCCGATGGCACCGATGTGGGCATGACTGCGATTCACAGCGCTCCGAATCCTGGAGACTACCGCAGGGGAAGTATTGACCATGTCAGCCGATTCGTCTCGTGACACGTGCGTCTGAACTGCATTTTTTTCTTCAAACTGAACGGTGTGGCTGGAAAAACCGCATCCTTGCGGTCCCCATCGGTTAACTGCGAATCGTTCAATCCTCTTCTTCGCGTTGCAGCTCGAACAGCAGCAACGAGCGTCCGGTGACAGAGTATTCGGATTCGAAATCGAAGCGCTCCTGGCCACGAACGGTCGGCTGGTTGGTGTCGACCATGCAGGTCCAGAAACTGCCCTCGGGGACTTCCGGCAAGCGGAAGTTAACGATGTCATGGTGCGCATTGACCACCAGCAGCAGCGTCGCATCGCCACCCTTGCGTCGAATGCCGGTCTCCTGGGCGCGGCCATCCATCAGCATGCCCAGGCAGCGACCATTGCCGTCTTGCCACTGTTCGATGCTCATTTCGCTGCCGTCCGGGGCCAGCCAAGTCACATCCTTGACCCCGATGTCCTCGTTGTAGTTGCCCACCAGGAAGCGTCCGCGGCGCAGGATCGGGTAGGTCAGGCGCAACTTGATCAGGCGTTTGACGAACTTGAGCAGCGCCGCGCCATCCTCGCTCAGGTCCCAGTTGACCCAGCCGATCTCACTGTCCTGGCAATAGGCGTTGTTGTTGCCGTGCTGGGTACGGGCAAATTCGTCGCCGGCGACGATCATCGGCGTGCCTTGGGCCAGCAGCAGGGTGGCGAAGAAGTTGCGCATCTGCCGATGGCGTAGCGCGTTGATCTCGGGATCATCCGTCGGGCCTTCGACGCCATGGTTCCAGGACAGGTTGTTGTTGCTGCCGTCCTGATTGTTCTCGTCGTTGGCTTCGTTGTGCTTGTCGTTGTACGACACCAGGTCATGCAAGGTGAAACCATCATGGGCGGTAACGAAGTTCACCGAGGCGTACGGGCGCCGACCACGTTGGTTGAACATCTCGCCCGAGGCGGTCATTCGGCTGGCGAAGTCGGCGAGCTGGCCGTCATCCCCCTTCCAGAAGGCCCGCACCGTGTCGCGAAACTTGTCGTTCCACTCGACCCAGCCCGGCGGGAAGTGCCCCACCTGATAGCCACCGGGGCCACAGTCCCAAGGCTCGGCGATCATTTTCACCTGGCGCAGCACCGGGTCCTGGCGGCAAGCGACAAGGAAACTGTGGCGCTCGTCGAAACCGTCATGGTAACGACCGAGAATGGTCGCCAGGTCGAAGCGGAAGCCATCGACGTGCATTTCCGTGGCCCAGTAGCGCAGGGAGTCGGTGACCATTTGCAGCACGCAGGGGTGGCTCAGGTCCAGGGTGTTGCCGGTGCCGGAGTCGTTGATGTAATAGCGTTTGTCGTCGGGCATCAGCCGGTAGTACGAGGCGTTATCGATGCCGCGCATGGACAGGGTGGGGCCCTGTTCGTTGCCCTCGGCGGTGTGGTTGTAGACCACGTCGAGGATGACTTCCAGGTTGGCCTCGTGCAGGTGGGCGACCATCTCCTTGAACTCGGCGATCTTGCCGCTGGCCAGGTAGCGCGGGTCGGGCGCGAAGAAGGCAATGCTGTTGTAACCCCAGTAATTGGTCATGCCTTTATGCAGCAAGTGCTGGTCATTGACGAAGGCATGGATGGGCAGCAGCTCCACCGAAGAAACGCCCAGCTTGCGGATATGCTCCAGCACATCGTCGACCATCAGCCCGGCGAACGTGCCGCGCAGGTTCTCGGGCACCGCAGGGTGACGCATGGTGAGGCCGCGTACGTGGGTTTCATACAGGATGGTTTTGTCCCAGGGCACGCTGACGCGATGGTCGTGGCCCCAGGTGTGTGCGGGGTCGATGACCTTGCACTTGGGGACGAACGGGGCGCTGTCACGCTCATCGAAACTGAGGTCGCCGTCGGGGTGGCCGATGGTGTAGCCGAACAGGGCTTCGGACCACTTCAATTGGCCGACCAGTTGCTTGGCGTAAGGATCGATCAGCAGTTTGTTCGGGTTGAAGCGATGGCCGTTCGCCGGGTCGTACGGGCCATAGACCCGATAGCCGTAGATCAATCCCGGATGGGCATCCGGCAGATAACCGTGGTAAATCTCGTCGGTGTACTCCGGCAGCTCGATGCGTTCGAGCTCGACTTCGCCGGCATCATCGAAAATGCATAGTTCGACCTTGGTGGCATTGGCTGAAAACAGCGCGAAATTGACCCCGAGGCCATCCCAGGTTGCACCCAGTGGAAAAGGCAGCCCTTCACGAATCCGCGAGGCCTCGATAACGGGCGGCGGCGTGGTTTTGTTTGGACGGGTCATAGTTGCTCCTGCAAAAAACAGACAGATACAGCGGTGCGGTTCACTTGAAAGGGATGGCATCACCCTTCACCTGTAGCGAGGGGATTTATCCCGTTATGTGGGACAAAGTTGCTTCCTTGTGGGAGCAAGGCTTGCCCGCGATGAAGAGATGCGCTCCTTCAGACATCGAGGCGCCTGCTTCGCGAGCAAGCTTTGCTCCCACCTGGCGAAGAGACCGATAGGATGAATCAAACCGCCGGCGGTTTGCGCGGTGCTCGTGGCTTCTTGTCGGCTGTCTTGTTCGCCGGTGGCACTGTCGCGGCAGTCGCCGCAGTAGGCTTGGCCGCTGGCTTGACCTTGGGGGTGGTGTTTTTTGCGGCAGGCTTGGCCGTGGTGCTCTTGGCGGCAGCAGGCTTGGCGCCGTCGGTTTTGCTGGCCGCCGATTTACTCGCGGCCTTGGGTGGCTTGCTGGGCGCCAGCGCTTCGGCTTCGGCCAGTTTGCGCGCCATCTCCCAGTGGCGTTTTTCCTGCCCGGTGGGTTTACCCTCGGACTCCCAGATCTGATAGGCGAATTCGCGAATGCGTTTATCGTCGGTACTCATCGCAGTGCTCCTGATTCAACTCAAGATTGGATAAAGACATTGACCGGGAAATTCCCCAGCGCGGTGCTGATCAGCAGCTCCCTTTGGGGTGTGACTGTGACGCTTGAAAAAAGTCCCTTCAGTTTTTCATCCTGGGCGGCGAACGGTAACGATATGCGGGTATCGCCCCAATCCGACGCAGCCACCAGCGGCACGGCACTGTTTTCCAGCAAGTGCGCCGCATGGACCGGTACGACAATGATCGCCCGTTGTTGCGAGTCCTCGCGCATGAAGGCCAGTATCCGCTGGGCCTGTTCGCCGAGCACTTCCAGCGGTTGGTAGCGGCCCTGGCGCCATAACTGCGGATACTCGGCCCGCACGGCCAGTGTCCTGGCGATCAAGGCTTGCTTGATCCGGCCGTCACGCCAATCGCGTACCAACGCGGTAGGGGTGTTCTCGGCGCGCATCGCCTCGCGGCGTGCCTGGAAATCCACCGGGCGACGGTTGTCCGGGTCCACCAGGCTGAAGTCCCAGAACTCGTTGCCTTGGTACAGGTCCGGTACGCCGGGTACGGTCATGCGCAGCAAAGTTTGCGCCAGACTGTTGAGGGCACCCGCCGGGGCCACGGCCTGGACCGCCTCGGCGATGGCGCTGCGCAAGGGCAACCCCTCATCGCCCAGCAGCAGGCGTTCGAGGAACATCTGTGTGGCTTGTTCGTAAGCGTCGTTGACCGCCGCCCAACTGCTTTGCAGCTTGGCTTCACGCAAGGCCTTGCGTTGCCATTGCCACAGGCGCTCGTTGTAGGCGGCCAATGCCTTGTGGTCCTGATGGTCAAGGTCCAGCGGCCAACTGCCGAGCAGTGCCTGGTAAAGGATCAGCTCATCACCGGCCGAGGGCGCCGCCGGATCGCTGTGCAGTGAAGGCGCGAGGATGCGCCATTGTTCGACGCAGGCGGCGTACCAGTCGGCGCGTTCGCTGAGCACGGCCAGCCTGGCGCGGGTGTCTTCGCCGCGCTTGTGGTCGTGGGTGGCGGTGGTCATCAGGTTGTCGGGAAAATGCTCGAGGCGTTCGAGACACGCTTGGTGGAATTCCTGCACCGGGGCGCTGAAACGCTCGGTGTTATAGCCCACGTCATTGCGCGACAACAGCACCGCCGAGCGATAGAGGGCGGTGTCCTCCACGGCTTTGGCGGCGGCCGGCGAGGTCAGTTGCTGGAAGCGCACGCAGGCGTGACGCAGGCGTTTGCGCTGGCTGCCGCGCGGGCGTTGCCGCCAGGGCATTCCACCGAGCCAGCCGGCCAGGCAATCGAGCACCGGCCAGTCGGCTTCGCTGAGGGTTTGCCGGGCGCCTTCCAGGGCCTGGTTGAAAAACATTTCGTCTTCGGCGGCGCGTCCCAGGGGTGTGATGTAGGTGCGGTACACCGGGAAATGCACGATCAACTCCTGCAAGGCCCGTCGAATCGCGCCCAGCGTCAGGTCGCGGGTCATCACATCGTCCCGGGCCACTTGCAGCAAGGCCTGGGCGACGCTTTCGAAATCCCCGGCCAGGGAGCCATTGAGTATCTGCTGGCGGGCCAGGCGGGCTTCTTCGATGAAGTGCGCCGGCCGCTCACTGTGCCGGCTCCAGAACTCGGCGAGGGGAGCGGCGCCGGCCGGGTCATGCTGCAGCAGCGAGACCTGGTTCATGAACTCGTAACCGGTACTGCCGTCGATGTTCCAGTCCCGCCGCAAGGTCTCGCCATCACCAAGGATCTTTTCGACGAAAATCGGCAAGTGTCGGTTCGGCGACAGTGAATCGACGCGTCGGCGTAGTTTGCGGCAGTAACCCCGAGGGTCGGCGAGACCGTCGATGTGATCGATCCGCAGCCCGTCCACCAGTCCCTCGCCGATCAACTCGAAGATCTTTGCATGAGTGGCTTCGAATACTGCTGGACGCTCGACCCGCAGCCCGCCCAGTTCGTTGACATCGAAAAAACGCCGCCAATTGATATCGTCCGCCGCGGTGCGCCAGCTGGCGAGGCGGTAGCTCTGGCGCTCCAGCAACTGATGCAGGCGTTCGAAACCCAGGGGCTGGGTGGAGTCATAGCCACTCAGGTTGTCCTCGATGGCGGCCAGGATCCCGGTTTGTGCCACCAGCGCCTGCAACTCCGTTTGCAACGGGCGGGCGAGGGTGTGGGCATCGGTCTGGTAATTGAGCGTGGTGAAGCGCTCAGCCAGGGTCTTGAGCGCTTCGGCTTGCTCGACGGGCGGGGTTTCGGCCGGTTTGAGCAGTTCGCCGTAGTGCATCGGGCAAATCGGGAAGCGGTGTTCATAGTGCTCGACGTAGAAGCTGCCGTGGGTGGCGTCGAAGCGCAATTGCAAGGTGCCTTCCTGCAAGGCCACGCCGTAGTCGCTGCCCAGAAACGGCAGTAACAATTGGCCTTCCATCAGCGGGTCCGGGGAATGCCACTGGATGTCGAAGAACTCGCCGTACGGGCTCAGGCGTCCCCATTCCAGCAGATCCAGCCACCAGGGGTTGTCATTGCCGCCAACAGCCATGTGATTGGAGACGATGTCGAGGATCAAGCCCATCCGGTGCTCGCGCAAGGCGGCGACCAGACGCTTGAGCGCGGCTTCGCCACCCAGCTCGGGGTTGACCAGGGTCGGGTCGACGACATCGTAGCCGTGCATGGACCCGGCGCGGGCCTTGAGCAGCGGCGAGGCATAAATGTGGCTGATGCCCAGCGAGGCGAAGTACGGCACCTGGGGGATGGCATCGTCCAGGGTGAAGCCTTTATGAAACTGCAGGCGCAATGTTGCCCGCAGGGGTTGGATCAACGTCTGTTTCATCGGTCACGCTCGTTCGCCTGAAGCCTCGCGCAGGCGAGTATTTCCAGACGCCGGGCGGCGTCCGGGTGATCCAGCAACGCCTGGCTTTGCCCGGCGAGGCGGCGGCGCCAATTGGGATGGGTGTCGGTGGTACCAGGCAGGTTGGCCTGCTCCTCGATGCCCAGGGCATCTTCGAGCGGCAACAACACCAGCGGCGCGCGGGTGTGGCCGAGGAAACGCACGCTGGCATCCAGCACCTGGTCGGTCTCGCGATGTTCTTCGCGAAAGTTCTGCGGATCCTGGTTGAGCACTTGGCGCAGGCCTTCGCGTTCGCGCTCGCGGTGTTTGCGCCAGTCCATTTCGGTGGGGGAATCGATCAGGTCCAGCCGGGCGTTCCAGTCGATGTCGTGACCGTGCCACCAGCCGTTGAGCGTCGGCAAGTCGTGGGTGCTGGTGGTCGCCAAGGCGTTGTCCGGCCAGTCGAGGATAGGCTTGAAGTGGGTGTTGTCCTGTTCGAACAAGAGCACGCGCATGCCGAGGATCGAGCGTGCGCTGAGTTTGTCCCGCAAGCCCTCCGGTACGGTACCGAGGTCTTCGCCGAGGACGATGGCCTGGTGCCGATGGGATTCCAGTGCCAGCAGGCGCAGCAGGTCGTCCACTGGATAATAAAGGTAGGCACCGTCGCTGGGCGGGGCGTCGTTAGGGATCACCCAGAGCCGTTGCAAACCCATGACATGATCGATGCGCAAGCCACCAGCGTGGGCGAAGTTGGCCCGCAGCATTTCAATGAAGGCGCGAAAGCCGTTGCGCACCAGGCCTTCCGGGGAGAACGCCGAAATGCCCCAGCCTTGGCCGGAGCGGTTGAGAATGTCTGGCGGGGCGCCCACGGTCAACGATGCGAGCAGTTCGTCCTGGCGACTCCAGGCCTGGCTGCCACCGCCATCGGCCCCCACCGCCAGGTCGGCGATCAAGCCGATGCCCATGCCGCTGGATTTGGCTGCGCTCTGGGCGCGTTCCAGGCAACGGGCGATCAACCATTGGCAAAAGGCGTAGAAACCGATCTCGTCGGCATTTTCTTCGGCGAAGTGGGCCAGGGCCGAGCTGCGCGGATCGCGCCATTCCTCCGGCCACTGCCGCCAGTCGAGGCTTTCGCCCCGGGCGGCGCGTTCGGCCTGCAAGGCCTCGAAGCGGCAATGGTTTTCCAAGGCTTCGCCGCTGGTGTGGCGGAAACTGCTGAAGTCTTCGTGCAGCGGGTGCGCACCCTGGCTGAACCCGTCGTACAGGGCGCGGAGGATTTTCTGCTTGGCCTGGGCGGCGACCGGCCAATCGATCAGCGGCTGCTCTTCCAGGGCGCGCAGTTGGTTGGTCAAGCCGGTGGCGTCGATAGCGGAGCGCAGGGCGCGTTCACCGAGGATGGTGCCGGGCGCGGCGTACAGGCTGTTGAGGAACAGTCGGCTGGACGGTGAGTAAGGGCTGTAGCGCCCGGTGTCGCTGCTGAACATCGCGTGCATCGGGCTGATGGCAATGGCTTCGGCACCGCGCTCGCCAGCCACACGGGCCAGTTCTTCCAGGGCCTGGGTGTCACCGAAGCCACCGTCACCGGGGCGTCGCAAGGCATACAGCTGCGCGCTCAGGCCCCAGGCCCGTGGCGTCGGGTCGTCCACGGCATCGGCCACGCTGTAGCAGCGGGCGGGCGCGACGGCGAGGGTGAAATGCTGGTCCCGGATGCTGACGTGCTGATAACCCACTGGGATCATCCCCGGCAGCTTGGCGTCGGCATCGAGGTTCAGGTTCAGTGTCGCGCCGTCTTCGAGTTTGATTTCGCAAGGTGTCCCGGCCTCGAAGTAGCGGCTCAAGTCCAGGCTGGCCCCGACGTCGGCGGTGATCAGCGGTGGCAGCTGATGGTTCTGTTGATCTTCCTGCAACTGCAGCAGGCTGGCGTCGATTTCCTGGGCGCTGCCGGCGGGATGGCCCAGGCCAGTGAGGACTGAACGCAAGACGGCCGGCGAGACCTTCTGGGGCCGGCCGTTGGCATCGATCCAATCCACCGCCAGGCCCGCTCGGCTGGCGAGGATTTCCAATTGCGCATCGCTCATAGGCGCTCTCCAGTGATGTTGGGCAAGGTTGTCGCCTGCGTCAGACTGACCAGCGCGCTGTGGGGCGCAAGGACGCCCTGTTGCAACAGACCCATGACGTGCTGCGGATGTTCGAAAAGAATGCGTGCCTCTTCCGGGGCGTGGTGTTCGACGGGCTGATCACCAAGGTTCAGGTCGATGCGCAACACACTGCCATCGCCCAGTCGCCAGCGCGCGCAGACGGCGCCGTTGCCCAGCACATCGGCCCCCAGGGCCTGGGCGCCGGGCAGGCGCGGGACGATCTCTTCACGGCGGATTTTCAGCAGTTGGCGATACAGCGCCTCGCTGGCCTGCTGTTCCGCTCGTTGCGGTTCCAGGCTTGGCCGTGAAGCCTCGAAGGTGCTGGCCGCGTTCGGGTCGGGAATCCGCTCGCGTGTCTGCGGATCGGCAAAGGCACTGAACGCCTTGAACTCGTTGCGTCGGCCTTCGCGCACCAGCTCTGCCAGCTCGCCGTGATGACTGGTAAAGAACAGGAACGGTTGTTCGGCCGCCACCTCGTCGCCCATGAACAGCAGTGGGATCATCGGTGACAACAGCAACAATGCCGTCGCCGCTTGCACGGCCTGGGGCGCGGCAAGCTGATGCAGGCGTTCGCCCAGGGCACGGTTGCCAACCTGGTCGTGGTTCTGCAGGAACAGCACGAACGCGCTCGGTGGCAAGTGACCGCTGGGTTCTCCCCGGGATTCGCCGTGGCGATTGAGGTGGCCCTGGAAGACGAAACCCTGGCTCAGGCAGCGTGCCAGTTGTTCCGTCGGTTGCTCGGCATAGTCGGCGTAGTAGGCGTCGGTCTCACCGGTCAGCAGCACGTGGAGGGCATTGTGGCCATCGTCGTTCCACTGGGCGTCGTAGCCCTGTTCCAGCAGGCTGGCCTGGTTGTGTTCGTTTTCCACGGTTAGCCAGACATGCCGGATCGGATCTACCTGTTCGCGCACCCTGGCCGCCAGTTCCTGGAGAAAGTCCGGGTCTTCGATGGCGTGTACCGCGTCGAGGCGCAGGCCGTCGAAACGGTACTCCAGCAACCACATGAGCGCATTGTCGATAAAGAAGTCCCGCACTTCGCGGCGGCGGAAATCAATCGCCGCGCCCCAGGGTGTGTGCTTGTCTTCGCGGAAGAAGCCCTTGGCATAGCGGTGCAGGTAATTGCCGTCGGGGCCGAAGTGGTTGTAAACCACATCCAGGATGACGGACAGCCCATGGCCGTGGGCGCTGTCGATCAGATGCTTGAGCTGTTCAGGTGTGCCGTAGGAGGCCTGGGGTGCGTAGGGCAGGACCCCGTCGTAGCCCCAGTTGCGATCGCCGGGAAACTGCGCCAGTGGCATCAGCTCGATGGCGGTGACGCCCAACCCGGCCAGGCGAGCCAAATGCTGTTCGACGCCGTTGAAGCCGCCCAGGGCGCCCACGTGCAATTCGTAGATCACGGCTTCGTGCCAGGGGCGGCCGGACCATTGGGTGTGCCGCCACGGGTAGGCATGCGGGTCGACCACCACGCTGTGGCGGTCGATGTCGCCGGCCTGGGCGCGAGAGGCCGGGTCCGGCACCTCCAGCTCGCCATCGATGTTGTAGCGATAGCGGGTGCCGGCGGGGCAACGGGTCTGAATCATGAACCAGCCGTCGGCTTGGGGCAGTAGCGGTATTGAATCTCCAGTGTCGAGTTCGACACTGACAAAAAAAGCATCCGGGGCCCAGAGGGCGAAGCGGGTGTGCTCGTCATCCAGCATGACCGCCCCGTGGGTCCATGTCTCAGGCGTCCTTGACGTCATTGTTACCTCATTGTCTGGCCGATTTTCCCAGTGACTTCGCCACCAGCTGTTCGTAGAGTTCGGCGTAGGGTTCCACGGCCTTGCACCAGTTGAACGGAGCAGACATGGCCCGGCAGCGCATGGCGTTGAGCAGGTCGGGGAATTCGAAGACCTTGAAGGCTCGGCTCAAGGCTTGTTGATAGCTCTCTACGGTGGATTCATCGAACAGGAAGCCGGTGATGCCATCTTCGATGGTGTCCGCCAGGCCTCCGGTATTGCGCGCCACCGGCAGCGAGCCGAAACGTTGGGCGTACATCTGGCTTAAGCCGCAGGGCTCATAGCGCGACGGCATCAGCAGGAAATCGCTGCCGGCGAACATCCGCCGCGCATCGGTTTCGTTGAAGCCGATGCGCACGCCAATGCGGCCGGGGAAGCGCAGAGCCAGTTCGCGCATGGCCTGTTCTTCCTCCGGTTCGCCGCGGCCGATGATGGCGATCTGGCCGCCGGACTCGACGATGAACTCGGCGACCGCTTCGGTCAGGTCCAGGCCTTTCTGGTAGACCAGGCGCGACACCACGGCGAACAACGGGCCCGTGGAATCGTCGAGACCAAACAGTTCCCGTACATGGCTCGCGTTGACGGACTTGCCTTCCCAGTCGCCCATGGCGAACTGGCGAAACAGGTGAGTGTCGGTGGCCGAGTCCCAGCTTTCATCGATGCCGTTGGGGATGCCGCTGAGCAAGCCTTGTTGGGTCTTGGCCGCGAGGAAACCGTCGAGCCCGCAACCAAACGCCGGGGTGGTGATCTCCTGGGCGTAGGTGGCGCTGACGGTGGTGATATGGCTGGAGTAGGCCATCCCGGCCTTGAGGAACGACAATTTGCCGTAGAACTCCATGCCTTCCTGTTGCAGGGCGTGCTCGGGGATGCCCAGTTCCGGGCAGGAGGCCAAGCTGACCACACCCTGGTACGCCAGGTTGTGGATGGTAAACAGGGTCGGGGTGCGTTGCCCGCGCCAGTGCATGTACGCCGGCGCCAACCCGGCTGGCCAGTCGTGGGCGTGGACCAGGTCCGGGCACCAATGGATCTGCGCCAGGTTGGCGGCGATGTCGGCAGCCGCCAAGCCCAGGCGGGCGAAGCGAATGTGGTTGTCGGGCCAGTCGCGGCCGTTGTTGGCACCGTAGGGCGAGCCTTCGCGGGCAAACAGTTCCGGGCAGATCAGTACGTAGATCACCAGGCCGTCGGCCATGTCCATGCGCCCGATCTTGCAGGGCGGCAGCGCGGCGTGGCCGCCCAGCTCGCCGACGACGTGGATCGGATTGCCGCTGTTCATCACTTGCGGATAACCAGGGATCAACACCCGGACATCATGCAGCCCGGCCATGGCCCGGGGCAGTGCCGAGGACACGTCGCCCAAGCCGCCGGTCTTGACCAGGTCGGCGATTTCCGAGGTGACGAACAGGACTTTCTTGCGATTGGGGTTCTGTCGAACGACGGGGAGCAGTGCCTTGCCGCCGGTGGCCAGCACCGGGGCCGTCGGCGATTCGGCCGCCGGCGGTAATTGAGAACGGACGTGTTGTGGTTCCAAGGCAGCACTGATCATACATATCTCCCATTTTCTCGATCTGTTTCCGGCACGCGCCAGAGCTGTTGTTTCATTGGCCAAATCCTGCGGCCAGGCGCACAAGCGCAACGCAAGGAAAGCGAACGGCTACCCAAACGCGGCGAAGCGAATCAGCTGAAGGAGCTGTTGCAATGACCAGTGCAAGGACTGCACCAGTCGCTGTTGCCCTACCTCTAACCTGACCTGTCGCCGTTGCGAAAAGTTTCGACTTTTTTTCGTCTGGATGACCGGTCGGTTTTCCCCCCGGTTAGGCAGTCTAGGTCAGATCCTAGAGCGGTGCGCCTCGGTTCGTCGCATTGTCCGACAATCACGTTTTTTAGCGGCAATGTCTTACACGACGAAGAGGAATACGCACCGACGAAGTGCAGTTTCCTGCAAAGAAAAAAGTGTAGGGGGAGGGGGTTGGTTCATTGCCGTGCGCGATGGAATGGCGTGCTGCACCATCAAGGGGCGGGTGGAATAGAGGCGTTTTAATGGCCAATAACACCCTGGCAAACACACTGTCTCCTGTGGGAGCGAGCTTGCTCGCGATAGCGGTGTGTCAGCCACAAACCTTGCAACTGATCCTCCGCTATCGCGAGCAAGCTCGCTCCCACAAGGGGCATGATGGTGGGTGATGTAGCGGGTTCAACCCGCCGGCGTCAGCAATCGAATCGGCGTGCCCTTTGCCCAGGCCTGCAGGTCTTCGATCATCAGGGAATAGAACTGTTGGTAATTCTGTCGGCTGACGTAACCCACATGAGGCGTGGCCAGTACGTTGTCCAGGGTGCGGAAGGGATGGTCGGCAGGCAGGGGTTCCTGGGCGAAGACGTCCAGGGCGGCGCCAGCCAGGCGCTGGTGCTGGAGGGCGTCGATCAGGGCGGTTTCGTCGACGATCGGCCCGCGGGAGGTGTTGACCAGCAGCGCTTCGGGTTTCATCCAGCCCAGCGCCTGGGCATCCACCAGGCCGCGAGTGCGTTCGCCGAGCACCAGGTGGATCGAGAGAATGTCGGCCTGTTCGAACAACGCCTGCTTGCTGACGTAGGTCACGCCGACTTCGGCAGCCCGCTCGGCGCTGAGGTTCTGGCTCCAGGCGATGACTCGCATGCCGAACACCTGGCCGAACTGCGCCACCCGTGTGCCGATGCTACCCAGGCCGAGGATCGCCAGTGTCTTGCCGTGCAGGTCGCCGCCCAGGCCTTGCTGCCACAGGCCGGCGCGCAAGGCATTGGCTTCCGGCACCAGGTTGCGGGTCAGGGCCATGATCAGCGCCCAGGTCAATTCGGGTGCGGCGTGCTTGTAGCTGTCGGTGCCGCACACCTGGATGCCCAGCTCGGCAGCGGCCTTCAGGTCCAGGGCGGCATTGCGCATGCCGCCGGTGAGCAGCAGCTTGAGATTGGGCAGGCGGCGCAGCAGGCCTTCGTCGAACACGGTGCGTTCGCGCATCACGCAAATCACTTCGAAGCGCTGCAAGCGTTCGGCGAGGGTGTCGCGGTCGGCGGGATAGTCGTGGAGAAACGTCACCTGGCCGATGCTGTCCAGCACCGACCAGTCCACCACATCGCGTGCCACATCTTGCCAATCGTCTATGACTGCTATTTGCACCGCCATGGAACACCTCGTCAGGGAATGGGTTTGTCCAGCCAGCCCAGCAGGGCCTTGTGGAACCGATCCGGCTCTTCCATCTGCGGGGCATGCCCCAGATTGGGGAACTCCACCAGGGTCGAGCGGGGAATCAGCCCGGCCACCTGCTTGCCCAGTACCTCGTAGTGGCCCAGTTTGGCCTTGACCGCCGGCGGCGCGATGTCGCTGCCGATGGCGGTGGTGTCGGAGGTACCGATCAACAGCAGGGTGGGCACGGTCAGGTCCTTGAACTCGTAATAGACCGGCTGGGTGAAGATCATGTCGTAGATCAGCGCCGAGTTCCACGCCACTTGCGTATGACCCGGGCCCTTGTTCAAGCCGGCGAGCATGTCCACCCAACGGTCGAACTCAGGTTTCCAACGGCCGGCGTAATACGTCGTGCGCTCGTAATTGCGAATGCCCTCGGCGGTGACTTTCAGCTCACGGGCGTACCATTGGTCCACGGTGCGATAGGGCACGCCCAGGGCTTTCCAATCCTCCAGGCCAATGGGGTTGACCATTGCCAGGCGCTCGACCTGATCGGGGAACTGCAAGGCGTACCGAGTGGCGAGCATGCCGCCGGTGGAATGGCCGAGGACGATGGCGTTCTGTACACCGAGGGCCTTGAGCAAGGCTTGGGTGTTGGTCGCCAGTTGCTGGAAGCTGTACTGGTAATGCTCGGGTTTGCTCGAGGTGCAGAAACCGACCTGGTCCGCCGCGATGACCCGGTAGCCGGCCTCGCTCAACACCTTGATCGAATCGCCCCAGGTGGCGGCGCAGAAATTCTTGCCGTGCATCAGCACCACGGTACGGCCATTGACCTTGCCTTGGGCCGGCACGTCCATATAGCCCATCTGCAACGATTTGCCCTGGGACTGGAAGGCGAAGTGCTTGAGGGTATAGGGGTATTCGAAGCCCTCCAGCTGAGCGCCGTAGGCCGGGCCTTCCGGCGGGGTGGCGGCCTGGGCGAGCAGGGGCAGGGCGACGGTGAAGAGCAGGCTGGGCAACCAGCGCGTGGGGGTTCGGGACATGGTCAATCTCCTTGTGGCCGCGGCCGATCCTGGCGCGACCCGATTATGGCGGTATTAACCACAGGCAACCGAACGGACCGAATGTTCAACCCATCCAGCCCAGCGTGGCGAGGGCGAGCACGCCATAGCGCAGGCCTTTGGCCAGGGTCACGATCAGCAGGAAGCGCCGCCACGGCTCGCCCATCACCCCGGCCACCAGGGTCAACGGATCGCCGATGATCGGCAGCCAACTGAGCAGCAGCGACCAGCGGCCGAAGCGCTGGTAATGCACGCGAGCCTTGTCCAGGTGAGCCGGGCTGACCGGGAACCAGCGTCGGTCCTTGAAGTGCTCCAGGCGCGTGCCCAGCCACCAGTTCACCAGCGAACCCAGGACGTTGCCGACCGTGGCGACCCCCAGCAACAGCCAGGTTTCGTGGCGCTCGCTGAGCAGCAGGCCGACCAACAAGGCCTCCGATTGCAGCGGCAGCAAGGTCGCCGCACCGAAAGCCGCCAGAAACAAGCCGATATAGGCTTCGCCCATCAGTGGGCCGGGTAATCCGCCACTACGGTTTGGGTCCCGTCTTTCTTCAGGCCAATCACTTGATAGGCATCGCTCATGCCGTCCATTTCCATGCCGGGCGAGCCCATGGGCATGCCGGGGGCGGCTACGCCGAGCAAGTCGTCGCGCTTGCTCAACGCCAGCACCTGGTCGGCCGGAACATGGCCTTCGACGAATTTGCCGTTGATTTCGGCGGTGTGGCAGGAACGCAGGTTTGGCGCCACGCCCAGGCGTTGCTTGACCGAACTCATGTCGGCCTCGACATGGTCGTTGACCTTGAAGCCGTTTTCTTGCAGATGCGAGATCCACTTCTTGCAGCAGCCGCAATTGGCGTCGCGGTGCACATCGATGGTGACGGGTTCGGCGGCCTGGGCCAAGGTAGTCATGAACAGGGCGCTCAAGGCGAGCAGGTGCAGGGGGTTGGCCATGAAGGAGGTCTCTTGTCGAACGGTTTGGAGGGAGGATAACAGAGTAGCGAGGGCAAGCTGACAGGGGGCTGAGGCGGGGATTACACAATTGTCAGGCTGGAAGGACGAACGCAGTCTTGTGGGAGCGAGCTTGCTCGCGATAGCGGTTTGTCAGTCACAATCTTGCAGCTGATCCGACTCTATCGCGAGCAAGCTTTGCTCCCACAGATCTGACACAGGTGAATGGAGACGCTTCAGCGCACCTTGAACCGCCCCATGATCGTATTCACCCGACTATTGGCGTCCAGCAGTTGCCGGGTGTTGGCCTCGCTGGCCAGGCCACTTTCCACCAGTTCCTCCACCATGTGGCGGATTTGCACCATGCTGCGATTGATCTCCTCGGTCACCGCGCTCTGTTGCTCGGCGGCCGTAGCGATCTGGGTGCTGAGGCTGTTGATCTGGCTGACCGAGCCGGCCATTTCGTCCAGGCCCGAGTTGACTCGGGAGGTCGCATCGGCCGCCGACTGGCAACTGGCCTGGGTGTTTTCCATGGCCGAGACCGACGAACTCACGCCTTGGGTCAGGCGGGTCAGCATTTCGTTGATTTCCGAGGTACTGGCCTGGGTACGGGCGGCGAGAGCGCGGACTTCGTCGGCCACCACGGCAAAACCACGGCCTTGCTCCCCGGCACGGGCAGCCTCAATAGCGGCGTTGAGCGCCAGCAGGTTGGTCTGCCCGGCGATGGCGCCGATCACGCCCAGGATCTCGGTGATGCGCTGGGCGTCTTGTTGCATGCTCTCGACCTTGCGGGTGGCGCTGGCGACTTCATCGATCAACGCCACCACACTGCTGGAGGCCTCACCGACCACGACGCGGGAGCGATCGGCATGCTCGTTGGCGCGTTGGGTGAACGCCGCAGTCTCGGCCGCGTTTTGCGCGACGCTTTCAGCCGTAGAGCTCATCTGGGTGATGGCGGTCACGGTCTGGTCGGTTTCCGAGGCGTGGCGCATCAGGATTTCGCTGGTATGGGCCGAGGTCCGTTGCAGATCGCCCAGGCTCGACGCCATGGCGCCGGTGGCCTGAGTGACTTCACCGATCATGCCTTGCAGGTAAGCGATGAAGCGGTTGACCGAATGACCAATCGCCCCCAATTCATCCTCGGCCCGGATGGTGATGCGTCGGGTCAGGTCGGCATCGCCGGTGGACAAGGCGTCGATGTTGCCTTTGAGCACCTTCATGCGATTAGTCAACTGGCGGATCGCGTAGAGCTGCATCAAGACCAGCAGGATCACCATCGGGATCTGCAGCAGGCTCAACGTGCTCAGTACATCGTCGCGCTGGGCGGTGATCAGGCGGGTCGGCAATGCGGTGGCCAGGAACCACGGCGAACCTTCGATAGGGCGCATGAAGAAGGTGCTGGCCTCGCCCTTGTTGTCGAACTCGACCCGCTGCAACGGCTGGTCGCGCTGGGCCAGGCCCGCCTTGACCTGGGCGGCGAATGGCGAGGTGGCCGCCAGTTCGCTGATGTTCTTCAGCACGATCGGCCCGCTGATGCGCGAACTGTTGCTGATGATCTTGCCGTCGCCTTCGACGATCAGCATCTCGGCGCTCAGGTCGGCTTCCTTGCGTGCCACCAGCTCATTGAAGAAGCCCAGGGTCACGTCGATGGTGGACACGCCGTAAGGCACGCCGTTTTTCTGGATGGCCATGGCGCAGTTGGTGCGCGGTTCGGCGCTGGCGTCATCTTTATAGGCCGCAGCCCAGGCGCATTTGCCAGGTGGAGTGGCCATGCCGCCCTTGTGCCAGGGTTGTTCGTAATAGTTGGGCGCGGCGTCACTGTTCCAGAAGGTATTGACCACCAGTTTGCCGGACGCGTCGCGGTGCCAGAACGTGCTGAACTTGCTGCGTCCCTCGGCCCGCTGGTTGGGCAAGGGCCAGATCCCGCCGCCGAAGACTTTCAACTCGCCGTACTGATCCACCAGCCCCGGCAACACTTTGTCGATGGCATCGCTGTCGAGCAGCGGGATGGTCTGGGTGATGCTGCGTTGCTGCGCCTGTACCTTGTTCAATTCGCCCTGGATCTGCTCGGCAACCTCGGCGATGCGGTTCAGGACCACTTGCTCCTCGGTGTGGCGCAGCTTGGGCGCGACCAGATAACTGATGCCCACCACCGTCAGGAGGGACAGCACCAGCATGAAAATAACCAGAAACAGGGTGTAGCGTGCCTGAATAGTTCGGAATGAAGGCATGTGGGAAGTCCTTGCACGAAGGCGACTTTCTGGAGCAGGCGGATGGGCAGTCCTGACTATATCGGCCTGGGAGGACGCAGCTTTAGAGGTCAGTTGGTCGAGGGATAGAACGAGTGGATTGCACGAAGACACGCCTTCGGCTGTACCATGGGGGCCGTCGGCAACCCGTCATCCAGGCGATAGGGTGCGGACTTGACAAGCCTTCGGATACAGAACGGATACATTCAGGAAATTGGCAATGACTCATTCACAACGTTTGAAATACTCGATTCTGATCGTCCTCGTCGTCCTGGCTATCATGCTGGGGCTGTCCTGGATGCAGGGCAAGGGCATGATCAGCGAGCAGTTGTTTCAATACATCGCCATTGCCGTGGCGGTCATCGTGGTGGTGATCAACGGCGTAATGCGGCGCAAGGTCAAGCCCTGAGCGCCGGCTTCATTCCTCGGCCTCGAGCACGGCCATCGCGCTGGGGTGCAGGCGGTAGCTTTTATCGGCGTTGAGGGTCACGACCCCTTCGCTGCACAGGCGCTTCAATACCTCGCGCACGCTGAGAAAGGACAACGGAATGTCCAACCCCAATAACTGGCTGTGCACACCACGCACACCCAGGCAGCGGTTTTCGTGGGCGGCCTTGAGCAGCGCGTCGATGACTTTAAGACGAATCAGGCTGGTCCTGAGCCCGAAGCTCTTGAGCAGGCGCCTGATGTGGTCATTGCCGCCGCGCTCTGGCGGCCTGTCGAATTCACGGTGAGTGGCGTTCAGCGAGACGCCGGTTGGCCTTGGCTTGCCCTCCATGGGCAGTTGCGCGTTACGCATGCAGAAACTCCTTACCAGCCTGATCAGAAAAGGTCACGAATACTCTCCTGTTATAGGACGAACGAGGACGCGCAATCATGAGGACGATGATGTGAAAAAATTGCCCCCGCTTCGTCAAACCCCCGTGTTCAAGCGGCGCAAGGCCATTAATTTTTTTTCGTCCGGTTCGTTTTCAAGGTAGGCACATTCCGGTTCAGCACGCGGCGTGTGATTTCCCAGGCGGGCCGAGTGTTTGTCGACTGGCGCAGCGGCAGCCGTCCTGGTCTCTGAAGTTTTCATCAGGAGTGAACGTGAGAATGTCCGGGCAGTTATCGAGGGTTGGCCTTGCAGGCGCTTTTCTGGGGATCGCCCTCGGGCTCAGCCCCGTGGTCAATGCGCAGGACGATGGACAGCAGGCCAGTGCCGAGATCCGTCGCACCCGGTTTGGCGTGCCACATATCCGCGCCCAGGACGAACGTGGACTGGGTTATGGCATCGGTTATGCCTACGCCCAGGACAATCTGTGCCTGCTGGCCAATGAGATCGTCACGGTCAATGCTCAGCGCTCGCGTTACTTCGGGCCCGAGCAGGTCACGGTCGAACAGCGGGAGAACCGCGCCAGCGATCTGTTTTTCAGCTGGCTCAACACACCGCAAGCGGTCTCCGGTTTCTGGCAGGCCCAGACGCCTCAAGTGCAACAACTGGTTGAAGGCTATGCGGCGGGCTACAACCGTGCGTTGGCCGAGCGCAAGGCCAAGGGCCTGCCTGAGCAATGCGCCAGTGAGTGGGTGCGGCCGATCACCGCGCTGGACCTGGTCAAATTGACCCGTCGCTTGTTGGTGGAAGGCGGCGTCGGCCAGTTCGCCGAAGCTCTGGCTGGCGCACAACCGCCTCAGGCGACGGCACTCGCCACTGCTCCGGCCGCGAGTTTCGCCGCTGCCGCGACCCGGCAGCAGCGTTTTGCCCTGGAGCGCGGCAGCAATGCCCTGGCCATCGGCAGTGAGCGCTCGTTTAATGGTCGCGGCATGTTGCTGGCGAACCCGCATTTTCCGTGGGTGGGCGGCATGCGTTTCTACCAGATGCACCTGACCATTCCCGGCAAGCTGGACGTCATGGGCGCGGCGCTGCCGGGCCTGCCGATGATCAACATCGGTTTCAGCCAACACCTGGCCTGGACCCACACCGTCGACAGCTCAAAGCATTTCACCTTGTATCGGCTGCAACTGGACCCGAAAGACCCGACCCGCTACCTGCTCGATGGCGAATCCGTGCCGATGAGCCAGCAGACGGTCGCGGTGGACATCAAGCAACCCGACGGCCAGGTGCAGACGGTTTCCCGCGTGGTCTATGGCTCGCAGTTCGGCCCGATCGTGCAATGGCCCGGCCGGCTGGACTGGGACAACCGATTCGCCTACAGCCTGCGGGATGCGAACCTGGAAAACGATCGTGTGCTGGCCCAGTGGTACGCCATGAACAAGGCCGTCACGCTCAAGGATTTGCAGGACGCCGTCCATAAGATTCAGGGTATTCCCTGGGTCAATACCCTGGCGGTGGACGACCAGGGGCAAAGCCTCTACATGAACGTGTCGGTGGTGCCGAACGTCGACGCCGACAAACTGGCCCGGTGCAGTGACCCCCGGGCCGGATTGCAGCTGATCGTGCTGGATGGCAGTCGCAGCGAATGCGCCTGGGGCAGCGATTCCAAAGCGGTGCAAAAGGGTATTTATGCCGCCGACAAGCTCCCGCAGTTGCTGCGCCGCGATTACGTGCAGAACTCCAACGATTCGGCCTGGATGGTCAACCCTGCGCAGCCGTTGTCCGGCTATTCCCCGGTGATCAGCCAGCAAGGCCAGCCGCTGGGCCTGCGGGCGCGTTTTGCGCTGCAGCGGTTGGGCCAGTTGGCCAAGGCCGGGCCGGTGAAGGTGGAGGATTTGCAGCGGATGGTCATGGACGATCAGGTGTACCTGGCTGACCAGGTGATGCCGGACCTGCTCGGCGTTTGCGCCGGTGACCTGGGGCCCGATGCGTCGGCATTGGCCGAGGCCTGCGCCAGCCTCAAGGCCTGGGATCGCAAGGCCAGCCTGAACAGCGGTGTGGGGTTCGTACATTTCCAGCAGATCATGGAACGGCTGCAGGCGCTGCCTGATTCGTGGCGCGTTGCGTTCGATCCCAAAGACCCGCAACACACCCCGCGGGGCCTGGCGATCGAGCGACCACCGGTGCTCAAGGCTGTGCGCGAAGCCATGTTGGCTTCGGTTGCGGCGGTGAAGGTTGCGGGGTTGTCGAAGGACAGCCGATGGCAAGACGTCCAGGTGGCCAGCAGCGGCAGCCGACAGACGCCGATCCATGGCGGCCCCGGGGAGTTGGGCATCTATAACGCGATCCAGAGCGTGCCGGGGGCGAACGGCAAATGGGAGGTGGTCAGCGGTACCAGTTACCTGCAAGTGGTGACGTTTGACGGTAAAGGTCCGCAAGCCCAGGGATTGTTGGCGTTCTCCATTTCCAGCGACCCCGCTTCACCTTATTCGGCCGACCAGACCCAGGCGTTTTCGCAGAAACAGTGGAGTGTGCTGCCCTTCACCGAACAGCAGATCAAGGCCGATCCGGACTATCAGGCTGTGATTATCCGTGAGCGCGATGAGGCGGGCAGGGTGGCGACGCAATAATCGCTGTTGTACTTGCAGGCGAAGGGGCCGTCACATTCAAAATGGATGCAGGTTGACCCTCCGTCATCGCGAGCAAGCTCTGCTCCCACAGGAGATTTTTGGCGTTTGGGAAACTACAGGCCGGCAGCGATCCAAACTGTGGGAGCGAGCTTGCTCGCGATGAGAGCGGCACATTCAAAATCCAGTCAGACTGATCCACCGCTACCGCGAGCAAGCTTTGCTCCCACAGGGGACGCAATTATTGGGCCGGCCGCTGCCCGATGGAATTGAGCACCGGGTTGCCGTCCTTGTTCTGGGTCAGGTAGACCGGCAGGACTTTGGGCAACGAAGCCACGAGATTTTGCACTTCGCTGATGTTGTACACACCGCCGACTCGCAGGCCGCCGGTGCTGTTGTCAGCCAGCATGACGGGACGCTCGAGGTAGCGGTTGATCAGCGGCAGCGCATCGCTCAGGGCCAGGTCATCCAACACCAACTTACCGTTGCGCCACGCCAGCGAACTGTCGTTGGGGGCTGTCTCGCGGACTTGGGGTTGGTGGTCGCCCGCCTTGTAGCTCGCCTGCATGCCCGGCGAAAGTTGCAGGCCGTTACGGGTGAGCGCCTGGTTGCTGGTGACCCTGACCGAACCTTCCACCAGGGTAATCCGCACCTGGTCCTGGTACATCCAGACGTTGAAGCGCGTACCGGTCACACGCACCTGGCCTTGGGCGGCGCGCACGACAAACGGATGCTGTTTGTCATGGCTGACGTCAAAAAACGCCTCGCCCTTTTCCAGGGTCACCCGGCGTTCGTTTTTGTAGTTGGCAAAGGTCAGCTCACTGCCCAGGTTGAGCTCCACCTGGCTGCCGTCCCCCAGGGTGATATGACGCACGCTCGTGCCGGCTTCGAACCGCTCGTAGGAATTGGCAATCCAGTTCAGGTTCCAGCCGGTGTAGGCGGCCACGGGCAGGCCGACGACGAACACCGCGGCGGCGACAGCCAACCGGCTCCAGCGCGACCGGGGTCTGGACGCTGGAGTGACGGCGGCTGCCTTGACACGTGGCAGATGATCGGCAACGTCCCAGATTTCCAGCATGGCTTCGTATTCGAACGCATGCAGGGGATCGGCATCATGCCACTGCTTGAATGCCTGCCGTTCGGCATCGGTGCAGTCGACGGCATGCAGTCGCATACACCAATGAGCTGCGGCATCGGTAATGGCGTCGTATTCGGCTTCCGAGAGGGTATGTTCGGTCATTGATTCGTCCTGGTTTGCCGCATTCTAACCTTCGGCATGAGCTGCCGAGAACTGCCGTCATGGCGTTTACGCATCAATGAGCGTGTTTTTTTGCTCAAACACGGGGGCATGGCCTACCGTCGCATACCTGGCGTGAAAAAAAGATCAAATAACCCTTTGCCCAGATCACTGCACCGCAAGTTGCCGGGAAGGGCGCACATCGAGTTGCCGCCCTAATTCGCAAATCAAGAGCGTGATCGAGTCGGCGTTGCGAAGTATGACGTCGATGCGCTTGTCCGGCAAAATCGGATCCAGAAAAGCATCGCGAGCGTGATCCATGGTTTTGGCGCCGGTTATCTTCAGGATCTCCTGAGTTGTCTCTTTGTATAAAGGCAGCAGCTCCACCTTCTTGTCGGTGTTGTCTGCGCTATCCCATTGCGTGAACAGTTTGGGTTTTGGGGTGGTCAGCGAAAGTCCGTTGAGCTGCAGGTCCTTTTGCTTGTCGTATTGTATTTGCCCTAGATAAGTCGCTGTTGAAATCAAGTCGAGGAATGGCAGTACCGAGTCCAGATAGGCGATGTCAAAGGTATTGAACAACTGATGGGAAATTTCATGGATGAAGGTCGCTCCCTGGGCATGGGCATCGACATTAAAGGTGTCGGGCACGACGGACTTGTACCAATCCAGTCCCATGTCGAAGAAAAACTGGGTGAGGTAGATTCTTCCCACCGCCGCCGGTTCGAGAACGAACGCAGTCGCCCTGTCCTCCAGGTATTTGAGGTTGCCGATAACGATGCGGTCCGCATTTTGCAGTTCCCAGGAGGGATCGGCCAATGCCTGGCATATCGGCGAGATTGCTGTCTCTATTTTGCTGATAAGACGGGCGTCGACGCTGCTGACACCAAAAAACAGTTTAAGGTATCTGTCCAGTCGAGAGCCCGGAAGAACCTGTTGCTTGAGTTGATGGAGATTGTACAGGGCATTGAACGAGTAGAACCGCGCCGTCTCCAGCGCCTGCACGATTGCATTTGCCCGGTGCGGATATTTCCGACGTATCTCAGCCATGCCTCGCGCTTCAATATTCAATGAACCTTTGGCTTTGAAGTCGCTATAGGTAATAGCCATCTTCGACCCAGCCTTGCCAAAACGGACGGTTTGGCGCTGTGGGTCGATCCCCCATGTCCGGCCGTCCGAGGACTTTTTCAACAACGGCCCTTCACCGTGCTCATGAATGATTCGCCAGGCTTGGTCGGCTTTTGCCACTTGAAAGACTTTGCCGGCCAAGGGGATATAAAGCTTGCCGTTTTCTATGGCTTTGTACGTTCCCTCAGCCAGGTTTCTTTGCAGGTCAGATAGGCTGACACCCGTGGCTTCGAAGACGCCCAGGTCGGTACGCAGTTGACCGGTGGAAGCGATGTCCTTCCAGTTGAGCGTCGACGGGACACTCGGCAAGGCCGGTCCAACGGGATCGAGCAGGCCGAATGTATCGTCGCGATTGAGCAGGCCCAGCGACACCATCTCGGCGGCGCCGGCGATGAAGTTGTGCAAGCCGGTTTTCCAGTCATGCGCTTGCAGGGCCTCGGAAGACGCCTTGAAGTCCTGGTAGCTTTCCCACAGCGTCTCTATGAACGTCAGTTTGCCCGGCAACTGTCTTCCCACTAACCGGATGCCCGAGCTGAACAGGTGCAAGGCAGTGGTCCAGTCGAATTGGCGCTTGTCCTGCGCCTGGGAACTCAACAGCTCTGCCAGCAACTTCGTGTTGTCATCGAACAGCGTGTCGAGCAGGTTGGTGCGGATAGGGTTGGAACCCAGGGTGATTTCCGAAAGGTGCCCAAGTGTCGAGGCGAACAGGTTCCTGAAAATGGCTTGCTGGTTCTCGGGAAGCCGGCGGATCAGCAGGTCCTGGAGCGCGCCGGGCGTGTTGAAGGCCGCGACCACGCTCGCTTCGTCCTTGAACTCGGTGAAGCAATGACCCGAGTGATAAGGGCAATACAGGACAAGGGGGTTGGTTGCCTGGGCGCTCGAACCCACCAGGTAGAGCCCCAATGCCTTGACCGCCGCCGCGCCGCCGGTCTTGATCAGCTCCACGGGGCGAAACAGCGCGCTGGCGCCTTCAACCGCACTGCGGGCGATGGCGTCCGGCATATCCAGTACCTGGCGAATCAGGTCGAAGGCCTTGCTGGAGAGATGTTGCTGTAGGTGCCGTGCGTGAGCGTGTTGCAGCAGTTGCCAGGGTAATTGTTGACGGAACCGGCGCTTCCTTTGCTGGACTGGCGCGCCAGAGCCGGAAAGCGTGTCCACGACCTGTGTTTTATAGGCGGTGGAAATATCCAATGACGACAATATTTGCCTGACCGCCGTCTCGTTCAAGCCGTCAGGCAGTTTGCGCGGGGCGGTCGACGAAACCTTGAAGCCGTTTCGGGTCACATCGACATGGTTCAAGGCAAAGTCGGTCAAGGCGCTGGCCGGCCCCACGACGGCAAGGTTCGGTGTGATCTGGAGGGTGTCGGGGTCGAGGTTTTTTCCAGGGAAGCGTGCGTCCAGTAACGCCCTGAGCTTTTTATGCACGTGGGTGCGCAATGGCTCGATACCGTCCAGGTAGTCCTTGGCATCGACCACGCTGTTCTTGTATTGCTCGAGCAGTTCGATATGCAAGCGTCGATCTTCCAGGGACGCCGTGCCGAGCCAGGCGGGCAGTTTCTGTTGTCGCCTGTTGGCTTGGGCGATGTCCACGGCGCGCTTCAGGTTGGTGGGTGCGCCTTTGGCCAGCAAGGCGTCGAGACTGTTGCGCAACGCCGATCCGCTGAGTTTCCAATCCCCAACTTTTAATGTGCTCAAGTAACTGCGCTCGGCCTTGAACTGTTCGATGAACGACTTCATCCGATTGACCAGCACATTGTCTTCCAGCAGTTCATAGGCCTGGAGCTGGTAGCGTCCGTGGGGTATGCGTTGCGCGGGCGCCAGGTTCGACAGCCAGGCAAAGCGTTTTCGAGTGTTCAGCAGATTCTTGTTCAACTGCTCCGTGGCCAGGTCGACGCTCGTAAAAGCCTGTAGGCCGCTGGTGGGGGACCAAAGGATGGCCATGCCCGAGTAGGGGGTATCCAGACCGCCGCGCTCGGTCAGTAAAAAGCAGTTGGGCAGGCGCAGGGAAACCGCGCGCCCCTCAGCGTGGCACGTCAGCTTCAACGAATAGACATCCGGTCGAAAGCCTCTGACGCCCAGGCGCTGCGTACGGTCCGGGTGGTCGGCGTCATGGGCGAAAACGTTCCTGATCAAGTCATGGGCGGCTGCCGGTAGCGTTCCGTCACGTTCTCTGAGTTCGGCCTCGGCGCGCAGGCCCAGTGAGAAAGCGTTGGTCAGTTCAGGCAGCAGCTTGTCCAGCCCGCTTTGCAGCGCGGCCGTGTTGGCGGGCGGCAACTGGATGAAGCGGGTGTGAAAAGTGTCTTCGACATCGGTGTAGCTCTTGATCTTCCTCTCCAGTTGGTCGGCCATGAAGTTGGACGGTCGCAGCTCTCCGTAAAACGCCGGTCGCGTGCCCCAATGCCCATCGGTTTTCTGATCCAGCAGGCTTTTGTTGATCAAGGTGCGGATATCCAGCGCCTTGTCGATGAGTGAGTGGAGGTTGACGTCGCCCTGGCGGGACATTTCCAGCGCGTAGTGAAGATTGTCCAGTTGCTTGGCAATGATCCCGTCAGCCAGGGTCTCGGCCACCGGCAAGTCCACTGATTCGCCTGACACTTGCGGCTGGTCGAAGCGCAGGAAACGGTTACGTTCCTCCAGGCTCAAGAGGTTGTAGAGCGCTTGCCTGGGCTCGGTGTGGGCGGGGGTGTTGAGCAACGCGTCCTTGAAACCCAGGTAATTGGCGACTTTTTGCAGGCCGTGGTTGGGGGTGTAGAGGTAATGGTCCTTGCCGCTGATCATCAACGAACCGGCCAATTCGACGAAGTGCGGTTGATATTCCCAGAGACGAATCGTTTCGATGAACAGCAGTGGTTCGTCCCGACGGGAGGGCCTGAACAGGCGAAGCAGTTCCTGGTTTTGCGCTTCGGTCAGTTGCCCTTTCTCGCGCGCGATCAGGATCGCGGCCCGCAGTGCGTCACGAATGACCCGGGCAAGAAAGTCGCGGCGCGACCGGTGGAACGGGCTGTTCGCCTGCCAGTAGGTATTGATGTGTTGGCTGAGTGTGGGGATCAGGTTCCTGGCCGTGGCCTTGATGATGCCTTCCCATTGTTGCGCTGTGTGTGCGCTCGTGCCGGGGTGAGTCAGGTCGACGTCATGCCCGGCGGGCCAGCCCTGATGGTGGAAGTACACCAGCACGGCGTCGCTCAGCGCAATGCTTTCAGTGACTGGGATTGCGTGGGTATCGCCCAGCGGGACGCCTTTGCGCAGGGCTACGCGGGCCTGTCGTTGATCGAAGTTGGGCAGCTGTTCGTTTAACGCCTGGTCCAGCATTGAGGTCAGTGTGGGCAGTTTGATCAGCTCATCCACCATGGCCAGGGCATTGAGGCTCTGGGCGTATTCGATGGCTTCGATCTGCGCCTTGAAAACGTCTCCGTTGATGATCTGGCTGGTTTGGGTGATGTCGTTTGTGCTGTTCAGTTCGCTGCGCTGGGAAATCGACAGGTAGCGAAAAAGATCGTCGCGCCCCGCGGTGTCCTGCAGCATCTCATCGATCTTGTTTTCGAGGGCGTGCGAGTCGTTGAATTTGCGGATCCCTCTGTCCGGTGTGTAAAGGAAGGCGGGCTTGACGTCGCTATCTGGCAGGGCCTTGAGGGTAAAGCAGCCGGCCAATGGGATCGGCACCTTGTTGTCGGCTTGGAGCAGAATCGTTTCGGCGGCCATCGGCGGCGTCTGCGCCGCACGTTGCGTATGGCTGGGCAGGGCGACATGGTGCAACCAGTCGAGGTCGGCCTGGGTCAGCCCATGAAGCGCGTTCAACTCATCCAGGCGAGTGGCGTTCAATATCTCGGGAAATAGCAGTGGCGTGGTTTCAGTGGTCATCGTTGCTTCTCGATCAAGGCGCCGCAAGACGGCGCGGAAGCGGCCAGACTAGGCAACGATGGATGGGCAACGGTGGTACATAGTTATTGCACGCAGGACTTCTTTGATCTGCGCTGGGGAAGGATTGACAGTGCGCGCCTGAAACAGTGTTTAATCACCGGGCGGGTCCTTTACGCTGTCGCTACCTCCAACAATCATTCCGGAGCTTCAGATGTCTGCGCCATCCGATCATGCCGCTTCTTGCACCCTGTCCTTCGATGCTCTGGTGAGCTTGCTGGAGAAGATTTTCCTGCGTCATGGCACGTCGACCGACGTCGCCCGGTGCCTGGCTGAAAACTGCGCCGGGGCCGAGCGCGACGGTGCCCATAGCCATGGGGTGTTTCGCCTGCCCGGTTATGTCTCGACGCTGAACAGTGGTTGGGTCAATGGCAAGGCCGTGCCAGTGGTCGAAGACGTGGCGTCAGGGTTCGTCGCGGTGGATGCCGGTAATGGCTTTGCCCAGCCAGCCCTGGCTGCGGCGCGGCCATTGCTGGTGGAAAAGGCCCGCAGCGCCGGCATCGCCGTCCTGGCCATTCGCAATTCCCATCACTTCGCGGCGCTCTGGCCGGATGTCGAGCCGTTTGCCTACGAGGGCCTGGTGGCGTTGAGCGTGGTCAACAGCATGACGTGCGTGGTGCCCCATGGCGCGGATCGTCCATTGTTCGGCACCAACCCCATCGCCTTTGCCGCGCCACGAGCCGACGGTGAGCCGATTGTCTTCGACCTGGCCACCAGCGCCATCGCCCACGGCGACGTGCAGATTGCCGCGCGCAAGGGTGAGTTGCTGCCGCCGGGCATGGGCGTGGACAGCCTCGGGCAGCCGACCCGCGACCCCAAGGCGATTCTCGAAGGCGGCGCGCTCCTGCCGTTTGGTGGGCACAAGGGCTCGGCGCTGTCGATGATGGTCGAGTTGCTGGCGGCCGCCCTGACAGGCGGGAATTTTTCCTTCGAGTTCGACTGGAGCAATCATCCGGGCGCCAAGACGCCATGGACCGGCCAGCTGTTGATCGTGATCGACCCCAGCAAGGCCGCCGGGCAAGACTTCGCCGAGCGCAGCCGGGAACTGGTCAGGCAGATGCATGGCGTCGGGCTGCGGCGGTTGCCGGGCGACCGTCGTCATCGCGAGCGCAGCAAGGCCAATGAGCAGGGGATTACCCTGGATGAGCAGACATTGGCGCAGTTGCGGGAATTGGCGGGCATTTGAACCACCGGCGGTGGCAGCCAGGGTGGTTGCCACCGGCGTTTATCACGGCTCCGCGTCAATGCCTTGCCGTGACACGTTGCGCCAAGCCTTTTACTATGACGGCTTCTTTTCTCTGGAATCGCCTGGATGAGTAAGCCCGGCCAAACGGTGCTGGTTGCGCTGCGCAAGATGATCGCCTCGGGTGAGCTGGCCGCTGGCGAGCGCTTGATGGAAATCCCCACGGCCGAGTTGTTCGGCGTTTCGCGCATGCCGGTGCGCATGGCGTTCCGCACCCTGGAGCAGGAAGGGCTGCTGGTGCGTTTTGGCGGGCGAGGGTTCCAGGTGCGTTCGGTCAGCGCCGAGCAAATCGCCGGGGCCGTGGAGGTACGTGGCGTGCTGGAGGGCCTGGCGGCACGGCAGACGGCCGAGCATGGTTTGTCTGAAGAAGCGCGCGCGATACTTGAGCAATGCCTGGTGCAGGGCGATGAACTGTTCGCCAAAGGTTATGTGACCGAGGATGACCTGGAGGTCTATCACGACCTCAACATGCGCTTTCATCAGGTGATTGTCGAAGGCAGCCACAACCCGGCGATCGCCGACGCCCTGGCGCGCAACGATCATCTGCCATTCGCCTCAGTCACCGCCCTGGCGGTGGACCGCCAGAACATGGCCGGCGAGTTTCGCCGCTTCAACTATGCCCACATGCAACACCATTCCGTGTTCGACGCACTGATCAATCGTCAGAGCGGCCGTGCCGAGGCGATCATGCGCGAGCATGCCAATGCGACCCTGCGCTACGCCGAAGTGTTCGGCTCGGCATTGGCTGACGAGCGGATGACGGTGATTCTGCGTTCGGAGTAACCCGCCCGGTTGCAGGTAACGGCTGGACTGTCATTCACCATAAATCCCCTGTGGGAGCGAGCTTGCTCGCGATTGCAGTGTGTCAGTCGCCATCAATGTTGCTGAGCCGACGCCATCGCGAGCAAGCTCGCTCCCACAATGGTTTTCGGGTGATTGGAGGACTTGTACTCACCACAAGTCCCCTGTGGGAGCGAGCTTGCTCGCGATTGCAGTGTGTCAGTCGCCATCAATGTTGCTGAGCTGACGCCATCGCGAGCAAGCTCGCTCCCACAATAATTTTCGGGTGATTGGAGGATTTGTATTCACCACAAATCCCCTGTGGGAGCGAGCTTGCTCGCGATTGCGGTGTGTCAGTCGCCATCAATGTTGCTGAGCTGACGCCATCGCGAGCAAGCTCGCTCCCACAGTGTTCCGTGTTGTTTCAGATGTTAGAGGTCTAGCACCAACATCGGGGTCTTCGATCTGGAGCAACATGGGGTGAACTGGTCGTTGCAGGCCTGCTCAGCTTCGGTCAGAAACATGTCCCGATGTTCCGGCACACCTTCCAGCACCCGCGTCAGGCAGGTGCCGCACACGCCTTGTTCGCATGAGATCGGAATCTCGATGCCATGGCTCTCCAGCACCTGCACCACGCTGCGGTCCGCCGGCACGTCGAACACCTCGCCGCTGCGCGCGAGCTTGACTGAAAAACTGCCGTCGGCGCGGGTGTCGGTAGGGGCGGCGGCGAAGTATTCGCGGTGCAGGCGGTCTTCCTGCCAGCCCTGGCCCTTGGCGGTGTCGAGCACGTGCTGCATGAAACCACCGGGCCCGCACACGTAGAGATGCAGGTCGTTATCGGGTGCGGCCAACACCCTGGCGGCGTCCAGCAGGGTTTCTGGTTCTTCATCGAAATGCAGAAACACCCGGTCAGCGTAAGGGGCTTGGCGCAGGCGTTCGACAAAGGCCGCACGGTCTCGGGAGCGGGCACAGTAATGCAGCTCGAACGTCGCACCGCTCTGGGCCAGGTGCTCGGCCATGCACAGGATTGGCGTAATGCCGATGCCTCCGGCAAACAGCAGGCTGCGTCGGGCGTGGGGAGCAAGCGAGAACAGGTTGCGTGGTTCGCTGATGTGCAAGCGCATGCCGGGCTGGATCTGTTCGTGCAAGCTGCGCGAACCACCGCGGGACGCCGGGGCCTTGAGCACGCCAATGAGGTAGCGATGCCGTTCTTCGGGATGATTGCACAGCGAGTACTGGCGAATCAGCCCACCGGGCAAGTGCACGTCGACATGGGCACCGGCGGTGAAGGCCGGCAATGGCTCGCCGTCGACACGGGTCAGTTCGTAGCTACAGATATCGAGGGCCTCGTTGTGTCGCGCCGTGACCTGGACTTCGATCATGGCCGTTGCTCCGCCGGTTGAGGCTGATGACTGCTGGCGATCAAGCCGGCTTGAGGCTCGCGCTCCCGTGCGATCCAGCGCTCCAGCACCCGCCGGGACTGCACGCCGCCGGCATCGATGTTGAGCTTGAGCAAGTTGCGCTGCGGGTGGTCCAGCAGGTTGCGCTGCTGGCGTTCGAGCATTTCCAGGTCTTCGCTGAAAATCTTGCCTTGGCCTTCGCGAATGGACGCGGTGAGGGCTTCATCCTGCGGTTGGAAGTGCCGGGCCATGCCCCAGAAATACCAGATCGAGGTTTCGGTTTCCGGCGTGATGAAATCCACCACGATGCTCGACGCCTTGAATTGCGGCGCGGCGTGATAACCGCCGTTGCCGGCGTGGGCCACGCCCACTTCGATCAACACATGGCTGGGCGGGGTGAAACGGCAGATCTGCCAGCGGTCCACCGGCACGTCATCGGCCAGGTTGTTGCCGCGCAAGGCCATGCGCCAGAACGGCGGGGCCATGATGTTTTCCATATGCCGGGCGGTGACCACTTCATCACCTTCGACGGTGGTCACCGGCGGCGCCTCGTCGATTTCCTTCTGGCCGATGCTCGAGGCGTGGACATAGGTTTCGTGCGTCAGGTCCATCAGGTTGTCGATCATCAGGCGATAGTCGCACTGGATGTGGAACAGGCCACCACCGTAGGCCCATTCATCGCTTTCAGCCCATTCCAGGTGATGGATCAGTGCCGGGTCCGCCAGCGCCTGGTCACCGGGCCAGACCCAAATGAAGCCATACCGTTCCTGCACCGCAAAGGTCTTGTTGCAGGGGAATCCCCGTACCCGTTGCCCGGGCATCTCGACGGTCTTGCCATCACCACCCATCACCAACCCGTGATAGCCGCATACCAGGTTGCCGTTTTCGACGTACCCCAAGGAAAGCGGGGCGCCGCGATGGGGACAGAAGTCTTCCACGGCTGCGACCTTGCCTGCATGCCCCCGGTAGAAAACCATCTTTTCACCACAAATCTGGCGACCCAGGGGTTTGTCGGCGATTTCATCGGGGGTGCAGGCAACGTACCAGGCGTTTTTGGGGTACATGACGGATCTCCAGGCGGATGTTGTTTTTATCTGTGGATCCATTAACTCTCTTAACTAATTTCGTTGTCAACGGTTTTGCTGGGTAAATTGACGATTGGCTATCTCAGTGGATCCATTGATGAGTCGTTGGGGCGATCGTTTAAACCGACAGGCCGCCGGCATCCAGGGCTTCAATGAACGGCAGCAGGTGCGCTATGGTTCGCAGAACGAAGTATTCCTGGACCTGCTGGGCGGGTGTCTGATTGTCTCGCGGGCTTGTTGCTGCACAACACGGAGTGATGCATGAAGACCAAAGCGGTACTCACTGAGCAGGACGTTGCGCAATTGCTGGTGGCGGCCAAGGAGCTGGCTCACCAGCGTCAATGGGCGGTGTCGGTTTGTGTGGTGGATGACGGGGGACATCCCCTCGGGCTGCTGCGCCTGGACGATGCCTCGCCGTTATCGGCCTACATCGCCACCGAAAAAGCCCGCACGGCTGCCATGGGCCGGCGCGACAGCAAGGTGTTCGAGGACATGATCAATGGCGGTCGCTACGCGTTTCTCAGTGCTCCGCATCTGCAGGGCATGCTGGAGGGAGGGGTGGCGATCCGTCATGACGGCCAGTGCATTGGGGCTATCGGGGTGTCTGGGGTCAAGGCTGAGCAGGATGCTGAATTGGCTCGTTTGGCGGTGGAGACGGTGTTGCCGGTGATTACTCCGGATGCCTGACGACGGAACCAGGTCTGTGAAGTTAGTTACCCTGTGGGAGCGAGCCTGCTCGCGAAGGCGGTCTCACAGATGATGACGATGTTTGATGTGCCGGCCTCATCGCGAGCAAGCTCGCTCCCACAGTGGGATTCACAGGGAAATGCCGATCTTGTGAACACCACAAAAAAACTGTGGGAGCGAGCTTGCTCGCGATAGCGGTGGGTCAGTCGACTTGTGTATTTACAGACTGAGCGCCTTCGCTAGCAAGTCCGCTCCCCACAGGGTTTGCACAAATCTTCCAGACACGCTCCTGATCAGCAGTTAATCTGCCAAGAGCACATTCGTTAAACGGGACAGGGCATGACAGCGCGCAACTGGATCGATCTCAAGCAGGACGCCACGTCCGGTATCGAGACCGTGCGTGCGCATTTCGAGGGTCATGCCTATGATCCCCATTGGCATGACACCTACCTGGTGGGAGTGACCGAGCAGGGCGTGCAGCAGTTTCATTGCCGCCGCCAGCAGCACAACAGCACGCCGGGCAAGGTGTTCCTGCTTGAGCCCGGTGAGTTGCATGACGGCAACGCGCCCCATGACCACGGGTTTACCTACCGCACGTTGTACCTGGAACCCCAATGGTTGGAGCGCGAGTTGCGTTCCTTGTTCGACGTAGCGCCGGACAACGCCCAATTGGGGTTCGCCGCCACCTTGACCGACGATGCGCGGCTGGCGAGTGCCACGGCCTTGGCCTTCCAGAGCCTGCATGAGCAGGAGATCCGCATCGTGCGCCAAACGGCCCTCGATACCTTGTTGGCCAATCTGACCCAACACCTGCACTGGCGAGCACGGATCAACCCGGACCCGCGGTTGCCATTGGTGGCGCAGCAAGCCCGGGATTATCTACACAGCCACCTGAGCGACGACATCGGCCTGGATGACCTGGCGCGGGTCACCGGCGTGGATCGTTTTCGCCTGACCCGTGCGTTCAAGGCCGCTTTCGGCCTGGCGCCCCATGCCTATCTGATCCAGTTGCGCCTGGCCCGTGCCCGGCGTTTGCTGGCCTCTGGCGAGAGTGCCGGTACGGTGGCGGCCATGCTCGGTTTTGCCGACCAGAGCCACTTGGGCCGCTGGTTCCAGCGCGCCTATCGCCTGAGCCCGGCGGACTACCGTAAGCGCTGCTCAATTGTTCCAGACTGACCACGACTTCCCAGGGATGATCAAACGATCGATCATCCACCGAGAAGTCGCTCCATGGACCAGTTACTGCCGTTTGCCTTGTTCGCGTTTGTCGCCTCCATCACCCCGGGCCCGACCAATATCCTGGTGCTGAGCCATAGCTCGCGCTTCGGCCTGGCAACCACCTTGCCGATCATCCTCGGCGCCTGTGCTGCAGCGGCCTTGCTGGTGCTCTTGGTTGGCACCGGGCTGGGAGATGTGCTGGCGCGCCATACCACCCTTCAAACGTTGCTCTCATGGGCGGGCATCGCCTGGCTGAGTTGGATGGCCTGGCAGATTTTCCGCGCACCGGCCCAGGCCATCGACCCGGACCGCCCGGTGGAAGGCCCGCGCCTGGGCCTGGCGGGGGCGGCCGGGTTGCAATTGGTGAACCCGAAAACCTGGATGATGGCGTTGGCGGTGGTCAGCGTCTTTGCGGGGGCCGAGGCCGACCGGACCGTGCGGGTCCTCTGGCTGTCCCTGGCGTTCTTCGCCATTTCCATCCCCTGCATGACCGTCTGGGCCTACCTGGGCCGCGGCGCCGCACGGTTCTGCCGTTCCGCCGTGGCGATGGGGCGGTTCAATCGGGTCATGGCGGTGATGCTGCTGGTGTCGGCGTGGTTGACGTTGGTGATGTAGCGGCGATCGACCTTCATCACGCGCAATCCCTTGCAACGGTTGGACGGTATCAAAACACCGTTGATTTGGAGAGCATCGGCCACGCCAGAACTAACGTGCTTTAGCGCTCGAACGAACACTCGACCCCAAGGAAGGAGGTCCATCATGTCTACTCAAGACACTCATATCGATTTTATCCGCTCCAGGCTCCCCGTCTGGTTGACGCGAGCCACACGGGCCCGGCAGACGCGTTTCAAAGTGCTCACCCGTCAATTGCAGCGCGACAGTGATGCGCTCAATGCACTGCTCAGTGATCTGCCGGGGCCCTATGCGTTCACCCTCGATCGGCTCAAGACCCAGCCAGAAGTACAGGATTGGAACCGGGTGATTGGCCCCGGCACGGTGGCAGACGCGGTACGCCGGGCCAGGGTCAGGCGAAGTTCCTTCGTCACCGACCCCTCGCTTTCGGTGATCGAAGCGGTCATGCGCAATTACCCTCCCGCCGACGCCGTCGCCGGCAGCGATTTCGATAACAAGGGCGAACTGTTCATCCAGGGCTGGCGAGGGGAGTTCTCCCAAGGGGGCGCCCCGTCTGACAGGGCGACCCTGGCCACGCCCCCGGCCCGTTTCGCCAGCCTCTGTCGCCGCATGGATGTGGGCGGGGCCTATCGACAGTTGCTCGAACAGAAAATGCCTCGTATTGCCGATGAGGTGCCCGCCATTGCCAAAGCCTACATGGCGTACGCCCGCAGCCAGCTCGCCTATGACGCCTACCAAGCCAAGCTGGAAGGGCGCCTGGATGAAACCGGTGAGCGGTTGCTGGCCCATGTGGGCGTTCATCTCGAAGACCGGCGTGTCTCCCCCCTGGCCTGTGAGGTCAAGGCGCTGGAGTTGCTCTCGGCCCCATTGTTTAGCGTCCGGTTGTACTGGGGACTGAAGGGCGATGCCCAGGGTGTTCGCCCGGTCGTCTTGCACATGCCCCATGACACCGAGGCGCCGCTCAAGCAGTTCCCCAGCTTGCAGGCGCTGTCGGCGGAGCTCACCGAACGGTTGCGCAAACGCCGCTATCGCCAGGGCCTGATGCATTACCTTCCGCTGCGTCTGCAGGCCAGCCTGGGCACGGCGCTGCACGATCAGGTGGAGTGGACGGTGACGGACAACCTCAATCTCTTCCAGGAAATTCATGCGCGCATCACCGGCTGGCGCGAGGGCGAGTGGGGTGAGGATGGCAATCAACGGTACATCCGGATACCCACGCCCAAGGTGGCCTGGGGCCTGAAAGACCTGCGCGAGGCCCCTTGGCACGCTTGCTACCACGAATGGCGCGGCCATGCTCTGGCCAACGCTTCGGCGCTGATGGTCCCGACCCGGGACCAGGACTGGCGTGCGCTGTTGGCTCGTCTCGACTATTGGGAGAGCCTTGTCGAGCGTTCGCTGATGGTTGCCGCGACCTTCTTCCCATTTTGCGCGCCCATCGGCATGACCGCTGCGGCGGTCGGTGGCGTGCGCCTGGTGTACGAAATCTTCGAAGGCATCCAGGCGTTCAACGAAGGCCACGCGCAAGAAGGGATCGAGCATATCTTCAACGTGTTGTTCGGGGTTGCTCAAGGTGCCTACCTGGGCTTCGTCGGTGGGGCCGTTGAACCCATGCCGGTACGCGACGGCACCACGCGCCTGTGGAATGGCGACGTCAGTGCCTTCGAAGCGCAACGCTTACCCCCCGTGGAGGCCGAGCAGGACGCCTGGGGTGTCTGGCGCACGGAAGACGAGGCGTGGGTGCGCATCGAGGATCGTTACTTCGAAGTACAGGGAGCACAGGACGCTTTGAACCTGCGCCTGCCAACCGGGCACCAAGGTGTGACGCCACCACTGGAATGGAGCCGTGCCCGCGGCTGGCAGTGGGCCCATCGCAACCCGTTGCAGCGCGATAACCTGGCGTTGCTGCGGACCTTTGCCGAGACCCCCGCCGAGCTGGATGACAACGCACTCCTGGCCTTGCAACGGCAGGTCGGCATCAGCGAGGCGCATTTGCGCTACCTGCAAGTCCAGGGGCGGCCGATGCCGGCGATATTGGCCGATGCCTTGGATGAAACACGGAATTGGCAATGGGTGCAGCACACCATTGAACGCCTGCGCCGGGGCGAAGCGCCGGGAGGCAGGCATTTTCGCATCGTCCAGACCCTCGTCGATCTACCGGGGTGGCCCGAGGGCTTGACGTTGCGCTACCACGACGGCGTGAGGCTCTACCCGGTGGGTGACATCGCCGATACGCGCTTCCTATGGTTGAGCAAAGCGGACCTGGAGCACGACGCCTGGGCCGCCCGCATCCTGGAAACCCTGAGCATGGACGAGCAAAACGTGCTGCTCGGCCAACGCAGTCTCGGCCTGCGCCCGCTGGAGCGCAGCCGCTTGTTGGCCGGACGCTGGGCCGGGTACCTGGAACGCAATGCCTCGCGGGTGAACGCGGCCATGGCCCGTCACGTCGTGCGCGATCCCTTAGCTGCCCCGGTGATGCGGACGTTCCCGAACCTGCCCGAATCCATCGCCAACGAACTGGTCCACGAGGTGGCAGGTCATGATCGGTTGCGCTTGCTGGAAGGCAAGGTGGCCGAGAACCTGGGCAAGCAGTGCGCCGAAGCCTTGCGCGAGCTGCGCCTGACCCGTGCCTTGCGCGCCCTGAAGCGGGGCGAAGGCACTGTCGATCGCGATCGCATCGTCATCGGCCTGCTGGGAGATGCCCCCCGGTTACAGGGTCGCGTGCATCTGCGTGTTTGGCTGCGCGAGCTGCAAGATCCGATAACCGTGGGGAAGGACGGCCCCTTGAAAACCATTCGCCAGGAAGGCGACAAGTACCGCCCCTTTGACGAAACCGGCGAAGAGTTGGCAAATCCCATGAGCCTGGAGGATGCGCTGCTGCGGGCGCTATCGGACGACGCGCGTCGGGCGCTGGGCTTGAATATCTGGGAGGCGGATAAGCTTCGGACCCAGTTGCTTGCACAGGCCCTGGAGGACCGGCAAGGCCTGCGTCCCTACCTGTCGATGAGGCGCCTGGGCAGTGTCGGATCGCGGCCGCAATGGTTGAACGGGCACTTGGTGTACCCCCTCAGCGGCCGTGGCAGACTGCCGCTGCACGACTGGCGCGGCAGCCTGGAGCAGCGTCTTGAGCGGCTCTATCCCAGCCATGGAGGGGAGCGTCTCATACAGCTACAGGCAAACCTGACGGAACAGGCCGGGCACCAAGGCATCAGCCTGGGCGAATTGGTCACCCAGTTGGAAAACGAATGGACCACGCTGGACGATGGGCTGCGCCAGTGGGTGGACCATGAGGGTTTCCACCACCCTAACGAACAGCAGTACGACCGTGAGACCCTGCTTGGGCAACGCAATGCCATCGCCAGTGAATTGCGTCGTGCCTGGCGGAGCGAAGCCGAACCGGGGCTGGAGGGTAGTGAGGTGGCATTACGCTTAGGGGCTTTGGACGTCGGTCGGTTGCCTCCCATCAGTGCACGTTTCGAGCATGTCCGTTTGGTGGCGCTGAGCCATATGGGCCTTAGCGAGGACCCTTCAGACTTCCTGAGATTGTTCCCCAACATCGATACGTTGAACCTGCAGGGCAATCATCTCACCACGATTCCGGTGGCGGCAGGTGAGTTACGTTCGCTGGTGGAACTGTCAATGGAAGGCAATCCGCTCCATCTGCACGCAAATGTCTTCGCGCCATTGACCGGTGCTGAACCCACTAGAATAGCCGCCCTGGACCTGACGGGGATCAGTAGCGGTCCGCAGATGGGAACCAGTGCGGACGTGATTGCAGCCATTGACAGCCTGGCCGCACTGCCGACGTTGCGTGAGGTGGTGTGGGCCGAAAACTTGGATTTCACACCCGAGCAGCTGCAGGCGCTGACTCGGTTGCCGGACTTGCGGGTGCTGGATCTGTCGCGCTGTGGCCTGCGCCTGGATGATGAGGGCAGTGCATTCCTGCGTACCGCGGCGGGTTTGCAGGAGCTACGCCTGAACGGAAATAATTGCAGGGACCTACCCGATTTGCCAGAGCTGACGAGCCTGTACGAGCTGGGAGTGGCCAGGAGCGGGCTCGATCGGGTGCCTCCGCTGGCGTTGGCGGTGCTGGCCAAGCATCCGTCCGCTCTGTACGTCCTCGATCTTCGAGGCAACCGCATCACCAATATCCTGGATGACTTGCTGCCCGCGCTCGACCGCTTGCCCGATCGGGGCTCGCTGGCCGTATGGCTCGATGACAATCCATTGCCCAGTCTTCAGATCCAGGCCCTGCGCGTCATATATCCCGACTCTTTCCAGTACACCGTCGATGACTGGCTCTACTTTTCCCCGGCTCTCAAGAGAGCGCTGGAGGTTGCCCGCGACGATCCCGGGATGCGGAGCTTCATTGACTGGTTCTCTGTTGGCATCCGCAACACAGAAAAGCAGACGTCTGGCGGGTTATCTTTCGCCGATCGCGGGAGGGCGGCCGCTGTCTTGCAGCACTACATCGGCTACGAGAACGCTCACGACCCGCTCCCGATGCTGGTTGGCGATTTCGACCAGCAATTGCGACAACTGCGCACGCGCCTGCAAGCCCGTATCCTGGATCGACAAACGCCAAACCTTGCTGAATTCGAGATGCATTTCCACTTGTTCGAATCGGTGATGCGCGCGCGCCTCGTTCGAGGAGGCGTGCCCTTTGCAACGTTCCTGGCAGAGCATTACGCCTATTGGAACCATGCTCTGACGGAGCGTTACCCCGACCTTGCGCAGCGCCAGCTACACATGACCCGTGAGGCATTCATCGACTGGCTCAGCGATGCCCAGGACACCTTCAACAGCAATGACCAGGCTCCGCGCGTGGGAGAAATGGCCTGGCGGCCCTACCTGGGGCTGATGTCCCGCGATTGGTCCGAAGGGCTGGCCTTCTGGGATACGCTGGACGACGATCTGGTGGAGGCCTTCAGCGAGCCGGTGAATCCGTCCCGATGGCCGCAAGTGATGCTGGACAACCTGGTGCAGCCGGACGCCAGCCTGCCCAGCCCATTGGAGCCCGTCACCCAAGGCGACCGGATCGTCTGGCGCGGCGTGGGGCTCGAGGCCGTGACGGATGTGGATTGGAGCGCACGCCAGCCGGTGATGCTCAACGAGGACCAACTGCGGCGGACCATGGCGATCTACCGTTCGGTCAAGAGCCGGGAGGTCGAATCGCTGGTGCGGCGGATCACCATGGGGCTGGTCAATGCATGGTGGCCGGTGCCGTAGGCGCTGTCGCCCTGAAGACCAAGGCCTTCAGGCCACACGCCGGGTCGATATCCGGGAATTCCGGTGGATTGTCCAGGCGTGCTTCGAACACCAGCCCGGGCGCTTCGCGGGTGACGCCGTCGATGAGGAAATCCGGGCCGGTGGCCGGGTCGTTGCTGCAGGCCAGGACTGTGCCGTGGGCGGTCAGCAGTTCCGGCAGGCGGCGCAACACCCGCTGGTAATCCTTGGTCAACAGGAAGCTGCCTTTCTGGAAGGTGGGCGGATCAATGATCACCAGGTCGTACGGGCCGCTGTTGATCACCTTGCCCCAGGACTTGAACAGGTCGTGGCCGAGGAAGCTCACCTGGCTCAGGTCGTGGTCGTTCAGCCGATGGTTGTCACGGCCGCGGCTCAGGGCCGCTCGGGACATGTCCAGGTTGACCACATGCTCCGCGCCGCCGGCAATGGCCGCCACGGAGAAGCCACAGGTGTAGGCGAACAGGTTCAGCACCCGCTTGCCACAGGCGTTGGCCCGCACCCAGTCGCGACCGTAGCGCATGTCGAGGAACAGGCCATTATTCTGCTTCTTGCCCAGGTCGATCCGGTAGCGCAGGCCGCCTTCGGTCAGGGTCCATTCATCAATGGGCTCGCCCACCAACCATTGGGTGAGACTTTGTGGCAGGTAGCGATGCTGCACGGCGAGTGTATGGGCCTTGCTGTGTTGCCAGGCTGGCGATGTCGTCAGCGCCAGCAGCGTCGCGATCAACCCGTCCAGGTGCGTGGGTTCCGGTTCCTTGAACAGCGAGACCAGCACCACCCCTTGTAACCAGTCGACAGTGACCTGCTCCAGGCCCGGCCAGCAGCGTCCGCGGCCATGGAGCAGGCGGCGGGTTTCTTCCGGTACCGATGCCAGGGCGGTCAGCAAATGGTCGTGAAGGGTTTGAAGGGCTACGCAATTCATTCAAGCAACGCCAGGGATTCGAAAGGCCGGCATTTTAACCAGCGTTTCAGCAGGTGCAATCTGTGGCGAGGGGATTTATCCCCGCAGGGCTGCGCAGCAGCCCTACCTGCCAACTCGGCGTGTCAGGAAGAATGAGTCTGCTGCATTGGGGCTGCTTCGCAGCCCAGCGGGGATAAATCCCCTCGCCACAAAGGCACTACTAACTGCCGCTGGTGGCCAGAATGCTCGCCACCTGTTGTGGCTGGCAATTGAGATAGGCCGAACGCTTGAGCCAACCCGGGTCCGGGTACCAGGAAAACATGAATTGCCCGCCCTTGAGTTTGTCGATCACCTGGCGCGCCACTTGCGGGCGTACGGCAGGGCAGCCCTGGCTGCGCCCGATACGGCCCTGGCGCACGCTCCACAACGGGTTCACGTAGTCGGCGGCATGGATCACGATCGCCCGATCACGGGCCAGGTCATTGAAGCCCGGCTCCAGGCCATCCATGCGCAGTGAATAGCCGTGGGTGCCCTGGTAGCTTTCCTGGGTGCGAAACAGTCCCAGGCTGGATTGATAGCTGCCCAGGCGATTGGAAAATTGCGTGGCGAAGTTTTCTCCCGAATTCTGACCGTGGGCCACCAAGTCGCGCAATACCAGCTTCTTCTGGCGCAGGTCGAAGATCCACAGGCGCCGGGCCGTGGAGGGTTGCGAGTAATCGATGACCGCCAAGTGGCGGGCGTGGCCGGCACCATTGGCGACCGCGCATTGCATGGCGCTCAAGGCACTTTTGAGCGCCAGGGGATTGAGTTCCGGCGCTGCCTGGGCGAGGCTGTGGTAAAGCGTTTGCGGCTTTGGCTTTTTTTCGGCCAGCGCCGGGCTGCAAATGATGCCAAGGCCCAGCATGACCAGGCAGAATCGGCGCAAAAAGCCCGATACAGGCGAAGGGGTTCCAACGTGGTGTTCGTTCGCGGCATCCCGTCCGATTTCGTTTGTCTGCATGATGGCGGGTCGTACCTGTCGCAAAATTCACCGTCAACGAGACGGCCATGGATTGGAGTAAAGCAGTTGTTCAAAAAGTCCGCATGTTACCTGAGCCTTTTATTGCTCACTGCGCCATTGGTCGCCACAGCCGAAGACAGCGATCCGGCACTGGTGCAGACCACCCTGGCGCAATGGGTGGTTGCGTGCCCGGACGTCGCGGTGGGTGCCGACTTTCCGACGTTGCTCGACTTGCAGGCGTTCTATCAGCAAAACGCAGGCCAGGCAGTCTGGGCGGACGACGAACGACGGGCGGCGTTGCAGGTCCAGTTGCAACAACTGGCCGATGACGGCCTGGATCCGGCCCGCTATAACCTGCCGGTCGAGGGGGCAGTCCAGGCCACTCACTGTGCCGACATCGCCATCAGCCAGCGCTACCTGCAAGCCTTGCATGACCTGCGTTTCGGCTACCTGCCTCAAGACCGGCTGGAACCGGTATGGAAGGCCAACCCACCGCCCCAGGATCACCCCGCCGTGGTGCTGGCCATCGCCGGACTGGGCCGGCAGAACCTGGCCGACGCTTTTGAACAGGCACGGCCGAACCTGGACCTTTACCGCAACCTGCGCGGCCTCTATGCCCGGCTGCGGCAACAGCCTCTGGCCGAATGGCAAGCGGTGCCGGGTGGGCCGTTGCTGCAACCGGACAAACAGGACGCCCGCGTCCCCGCCCTGGCCCAACGACTGTTCAACGAGGGTTACCTGAGTACGCCGCCGCAGGTGAGCGACGAGCATTACAGCCCCATGCTGGTGGCGGCGATGAAGAGTTTCCAGGCCCAGCATTCGTTGCAGGCCGATGGCGTGGTGGGACCGTGGACCGTCACCGAGCTGAACATCAGCCCGGCCATGCGCCGCGAGCAGTTGCGCATCAACCTGGAGCGCATGCGCTGGCTGGCCCAGGACGTGGAGACTGACAGTGTCCTGGTAAACGTGGCAGCGGCGCAGTTGACGGTTTACCAGGGTGGCGCGCCAGTCTGGCAAACCCGCACCCAGGTGGGGCGTGCGCAACGGCAGACACCGTTGCTCAAATCCCACGTCACCCGGCTGACGCTCAACCCGACCTGGACCATTCCGCCGACCATTATGCGCGAAGACAAACTGCCCGAAATCCGCCGTGACCCGGAGTTTCTCGCTCGCCACAACCTGAGGATCCTCGACAGTGATGGCCTGCCGTTGCTGGCGGAGGATATCGACTGGGAGCACCCGGGCAACCTCATGCTGCGTCAGGATCCAGGTCCGAAGAACCCGTTGGGCAAAATGGCGATCCGTTTTCCCAACCCGTTTTCGGTGTACCTGCATGACACACCGAGCCAGTCGTTGTTCAGCAAGGGCCCGAGGGCCTTCAGTTCAGGCTGCGTGCGGATCGAGCAAGTGATGCACTTGCGCGACCTGCTGGTCAGCCCGGCCGAACGCGCACGCACCGACACTCTGCTGGCCACTGAGTCGACCCATGAATTCAGGCTGGCCCGACCCGTGCCGATCCTGCTGGGGTACTGGACAGTACAAGCGGACAGCCAGGGCCAGGCGGTGTACATCCCGGATATCTATGGGCGTGACGTGACGCTGTCGGCCGCCCATGGTCGGGCGCTCTGAGCGCTTAGTTCCGAGCGCTTAATTCCGAGCTCAGGCGCATACAGTCGCGGGCGCGTGGGTGTTTTCGTCGAGCGTTGCGAACAAGCGCTGGCCGATAACATCGGCGGCCTGCAAATGTTGTTGCGGATCGGCGGTTTCCGAGTCGAGCAAACGCTGGGAACTCACTACCTGGGCGCCGCAATAACCGAAAATGCCATGGTCGATTTGCGTGGTCATCGCCTCACCGTAGCCGTGGCGCTGGAAGCTGTCGGCATCGGCGCCACCGACGCCTACCAAATGGATCCGCAAGTGCCCCAGCTTCTGGATAAACGGCTTGTCGAGGCTGAAATCGAACGCCCAGCTGTTGGAAAACACCCGGTCGATCCAGCCCTTGAGCAGCGCGGGCATGGACCACCAATAAATCGGATAGACCAGCACCAACGCGTCGGCACGGTCGATTCTGGCTTGCTCGGCCAGCACATCCGCGGGTGGCAAGGCCTCGCGGTGGTGCACAGCGTGGTCGGCAAAACTGAAGCGTGGCTCGAAGCCTTCGGCAGCCAGGTCGGCGATCTCGAACGTATCGGCAGGGTTGGCGCGGGTGATGCCCTCGGCGATTTTCCCGGCCAGGCTATGAGTGAGGGAGCGCGGATCGTGGTGAGCCACAACGATGAGTGCATGCATGGCGAAACTCCTTCTGGTCACGAGGTCTTGATGACAGGTATGCTTAAGTTACGCTTAGTAAGTTACGGTTGGTAAAGTTAGCATGTCAAGCACTGACGAACATTCGCAGCCTGCACCTCGTCGTCGTTTATCCCGGCATGACCGGCAGCGCCAATTGCTCGATGTCGCCTGGCGACTGGTGCGCGAGGAGGGCAGCGACGCCCTGACGCTGGCCCGATTGGCGGACCAGGCGGGGGTGACCAAGCCCATCGTCTACGACCACTTCATTAGCCGATCCGGGCTGCTGGCAGCGCTTTACCAGGATTTCGACGCCCGTCAGACCGCGCTGATGGATGCGGCCCTCGACGCCAGCGACGCCACCCTGCAAAGCCGGGCGGCGGTGATCGCGTCTTCCTACGTCGAGTGCGTGCTGCTGCAAGGCCGGGAAATTCCCGGGGTGATCGCGGCATTGACCAGTTCGCCGGAGCTGGAGCGCATCAAGCGCGAATACGAGGGTATTTTTCTCGACAAGTGTCGCGCGGTACTGGAACCGTTCGCTGGCACGAAGGGCATCACCCAGGCCGGTTTGCGGGCGATGCTGGGGGCGGCGGAAGCACTGTCCAATGCCGCCGCCACCGGGGAAATCAGCGCTGCCGAGGCGAAGGAAGAGCTGCTGGCCAGTATTGTGGCGATGGTGACCAGGACCGCCGATAACCCTTCAAGCTGACCCACCGCCATCGCGAGCAAGCTCGCTCCCACAATGGAATGCTGGCGAGCCCCTCCTGCCATTACCACAATCCCCTGTGGGAGCTGAGCTTGCTCGCGATGACGTCAGTGCATTCAACATCTGCGCAAGCCGACCCATGGCTATCGCGAGCAAGCTCGGCTCCCACAACTGAACATGCACTCATCACTTACCCTTGTGGGAGCGAGCTTGCTCGCGATGATGGCGGCACATTCAGCCTATCTGCTAACTGACCGACTGATATCCAGAGCAAGCCCCTCCTGATGGCGGACTGCACTTTTATGAAGCCGCAGGCGCGGTGATCGCACCATCCCAAGGCAGTTGGCGGTGCTTGCGCAGCGGTGGCGGGCGCCGGTTGGCTTGCGGTGACTGAGCTGACGCCTTCGCGGGCAAGCCCGCTCCCACAGGGGATTAGCGGTGAATGCTCGACCGTGAATAGGGTGTGGAGAAGGTTTGGCACGCTCGCTGCAAGAGGCTATCCAGGCCCACCGCGAACACAGTCGAGTGGGCAGCCCCGTCGGTCAACGAAGATCGAGTGCCAGCAGGCCGGGGGATAACGGTAGGTCGGGGCGCAGTCGCCGGGCCGATACCGCACAGAACAGGCAAAGACGCCTGGAACCGCAAGGTTTCAGGCGTCTTTTTTTTGCTTTCAAAATCGTGATGGGCTTTTGTCGGGTGCTTTCTATGAATTCCAACGTTGCTTCTCTGAACAAGCTGCAAACGCTGATCGTGATCGGCAATGGCATGGTCGGCCATCACTGCGTCGAGCAACTGATCGAGCGCGGTGCCCTCAATCATTACCGCGTGCATGTGTTCAGTGAAGAGCCGATGCGTGCCTATGACCGCGTGCACCTGTCCGAGTACTTCTCGGGCCGTGACGCCGAGTCCCTGGCCCTCGGTGAGGCTTCGTTGTACCAGACCCCCGGTGTCACGTTGCACCTGGGGGTGCCGGTGCTGGAAATCGACCGTGATGCGCATCAGGTCGTGACCGCTCAGGATCGCATCAGCTACGACAAACTGGTGCTCGCCACCGGTTCCTACCCGTTCGTGCCGCCGATTGAAGGCGCCGAAGGCGATTCGTGCCTGGTCTATCGCACCCTGGAGGACCTGGACGCGATCCGCGCCGCCGCCAGCAACGCCCGCCGCGGCGTGGTGGTCGGTGGCGGCCTGCTGGGCCTAGAAGCGGCCAACGCCCTCAAGACCCTCGGCCTGGAGGCCCATGTGGTGGAATTCGCCCCACGGCTGATGCCGGTGCAGTTGGACACCCAGGGCGGTTTGGCCCTCAAGGCACGCATCGAGAAGTTGGGCGTCGGCGTGCACCTGTCCAAGGGCACCCAGTCCATCAGCATTGGTGAGCAGTACCGTTATAGGATGAATTTCGGCGACGACGATTTCCTCGAAACCGACCTCATCGTGTTTTCCGCCGGTATCCGCGCCCAGGATGCCCTGGCTCGCCAGAGCGACCTGCAGATCGGCCCGCGCGGCGGCGTGGTGATCGACGACCATTGCCAGAGCAGCGATCCGGACATCTTCGCCATCGGCGAATGCGCGGCCTGGAACGGCAGCATTTTCGGCCTGGTCGCCCCGGGCTACCAGATGGCCCGCAACGTTGCGGCCCGGCTGTGTGGCGAAAGCGCTGAAGCCTTCACCGGCGCCGACATGTCCACCAAGCTCAAGTTGCTGGGCGTGGACGTCGGCTCCATCGGCGACGCCCATGGCAACACCCCGGGTTCGCGCAGCTTCCAGTTCATCGACGAAACCAGCGCCAGCTACCGGCGCCTGGTGGTGGACGCCGACGGGAAACGCGTGATCGGCGCGGTGCTGGTGGGTGATAACAGCTACTACGACACCTTGCTGCAATACATGCAGAACGGCATCGCCTTGCCCAAGGACGCGGCCAGCCTGATCCTGCCATCGTCCGAAGGCGCTCCGACCCTGGGCCCGGCGGCGTTGCCCGAAACCGCCACGATTTGCTCGTGCCACAACGTCACCAAGGGCTCGATCTGCTCGGCCATCGACGGCGGCTGCACCGATCTGGGCCAGCTCAAGTGCGACACCAAGGCCGGTACCGGTTGCGGTGGTTGCGCGGCCCTGGTCAAGCAAGTGTTCGAGCATGAATTGATTGCCCGCGGCGTCAGCGTCGACAAGAGCCTGTGCGAACACTTCGCCTACACCCGCCAGGAGTTGTATGCGCTGGTGCGGGTGGAAGGCATCATCAGTTTCGAAGAACTGCTGGCCAAGCACGGTCGTGGTCACACCGGCTGCGACCTGTGCAAACCGGCGGTGGGCTCGATCCTGGCGTCGTGCTGGAACCAGCCGATCATGGACCCATCCCTGGTGGCGTTGCAGGACACCAACGACACCTTCATGGCGAACATGCAGAAAAACGGCACCTATTCTGTGGTGCCGCGTATCGCCGGCGGGGAAATCACCGCCGACAAACTCATCGCCATCGGCGTGGTCGCCAAGAAATACGATCTCTACACCAAGATCACCGGCGGCCAGCGCATCGACCTGTTCGGCGCCCAGTTGCACCAGCTCCCGGACATCTGGGCCGAGCTGATCGAAGCCGGTTTCGAAACCGGCCATGCCTACGGCAAATCCACGCGCACGGTGAAGTCCTGCGTGGGTAGCACCTGGTGCCGCTACGGCGTGCAGGACAGCGTGCAGATGGCCCTGACCATTGAGGATCGCTACAAAGGCCTGCGCTCGCCGCACAAGCTCAAGTTCGCGGTGTCCGGCTGCACCCGCGAGTGCGCCGAGGCCCAGAGCAAGGACGTCGGCGTGATCGCCACCGAGAAGGGCTGGAACCTCTACGTGGCCGGCAATGGCGGCATGCGCCCGCGCCACGCCGAGCTGTTCGCCACCGACCTGGATGACGAGACCCTGATCCGCTACATCGACCGCTTCCTGATGTTCTACATCCGCACCGCCGACAAGCTGCAACGGACCTCGGTCTGGCGCGAAAGCCTGGAAGGTGGCCTGGATTACCTCAAGGACGTGATCATCCACGACAGCCTGGGCCTGGGCGTCGAGCTTGAAGCACAGATGCAACTGGTGGTCGACCGCTACGAATGCGAATGGGCCAATGCCTTGAAGGACCCGGAGAAGCTCAAGCGCTTCCGCACCTTCGTCAATGACCAGCGCGGCGATCCGGACGTTCACTTCGTCCGCGAGCGCGGCCAGCGTCGGCCGGTTCACGCCCATGAACTCCACTTGATTCCCGTTACCGAGGAGGTGCTCTGATGAGCCAGTCAAACGTCGTTCGTATTCCCGCCCGCGATGTCGCCCAGCAACCCTTGCACTGGCGGGCCCTGTGCAGCCGCGACGATCTGGTGCCCAACTCCGGCGTGGTCGCCTGGCACGACGGCAGCCAAGTGGCGCTGCTGTACCTGCCTGAGCATCAGGACAAGCCGCTGTACGCCATCGACAACCGCGACCCCAAGTCCGGTGCCAACGTCATCGGCCGTGGCTTGCTGGGCAGCATCAAGGGCGACCTGGTGATTGCGTCGCCGATGTACAAGCAGCATTTCCGCTTGGAAGACGGCCATTGCCTGGAGTACCCGGAGCAAAGCTTGCGGGTGTGGCCGGTGCGGCTCAATGGTGATGTGGTGGAGATTGGCGAAGACTGATCCTAACCATCGGGTGACCTGAAAACTGCATGAAGACCTGTGGGAGCGGGCTTGCTCGCGATAGCGGTTTATCAGTCAATGTTGATGCTGCTGACCCAAAGCTATCGCGAGCAAGCTCGCTCCCACAGGGTAAAGCCTTGACTGACAGGCCTGGGTTCAAACATGCCTTTAGCTAAATGTGGGGATGAACAATGAAAACCGCCGCCCAACTGGTGAGACTCAAGAGTGTGCAGAACCAGCAGGTTCACAGCATCGCCCCCGAGCAGACGGTGCTCGAAGCGCTGCAGATCATGGCCGAGAAAAATGTCGGCGCGCTGCCGGTGATCGAGGACGGCCAGGTGGTGGGCGTGTTCAGCGAGCGGGACTACGCGCGCAAGATGGTGCTCAAGGGGCGGTCGTCGGTGGGGACGACGGTGCGCACCATCATGAGCGCACCGGTGGTCACCGCCGACAGCCAGCAGAGCATCGACCGCTGCATGGAAGTCATGACCGACAGCCACTTGCGACACTTGCCGGTGCTGGATAACGGGCAGTTGATCGGCCTGTTGTCCATCGGTGACCTGGTGAAAGAAGCGATTGTCGAGCAGGCGGACTTGATCCGGCAGTTGGAGCACTACATTCGCGGGCACTAAACCCCGCTGACTCCTTTCACTACCGGATCAAATGAACTACATGCTTGCCAGATATACCTGTGGGAGCGAGCTTGCTCTCGATAGCGGTGGACCCGTTGCCATTGATGTTGACTGGCCTGGCCCTATCGCGAGCAAGCTCGCTCCCACAGTGGCTTGTGTGTGGCTACTTGATCGTTCCCATCACCACCAAGAACCTCATTTGTTCGTTCGGTGACCTCCATGCTTCGATGGCCTTAATGAATCGGCCGCCAACCTAGACCGGATCGGCAGCGGGACGGTGCTGGCGCAGCAGTTCGATCTGCTGGGACGGGATCAACTCGCGCAACGCTTTATAGAGCGCGCGGGTTTCCAGCAGGTTCCAGATGCGCAGCATGGTTTCCAGCGCATCCAAGGGTTTGCTGATGAAATCCCGGGCGCCGAGGGCCAGGGCTCGCAGGCGCGTATCTCGGGTCGCATCGGCGGTCAGGACCAGGATCGGCAAGTAGTCGTTGGCCGGGATGCGTCGGTTCAGTTGCTCCAGCACGGCAAAGCCGTCGAACGCCGGCATGTGCAGGTCGAGGATGACCAGGTCCGGCTCGAAGCTGTTGAACAGGTCCAGCGTACGCAAAGGCTCGGTGCTGCTCAGCACATTGTGCAGCCCTTCGCGGGCCAGCAGTTGTTCCATCAGGTCCAGGTTGGGGCGCTGATCGTCGACGATCAGAATGCGCAAGTCGCGATTCATGCGGGCTCCGGTAGATAGTGCTCGAGGTGGCCGAGAAAGGCCTGGATATGGATGGGTTTGGTCAAAATCGCCGTGGCCCCGGCGTCGCGCAGGGCACGATGGGTCAGGTCGCTGGCATCGGCGGTGATCATCAGCACCGGCGTGGCCGCGGTGGCCGGGGACTGGCGCAGGCGCCGCAAGACTTCCAGGCCTTCCAGGTCCGGCAGGGTGACGTCCAGCAGGATCAGTTGTGGGCTGTGCTGGCGAGCCAGGTCGAGGCCCATCTGGCCTTGCATGCTCGATAACAGCTGAATGCCGGGCCGGCGCTGCATCAAGGTCTCGATCAGCGCGAGGCTCGACAGGTTGTCTTCGATGCAGAGGATTTTGCCGTGATAGTCCACGGGCGGGCGCGTCACTGTCAGGGCGGCGATGGGCGGTAAATGCGTGCCGATCACTTGGGTGGCGGGCAGTCGCAGGGTAAAACAGCACCCGTGCCCGGGCTCGCTGTGGACCTGCAGGCTGCCCTGCATCATCTCCAGCAGGTTCTTGCTCAAGGACAAGCCAAGGCCAGTGCCTTCGACCTGCGGATCGGCGCCCAGGCGTTCGAAGGGCTTGAACAGTTGATCCAACTGGTCAGGGGCGATGCCATGGCCGGTATCGTGGACGGCGATGCTCACCTGGTGGGCCTGGACGCTCACTTCGAGGCGCACCTCGCCGCCGGGTCGGTTGTATTTGATGGCGTTGGACAACAGGTTGAGCAACACCTGCACCAGACGCTGGCGATCGGCAAGCACACCGCTGTCGTCGGGCAGTGCAGGCAGGTCGACCAAGTGGATCCCGGCGTCGGCGGCCATGGGGGAAACCAGCGTCAAGGCTTCGTGCAGCACGGTCGCCAGGGCGATCGGTTCGATGTTCAGGGGCAGGCGTCCGGCCTCGATCCGGGCGATGTCCAGCACCTCGTTGATCAACGCCAGTAAGTGCTGGCCAGCCCGCAGGATGTGGCTGACCTGGGGACGTTGGCCGGCGGTGGAGTCCATGTCCAGCAGTTGAGCGAAACCGAGGATGGCGTTCAATGGCGTGCGCAGTTCGTGGCTCATGCGCGACAGGAATTCGCTCTTGGCTCGGCTGGCGCTTTCCGCTTCTTCACGGGCGGTGCGCAGGGCGATTTCGGCGGCGCGCCGGTCGGTGATGTCGCGGGTGATCTTCGAGAAGCCGCGCAGGGCGCCCGTGCCATCGTATTGGGCGGTGATGACCACGCTGGCCCAGAAGCGGCTACCGTCCTTACGGCAACGCCAGCCTTCCTCCATGTAATGCCCGTCGCGGGTGGCTTCGCGCAGGGCCATGTCCGGGTGCGCCGGGCATTCCTCGGGCAGGTAGAACAGGGAGAAGTGCTGGCCAATGATTTCCTGCTCGGTGTAGCCCTTGATCCGCTGCGCGCCGGCGTTCCAGGTGGTGACGTAACCTTGGGCATCCAGGGCGAAGATCCCGTAGTCCTTCACCCCGTCGATGATCAGCCGCAAGCGCTCCTCGTTATCGCGCAGGGCTCGCTCGCGTTCGGCGAGCAACTGTCCGGCCTCCACCAGCCGCGTGCCGAGCTGGCCGATTTCGTCCTGCTCCGGCGGTTGTGGCAATAAGGGTTGGCCCAAGGCCAGGCGCTGGGCGTTGCCTTGCACCTGCTGGACCCGGGCGACAATGCCCTTGGACAGGAACAGCACTGCGACAATGGCCCCGAGCAATCCGCACACCGCCGCCAGCAATGTGGCGAACAGCAGGCGCATGCGTGTGGCCGAGGCGGCGGCGCTGCGCTCGGCGAGCAAGCCATCCTCACGTACGCGCATGGCGCTGATCTGCTCGCGCAGCACGTCCAGCACTTGTTTGTTTTCGATCAGGATCGCGGTGATGGCGTCGGGGTCGTCACGCTTGCCGTTGCGCAAGGCGAGCAAACCGTCGAGTTTGTCGGCGATCAGCGGGGTGATGGTCTTGAGGTGCTCGCGCATCCTGGCATCGCGAATGTTGTGGTCCAGGCGCTGCAACGCCGCGTGGATCAGCGGCGTGGCCTGTTCGTAGCTGGGCAGGAAATCTTCGCGCCGGGTCAGCAGGTAACCGCGCACGCTGGCCGCGGCCTCGGCCAGCAGGGTGTGGACCGTCTGGATATCACCCTGGACGAGCAGTACCCGGCGCACATCCTCTTCGGCCCGTGCGGTCTGGCGTTCGGTGATGTAGATCAGCACCAGCGACAGCAGCAGGACCACCAGGGGCAGGGAAATCACCACCAGGGCCTTGCCCCGCAACGGCAGGTCGGCCCAGCGGCGGGCGGCGACAAACCTCATGGCCATTCTCCGGTGGGTTGCGCCACCAGCCCCAAGGCCACACCGCGCACGGCGGCCTGGGTCCGGTCGGCGGCGCCCAGTTTGCCGATGACCCGCTCGACGTGGGCCTTGGCCGTGCCGGGGGCGATGCCCAGCTTTTCACCGATCTCTCGATTGCTGAAACCGCCGGCCACCAGCCCCAATACCTGGCGTTCACGGGCGGTCAGGGCCTGGACCTGGGGCGTGCCACTGGCGCCACGCTCGGCCATGCGCCGCAGCAGACGCGCGCTGACGGAACTGTTCAGCGCCTCGTCACCCTGGGCGACCCGTTTGAGCGCGTCGAGCACTTCAGCGCGGCTGGCATCCTTGAGCAGGTAACCGACCGCGCCCGCGCCGATGGCAGCTTCGAGGTGATCGGGGCTGTCATCCATGGTGAATATCACCACTTTGATCCCGGGCTGACGCTGCTGCAGGAGTCGCGCCGCGCCCAGGCCGTTGAGGACCGGCATGCGAATGTCGAGAATCGCGATGTCCGGCTGTAGCCGCTCGCACAGGTCGAGAGCCTCCTGGCCATCGCGGGCCTGGCCGACGACCTCGAACCCCGGGCTGTCGGCGAGCATGCTGACAAACCCGGTGCGGGTGACTTCGTGGTCATCGGCCAGCAGCAGGCGCAAAGGACGGTTCATGGCTGTACTCCGGCGGACGGTAGCGGCACGCTGGCCAGCAAGCGGGTGCCACCGCCAGGCTGGCTGCAACAGGCCAGGTGGCCGCCCAGCAGGTTGGCGCGCTCCTGCATGGCGGCCAGGCCCAGGTGGTGGCTACCGTTGGTCTCGATGGGTTGTTCCAGGGCAAAACCACGGCCATCGTCTTCTACCCGCAGGCTGGCGTGGCCATCTTCCACCGCCAACCCCAGGCCCACGCGGCTGGCCTGGGCGTGCTTGAGAATGTTGTTGATGCCTTCCTGGGCAATGCGAAACAGGGCGATCTCGGTGTTGCCCGGCAGGCGCACGCTGCTGTGTTCGGCCCAGCTCACGGTCAGCCCCGCGTCACGCAGGCGGTCGGCCTCCTTGTCGACGGCTTTGTACAGGCCAAAATCATCCAGCACATGGGGGCGCAGGCCTCCGATCAGTTGTCGGCCCTCGCCGACGCAGCCTTGGGCCAGGTCGAGGATGGCTTGCAACTCGCTCGCCAGCGCCGGCGGCAGCGACGGGCAACGACCGGCGAAACCCTGCAAACGCTGATGCAAACCGGCCAGGTTTTGCGCCAGACCGTCGTGCAGGTCGTAAGCCACGCGCTTGCGTTCGTCTTCCTGGGCGCTGAACAAGCGGTGGACCAGCTCGGACATGGTCCGCTCGCGGGCCTGCAGCGCCTCGACCAGGCGGCTGTTCTCCAGGTGCGCCGCCAACAGCGTCGCCAATAATTGCAGCGACTCGATGTCTTCGTTGTCCGGCGCGCCGAGGGCCACGCTGTTGCCCAGCAGCAATGCCCCGAACGCCACGCCCTCTGAGGTGCGCAGGGGAATGCGCAGGACCTGGGGCAGGGCACTGCCGGGGGCTTCCAGCCAATTCGGGCCGAGTATCTGCGGCTGGGCCAGGTTGGCGAGCAGGTCGACGCGCTCCGCGCTGCCGTGGCTGGCGAGGGTGCGCAACGCGTTGTCCGGCGCCCATTCCAGCAGCAGGCCGTGGTCCATCGCCATGAACGCGCACGCCCGTTGCAGCGCACGCTGACGCATGGCCGGCAGTGGCAACTGCGTCAATTCATGGCCGGTGCCCAGCAGCAGGCCCAGGCGCGCGGCACGGCTTTGCGACTGGCGATACTGGCTGCGGATGGCCAGGGCGCTGCCGGGATCATGGGGCGGGCTTTGCATGGGGGGCTCCAGCATGGAAAAAGATCGAACGGTTCGCGGTGATGCCATTAGACCGTGTCACCGGCACCGGGCCTATCTGCCGAATGGCATAGGCGATTGGCACCGGTTGGCCGATGGCGAAGGCTCGGGAGGTCGGCAAAGTGGGCTCATTGAACCCCAAAGGAGTCTTCCGATGAAAATGAAAACCTGTGCCATTGCTGCTTTTTTCCTGCTGAGCGCGCCGCTTGTCCAGGCTGTCGAGGCCACACCTTATGTGTATCGCACAGTGGCCGAGCAACCCAAGAATGTGAACGACCGGGAAATCGCCGCGCTGTTCGACCGCTGGAACGCCGCGCTGCAAACCGGTAGCGCCACCGCCGTGACCGGTCTTTATGCCCCGGATGCGATTTTGCAACCGACGGTTTCCAACAAGGTGCGCAACACGCCGGCGCAGATCCAGGATTACTTCGAGCATTTCCTGGCGGGCAAACCGGTCGGACAAATCAACTACCGGGAAATCCGTCACCTGGGTCCCGACGCTGCGATGGACAGCGGTGTCTACACCTTTACGCTGACCCAGGCCGATGGTTCCAAGCGCGAAGTCCAGGCGCGCTACACCTTCCTCTATGAGCGCCTCGATGGCCAGTGGAAGATCATCAACCACCACTCTTCGGCCATGCCGGAAGTGCCGAAGACCTTGCATGCCAGTCACTGACAACAGCGCTCGCAAAAGACCTGCCTGTGGGAGCGAGCTTGCTCGCGATGGCGGTGTTTGTCAGAAACATAGAGGCTGACGGATACTCCGCTATCGCGAGCAAGCTCGCTCCCACAGGACTCTCGACCAATTCCATCCCCGTTTTTAAACATCCTTTGCATAAACAACTTGGATTCCTGCGCGAACATTAATTAGAATCAGTCTCATTTGAGACTTTGCGCAGGCTTCTGGACATGTGTGATGCAGTTACGCCGACGGAGCAATCCCTTCATGCGTTGTACCGTGACCATGGGAGTTGGCTGGAAGGCTGGTTGCGCCGGCGCATGGGCAATGCCTGGGATGCGGCGGACCTGCGCCAGGATACCTTCCTGCGGGTGCTTGCCAGCTCCCAGACCCTGGCGGATCTGCACGAACCCCGGGCTTATCTGCTGACCGTCGGTAAACGCCTGCTGAGCAATTTCTACACCCGGCGCAATCTGGAGCAGGCGTATCTCGACGCCTTGGCGAACCTGCCTGACGCCTGCGCGCCGTCTCCGGAACAGCGTTGGCTGCTGCTGGAAACCCTGCAAGCCCTGGACGAATTGCTCGATGGCCTGCCGTCCTTGGTGCGGCGGGCTTTTTTATGGAGTCAGCTTGAAGGCCTGGGTTATCGCGAGATCGCCGAGCGCCTGCAAGTCTCCGAGCGCACCGTGAAGCGCTACATGGCCCAGGCCTATGAGCATTGCCTGTTGGTGGACTTCTGATGTCGTCGACGCTATCCCCCGAGGCGCGTGAAGCGGCACGGGCGGCTGCCCGCTGGTTGACCCTGATGGAGTTCGATGGGGACGCGTTCGACTCGGCGGCCCTGCAACGCTGGCGCGACAGCAGCGCTCACCACGAGGCCGCCTGGCAGAAGGCCCAGCGATTGCGCCAGCGCTTTGCCGGAGTGCCTGCCTCCCTGGGCATGGCAACCCTGGACCGCCCGACGCTGGCCCGGCGAACGGTGCTCAAGCGGGCATTGGGCGTCGCGGCATTGGTCCCGACCGCCTGGCTGCTGGGACGGGAGCTGCCGCTGGAGGCCTGGCGCGCTGATTTGCACACCGCCACGGGCGAGCGACGGCGCTGGGCGCTGGTGGATGGCAGTGCGCTGCAACTGAACACCGACAGCGCCGTCGATCTGGACCTCAAGGCACGGCGCCTGGTGCTGCTGCGCGGTGAGATGGCCCTCAAACTCGCCGGGAGCACGCCGCTGTCCGTTCAGTCACCTTATGGGCTCATTACGGTCCAGCGTGGCGAGGTCTGCCTTCACTTGGGCGAGCGCGACTGCCGGGTGTCGGTGGTCAGCGGTTCGGCGCAACTGCAACCCCTGCACGGGCCACCGCTGAGCCTGGAAGAAGGTCAGCAGGCCAACGTCCAAGCCTCAGGCGCCGGCCCGGTGCGGGCGTTCGACGTGGCACAACTGGGCTGGCGTGACGGGGTACTGGTGGCGCAGGACCAGCCGCTGGGGCAATTCCTGCGGGAACTGAGCCGCTATCGCCCCGGCGTGCTGCGCTGGGACGAAACCCTGGAATCCCTGCGAATCACTGGCAGCTTCCGCTTGGACAACACCGATCGAATCCTCACGCTGCTGGCGGCCAGCCTGCCGTTGGACGTGCACATGCGCACCCGTTACTGGGTCACGTTGACGCTTCGTCAAACTTTGGCCTGAGGCTTGCGGTAACCCCCTGTGGGGAGGGAGCTTGCTCCCGCTGGGTTGCGTAGCAACCCCAAACCCGCCGCCGCGATGTGTCAGGTTGATGCAGTCTGCCTCGTTGGGGGCGCTGCGCCCCCGGCGGGAGCAAGCTCCCTCGCCACGGGGTTTGAGGCCTGTTCCGATTTTGTGTCCCCTTTTTTTGTCTCGCTTGTCATTCAAGGCAACTGAACAAAAACGAGAGCGCTTTCCAATGTCCGCAGTTGTCCCTTTGCGTGTGCGCCCGGCCTTTGCCGGCCGGCGTCCGTTGTTGAACCTGAGCCTCATGCTGAGTCTGGGTGCCAGCCCATTTTTCATGTCATCGAGCCAAGCCGAAGAAGCCGCCCGGCGCAGTTATCAGGTGCCGGCCGGCAGCCTCAGCGCGGCGTTGACCCGGTTTGCCGGGTTGGCGGGGGTCAACCTGTCGGTGGATCCGGCCTTGGTGAGCGGGCGCAACAGCGTCGGGCTTTCGGGGGAGTATGGGGTGGAAGAGGGGTTTGCCCGGTTGTTGCGGGGTTCGGGCCTGCAATTGCAACCGGTGGGGGAGCAGGCCTACATCCTGATGCCGGCGCCAGAAGGCGGCAGCCTGCAGCTGGCACCCACTTCGATTCTCGGCGCCACGGCGTCGACGGACAGCCCGGTGTACGCCGGCGGTCAGGTGGCACGGCGTGGTTCGCAAGGCTTGCTGGGCTCGCGGGATTTCATGGAAACGCCGTTCAGCATGACCACCTACACCAGCACGACGGTCAAGAACCAGCAGGCGCGCACCCTGGGCGACCTGATCGCCAGCGACCCCTCGGTCCGCACCACCAACCCGGCGGGTGGGCGCTATGAGCAGTTCACCATTCGCGGTTTCAGCCTGTTCAACAGCGATGTCGCGTACAACGGTCTCTACGGCATTCTGCCGACGTACACGATCGACATGGAGATGGCCGAGCGCGTCGATATCCTCAAGGGGCCGAGCCAGCTCATCAACGGTATCTCGCCGCGAGGCAGCGTGGGGGGCGGGATCAACGTGGTGCCCAAACGCGCCACCGACAAGCCCATCACTTCGTTCACCGGCAGCTATGCCTCCAATAACCAGCTTGGCGGGGCGGTGGATGTGGGTCGGCGCTTTGGTGAAGAAGACAAGTTCGGGATTCGTTTCAATGGCGTGAAGCAGGCGGGCGACACCGAATGGGATCACCAGAGTGTGGATCGCGAGATGGCGGTACTGGGCCTGGACTTTCGCGGTGAACGCCTGCGACTCTCGACGGACATCGGCCACACCGAACGCAACACCGACGCGCCCCAGGAACGCGTGCAGGTCGGCGTCAATGCCCAGATCCCTCACGCCAGTGATGTGCGCGACAACTACGCCCAGTCCTGGAGCAAGGCGCGCACCCAGGACACCTTTGGCACGGTGAACGCTGAGTTCGATGTCAGTGATTCGGTGATGCTGTATGGCGGCGTTGGCGCGCGCAAAAGCGACCACGATTTCCTTCGGCACAACGTTTCGGTGACCAACGACGCAGGGGATTTCACTGTCCAGCCCCGTGACTTTACCCGGGAAGAAAATGTCCGCACGGCCACGGCCGGGGTGCGCAACTGGTTCCATACCGGTCCGGTGAGCCATGAGGTCAACCTGGCGGCCAGCTATTTCTACATGGATTTCGAAAATGGCGGCGCCCGTTACGCCAACGGTCGCAGCAACCTGTATGACCCGGTGCAGACCCCGACGCCAAGCAACCCGACCCGCCAGGACGACAAGGTCTACACCGAGAACCGCTTCAGCGGCGTGGCGTTGTCCGACACCCTTGGGTTGTTCGAGGATCGCTTGCTGCTGACCCTCGGCGCCCGTTGGCAACGGGTGAAGGTTGATGACTGGACGAATAACGTCAAGGGCGACACCGCCTACGATGAGGAAAAGGTTTCGCCCTCGGGTGGCATCCTGTTCAAGGCGACTGACAAGCTGTCGCTGTATGCCAACTACATGGAAGGCCTGAGCCAAGGCAAGATTGCGCCATCGACGGCGGTGAACGAGGATGAGATTTTCCCGCCGTTCATCAGCCGCCAGGTCGAGGTGGGTGCCAAGTATGACGCCGGTCCGTTCGCCGTCACCGCTGCGGTGTTCCGGATCAAGCAGCCAGCTTACGCAACCGACGCCACGACACGCGTCTTCGGCCCCAACGGTAAGCGTGAAAACACCGGCGTGGAGCTGAGTGTGTTTGGCGAGCCGCTGAAGGGAACCCGCTTGCTCGGCGGCGTGATGTTCATCGACAGTAAACTGACTGACACCACCGACGGCAGTTTCGATGGCAACCGCGCACCGGCCACACCGAAATACAACGTCAACCTCGGCGCCGAGTGGGACGTGCCGACGGTACAGGGCCTGACCCTGACCAGTCGCGGCATTTATTCCAGCTCGCAGTACCTGGACCAGTCCAACACCAAGGAAATCGATGCCTGGACGCGCTTCGACGTGGGGGCTCGCTACGGGTTCAAGGTCGACGAAAAAAACATCACCCTGCGGGCCAACATCGAAAACGTGGCCGACAAGCGCTACTGGAGTTCGGCCGGCGCGTCGGATGACAGCGAGCCAGGCTTGACGCTGTCGACCCCGCGCACCTACCTGCTTTCCGCGACGGTGGATTTCTAGACCGATGTGCCGCTCCAGGGAGGGAGCTGACTGGGTTCAGATGTCGCGAAACAGATCGTGGGCATCCAACAGTCGCCAGGCGATCTCGGGACGTTTTTCCAGCCCACGGCGGATGGCGGCGGGAATCGACTGGCGAATCTTGCGGCACAGGCCGGGCTGGTCCTGGAATTCGATGGCGATGCCGCGCATGGTCCGCACTTCGTTGTAGCCAGGCTCGACGCGCAGGCGGATCCCCAGGTTTTCATACAGGCGCTGTTGCAGGCGCTGGAGTTCGTCGAGGCTCTGGATGTTTTCAAGGCGCTCGAGCAGGCGTTTTTCTTCCTGGCGGTTCAGGCATAGGATGCGCAGGTCGCTGCCAGGCGCTTGCAGCAAGGCATCACGCCCGCAATCGCAGACGCCGGGCGGGCAGGGGGGGCGGATCGGGATCGACGCGGTCATGGGCTCCACAAAGTCTGCTGCACAACGAAACAGCGAGCTTATCGCCGGCCCAGGCAATGTGATGCCTGGCGGCATGTGGGTCAAGCCTGTTGGAGCGGCCGCTGGTCTGGCGCAGCGGTGTGCCCCACCGTTTTATTGTGGGAGCGAGCTTGCTCGCGATAGCGTCGGATCAGTTGCATTGATGTTGACTGACCCATCGCTATCGCGAGCAAGCTCGCTCCCACAGGGATCCAAGTCGGACACAACAGGTGTGTTCGCTGAAATCCAAATGTGGGAGCGAGCCTGCTTGCGATAACGGTGGGCAGTCGAGGAAATTACAACCCCAACTCGGACAACCCCGGATGATCATCCGGCCGGCGGCCCAGGGGCCAGTGGAACTTGCGCTCGCTTTCCTTGATCGGCATGTCGTTGATGCAGGCGTAGCGGTTGTACATCAGGCCTTGCTCGTCGAACTCCCAGTTTTCGTTGCCATAGGAGCGGAACCAGTTGCCCGAGTCGTCGTGCCATTCGTAGGCGTAACGCACGGCGATGCGGTTATCGGTGAAGGCCCAGAGTTCCTTGATCAGTCGATAATCCAATTCCTTGGCCCACTTGCGGGTCAGGAACGCCTTGGCTTCTTCGCGGTTGTGCGCGAATTCGGCGCGGTTACGCCATTGGGTATCCAACGTGTAGGCCAGGGATACTTTTTGTGGGTCGCGAGAGTTCCAGCCGTCTTCGGCCAGGCGAACTTTCTCGATCGCCGATTCACGGGTGAACGGCGGCAACGGCGGACGAACTTCAGAAGAGGCAGACATGGCGAATCTCCAATGAGTTGATGAATGACACAGGGTTCAACGGTCAGGCGTGTAGCAAAATCTTGAGCATGTCCTGGGCGTGGTCAGCTGCGCTGTGGTCGCCCATGACCAGCGCCACGGTAATGGCGCCGTCGATCAGGATCAGTAGTTGACGGGCCAGGGCCTCCGGGTCTTCGACACGTTGTTCGACGCACAGCCGGGTCACGTAATCGAGCAGTTTCTGTTTGTGCATCTTCGCCACCTGGCGGACCGGATCTTGTGGATCGCCGGTTTCGCCGCTGGTATTGATGAAGGCACAGCCGCGAAAACCTTCGCTGTCGAACCAGCCCTTGAGCACGGTAAACAAATTGAGCAGCCGCGCAGTCGGTGTGGGCGCCTTGTCCACTTCGCTGCTGAACCATTGCATCCAGCGCTCGTCCCGCCGCTTGAGGGCGGCCACGATCAGGTCGTCCTTGTTGGCGAAGTATCGATAGACACTTTTCCGGGAGACGCCGGCGGTTTTCACCAGAAGGTCCATGCCGGTGGCGGCAATGCCACTTCTATAGATCAACTTTTCGGCGACATCGAGGATGATGTCTCGTGTTTCATTACCAGTGATTTCGTTCATGTGGCTAAAGTAGAATGATCGTTCTCCTTGGTCAAGTGTTTTTTTCTCGACCGACAGGAAGACCCGAACCCATCCATGGTGTAAGCTCATCCGTTCTTCGGAATCGACCTTTTGCGAGCCCTATGCCGTCGCTCTTCAAACGCTCCCAGCTGCCCAAGTTGCGCAGCTTTGCACTGACCGCCGACGCGGTGACCATCCTCGATGGCGCTGCCCAGTTCCGCCGTTGCCTGCTGGAGAAAATCGCCCAGGCCACCCAGCGCATCTACATCGTCGCCCTGTACCTGCAACAGGACGAGGCCGGCCAGGAAATTCTCGATGCCCTGCATGCCGCCAAAGCGGCGCGTCCGGAACTGGACGTGGTCGTGGTAGTGGATTGGCTACGGGCCCAGCGCGGATTGATCGGCGCCAAGAAGCAGCCGGGCAACTCGGCGTGGTACCAGGAACAGACCCGCACCCATGCCAGCGAAGTGCCGATCTACGGTGTACCGGTGCAGACCCGTGAACTGTTCGGCGTATTGCATTTGAAAGGTTTCGTGATCGATGACTGCGTGCTCTACAGCGGCGCCAGCCTCAATAACGTCTACCTGCACAAGTTCGACAAATACCGCTACGACCGCTATCACTTGCTGCAGAACACGGCACTGGCCGACTCGATGCATCACCTGGTGCAGCATGGCCTGATCACCTCCAGGGCGGTGCATCGTCTGGACCTGCCGAACCTGCCCAGCACCCGCAGTTTGCGCAAGGACATCGGTGATCTGCGCAGCCGCCTCAAATACGCGACCTATGACACCAGCGTCGGCAGCCTCGATAAGAGCGGCCTGTCGGTCAGCCCGTTGCTGGGCGTGGGCAAGAACAATCCGTTGAGCCGGGTAATCGGCGAGCTGATTGCCAGCACCCGCCAGCAACTGACCATCTGCACACCGTATTTCAACCTGCCCCTGGCCGTGACCCGGGAGCTCAATCGCGCCCTGGCCCGTGGGGTCAAGATCGACATCATCGTCGGCGACAAGACCGCCAACGACTTCTACATTCCGCCGAGCGAGCCATTCAAGATCATCGCGGCGCTGCCATACCTCTACGAAATCAGCCTGCGACGCTTCGCCAAACGGCATCAGCGCGCGATCGACAGCGGCCAATTGAACCTGCATCTGTGGCGTGACGGGGACAACACCTACCACCTCAAGGGCATGTGGGTCGATGAGCGCTACACCTTGCTGACCGGCAACAACCTCAACCCGCGGGCCTTTCGCCTGGACCTGGAAAACGCGCTGTTGCTGGACGATCCCAAGGGCGAGCTGCTGGCGCCGCACCAGGCCGAGCTTGAGCAGATCTACCGCCACACCCGCCGGATCGAGCGTTACCTGGACCTGGAAACCCTGCCGGATTACCCCGAGGCCGTGGCCCGGTTCCTGAAACGGGTCAGCCGGGTGCGGATAGAACGGCTGCTTTACCGGATCCTGTGAACACCCGCGCCATGTCGGAAAAAGACACCATCTCCATCCAGCTGGTGCGTGAGGCGTTGTTGCAAAGCTGCGCACCCGGGACGGCTACCGAGGAGGTCCTGAGCAAGGTCGGCATAGACCCGGCGCTGCTCGACGACGCCCAGGCGCGGGTCCCGGCCCATGCCTATGCGCGGCTCTGGCGTTTGCTGGCCCAGCGCCTGGATGACGAGTTTTTTGGCATGGACCCGCGCAAGCTCAAGTCCGGCAGCCTGGCGTTTCTCTGCCAGTGCGCCATGGCCCAGCCCACGCTGGCGAGCGGCTTGACGGCGGGACTGGGGTTTCTGTCGCTGATGCTCGAACACCTGCCGGCCCAGTGGATGCGCCAGCAAAGCCTGGCGGAGATCGTGCTGCTGGAAGATGACCAGGCGCCGCGCCGGGCGTTTACCTATTTTACCTATTGGATGATCGTCCATGGCGTGGCCTGCTGGCTGGCCGGGCGGCGCATTCCCATTCTGTCCGTCGAGCTGCGTTGCCCGGCGCCGGATTTCTGCGACGACTACCGGGTGATGTTCTCCCAGAACCTGCGCTTTGACCGACCGCGCACCCGGATGATTTTCGCCGCCGAATGCCTCGACCTGCCCATCCGGCGCAACGCCGATGAACTCAAGCGCTTCCTGGCCCGGGCCCCGGCCAACATCCTGGTCAAATACCGCGATCCGCAAAGCCTGGCCAGCCGTATCCGCCACGACCTGCGGCAATTGCCTGCCGAACAGTGGCCGGAAACCGAGGCCCTGGCCCAACAGTTGTGCGTGTCCGCCTCGACCCTGCGCCGCCGCTTGGCGGAGGAGGGCCAGACCTACCAAGGCCTCAAGGACAGCGTGCGCAAGGATCTCGCGATCACCTGGCTGGCCGAGCCCTCCATCAGCTTCGTCGAAATCGCCTCGCGCCTGGGCTTCGCCGATGCCAGCTCCTTCTACAAGGCGTTTCGCAAATGGTCCGGGTCCAACCCGGGGCATTATCGCAGCCTGATTCTCAACGAATCCGACTGATCCAAGAACCCCTGTGGGAGCGAGCTTGCTCGCGATAGCGTCAGATCAGCTGCATTAATGTTGACTGACACACCGCCATCGCGAGCAAGCTCGCTCCCACAAGGGGAGGGCTTTGTCTTGCACACTCATAAAACCGTCATTTTTCTTTGATAAAAGCCTGTGCAGGTGCCGGAAAAGCCGGGCCATCCATCAGGGTAGTGTATGCACGTGACCGTTTTGGGCAACGCATGAACGTATTGGTCACCGGCGCCGCAGGGTTTATCGGTTTTCATACGGCCAGGCGGTTGTGCCGCGAAGGCCATCAGGTCATCGGCATCGACAACCTCAACAGCTACTACAGCGTTGAGTTGAAACAGGCGCGGCTGGCGTTGTTGGCCGAATACCGCAATTTCCGCTTCCTGCGGCTGGACGTGGCCGACAAACAGGCGCTGCTGGAGGTGTTTGCGCAAACCCCATTCGAGTACGTCGTTCACCTGGCGGCCCAGGCTGGCGTGCGCTATTCCATCGACAATCCCGACCTGTACGCCCAAAGCAACCTGGTGGGATTCCTCAACGTGTTGGAAGCCTGCCGTGCCCACCGGCCGGCACACCTGGTGTTCGCCTCGAGCAGCTCGGTGTATGGCTTGAACGAACGCCTGCCGTATGCCACGACCGACCCGGTGGATCAGCCGGTGTCTTTTTATGCGGCGACCAAGCGCGCCAATGAACTGATGGCCCACGCTTACTCGCATCTCTATGGCATTCCCACCACCGGCCTGCGGTTTTTTACCGTGTATGGACCTTGGGGGCGGCCCGACATGGCACCGCTCAAATTCACCGAGGCCATCCTCAACGGTCGTGCCATTGACCTTTACAACGACGGCGCCATGTCGCGGGATTTCACCTATATCGACGACATCATCGAAGGCCTGGTGCGGTTGTTGCCGCGGCCGCCGGCCAATGAAACGGGAGTGCGCCACAAGCTCTACAACATAGGCTTCGGCGCGCCGGTGAAGCTCTTGCAGTTTGTCGAGTGCCTGGAAGAGGCCTTGGGCATCCCCGCGATCAAGCATTTCCTGCCATTGCAACCGGGCGACGTGGTCGACACGTGGGCCGACACCCGCGAGCTGGAGGAACACATCGGGTTTCGCCCACAAGTCGCGGTGCCCGTCGGCGTGCAGTCGTTTGTCGATTGGTACCGCGCGTATTACCGCGTTTAACCCCTCAGCTTTTTACAGGAGCGTCATGCACGAAACCCTTTATGTGTCGGTCCTGATTCCGGCAAAGAACGAAGCCGGCAACCTCATTGCGCTGCTGGAAGAAGTGCGTGCGGCGCTGGCCGACGAGGCCTTTGAAGTCATCGTGGTGGACGATGGCAGCACTGACGCCACCGCCGCTGAACTGCGGGCGTTGCAAGGCAGTGGCTATCGCCAGTTGCGGGTGCTCAGCCACGCCCGCTCCCTCGGGCAGAGCACCTCGATCTACCACGCGGCTGAGGTGGCCCGTGGGCATTGGTTGGCAACCTTGGACGGCGACGGGCAGAACGACCCGGCCGACCTGCCGAAGATGCTCGACCTGGTACGCGGTTCGGAGGGCACACCCGCCGGCGTCAAGCTGGTGGCGGGGCATCGCGTCAACCGCCGGGACACGGCGAGCAAGCGGTGGGCCTCGCGGTTCGCCAACAAACTGCGGGCCAGCCTGCTCAAGGACCAGACGCCCGATACCGGCTGCGGCATCAAATTGATCGAGCGCGAGGCGTTTCTGCGCCTGCCGTATTTCGATCACATGCACCGCTTTATTCCGGCGCTGATCCGCCGTCACAACGGCCGGATGCTGGTGCACCCGGTCAATCACCGTGAGCGTGGGGCCGGGGTGTCCAATTACGGCAACCTCGACCGGGCGCTGGTGGGCATTGTCGATCTGTTCGGGGTGTGGTGGCTGATCAAGCGCACCCGCCTGGATATCCACGCGCAAGAAACCGAGGTGTGACATGGGCAGAGAAACGTTGTGGCTGGCCGTTGGCTTCGGCGGGCAACTGGCTTTCACCGGGCGTTTTGCCCTGCAATGGCTGTACAGCGAATACAAGAAGCGCAGCGTGATTCCCGTGGGCTTCTGGTACCTGAGCATCATCGGTAGCGCACTGTTGCTGGCCTATGCCATTTACCGCGAAGACCCGGTGTTCATTGTCGGCCAGTCTTTCGGCTTCATCGTGTACCTGCGCAATTTGCAGTTGATCGCCAAGCAGCACGGGCAGGAAAACCGCGAACTGGCCGAGAAAGGCTGAGACGGTGCGAATACGATTGTCTTCCTCGCGGTTGGAGCTTCTGGCGCTTGTGGTGCTGGCTTTGATCATGGTCGGCGCGGGCCTGGGCTGGCGCCAACCGATGAACGTCGATGAAGAGCGCTTCCTCGGCGTTGCCCTGGAGATGTTGCAGAACGGCTCGTGGTTCATTCCCCATCGTGCCGGGGAAATCTACGCTGACAAACCGCCGCTGTTCATGTGGGCGGTGGCGTCGTTCGTGCAACTGACCCACCTGCCGAAAGTCGCCCTGTACCTGCCTGCGTTGCTGGCCGGCGCCGTCACCACCGCGTGTCTGTATGACCTGGGCCGGCGCTTATGGGGGCGACGCGTGGGGGTGATCGCCGCGCTGTTGTTTCTCGCCACCTACCAGACCTACAGCATCCTGCGTACCGGGCAAATCGATGGTTTCCTTGCGCTTTGGACCATCCTGGGGATCTATGGCTTGTGCCGGCATTTGCTGCTCGGCCCGGCGTGGCGCTGGTATTACCTGGCCTGTGGGGCGATGGGGCTGGGGATCATCAGCAAAGGCGTGGGTTTCCTACCGGTATTGATGCTGATTCCCTATGCCTATGGGCTGCGCCGAGGGTGGAAAGGCCTGGTGTCCATGCCGGGCAAGGCGGGCGCCTGGTGGCTGGGGCTGGTTGTGGCGCTGGCGGCGATCACCCTGTGGCTCGGGCCTTTGTTGTGGATCGTGTGGCAGGGCAGTCCCGACAGCCTGGCCTATGCCCAGGAGATCCTGCTGAAGCAGACGGCGGGGCGTTATGCCAATGCCTGGGAGCACCGCGAACCCTTCTGGTACTTCTTTGTCCAGGTGATTCCGAAGTACTGGCTGCCGATCTTTTTCATGCTGCCATGGCTGGTGCCGGCCTGGCGCAGGCAGTTGCTCAAGCACGACGGTCGGGTGCTGGTGCTGCTGGGGTGGGTGGTTCTGGTGCTGTTGTTCTTCAGCCTGAGCAGTGGCAAGCGCAAGCTTTATATCTTTCCCGCGTTGCCGGCCTTGATCCTGCTGGTGGCGCCGCTTGTGCCGTGGATGCTGCACCGTTGGTTCAGCCGGTGGCCGAGGGGCAGGGCGGTATTCGCTGCCTTGACGGTGGTGTGGTTGTGCGCCTGGTTTGCGCGCGGTTTCATCGAGCCCTACAGAGAAGGTGTCAACCCCCACCAGACCTTGATGCGTGATGTCGCGGGGCTGACTTCAAATGCCGAGTTGGTGCTCGTGGGATGGCGCGAGGGTCATTGGCTGTTCGCCCGGCAACCCATCGTGCATTTTGGCTTTTATAATGGCAACTCCCTGGAACAATCTGCCACTTGGCTGCGCAGCCACCCGCAGGCCTTTGCCTTGGTGCCAGGGCGGGACCTGGCCCGCTGCTACGACCCGCAAAAGGCGCGTCGGGTTGGCGATACCTCGCGGGCCGAGTGGTTCCTGGTGGGGGCGGATGCGGATAACCAGCGCTGCCAGTCCCCAGCGCCGGAGAAGGTTTATTCATTTGCCTGGAAGCAGCCCTTGTAGTGGCTGGACAGCCGCCATCGCGAGCAAGCTCGCTCCCACATTGGGTTGCGGGCGTTCACAAAACTCGTGTCCACCACATATCCCCTGTGGGAGCGGGCTTGCTCGGAAAAGCGGTGGTTCAGACACATCATGATCGACTGTCAGGCCGCCATCGCGAGCAAGCTCGCTCCCACATGAGTGCTTGGGCGGTCACAGAATCGAGGCCCACCACCAATCCCCTGTGGGAGCGAGCTTGCTCGCGATGACGGCCTGGCTGGCACCACATCCCTCGAACCATGGCCAAACCAGTCAAGCAACTTGATGGCTTTGACCATTGCCGCGACCGCCCTTCGGCGCGAGTATTTGCCTGCTCTTCACGGTTCCCCCAACCAATAAAAAGTACAGAGGGATTCTGGTCATGCGCGATTATTCGTCCGCCACGTCGCAGTTCGATTACCTGCCCACCGTCAACGCCGCACTGCACGGCTCGCTCGAGGCGCTCAATGCCTGTGTCGAGTGTTGCGACCGGCATGCGTTGCCGGGTCGCATCGCCTTGTTCTGGGAGGGCCGTGACGGCAGCGACGCCACCTGGACCTACCGTGACCTGCAGGACAACGCCGCGCGGTTCGCCAATTTTCTACGCGCCCAAGGCGTCGGCCAGGGCGACAAAGTGGCCGGCCTGCTGCCGCGTACCGCGGAACTCTTGATCGTGGTACTGGCCACCTGGCGCATCGGGGCGGTGTATCAACCGCTGTTCACCGCGTTCGGGCCCAAGGCCATCGAACACCGCCTCGGCAGCTCGGGCGCGCGGGTCGTCGTCACCGACGCCGTCAACCGTCCCAAGCTAAACGAAGTTGCCGGTTGCCCCACCATCGTCACGGTCGGCGGCGAAAAGGGCCAGGGCATCGTGCGCGGCGACTACAGTTTCTGGGCCGAAGTGGCGAACCATTCCAGTGAGTGCGAACCGCTGATGCTCACCGGCGAAGACCCGTTCCTGCTGATGTTCACCTCCGGCACCACGGGCCCCGCCAAGGCGCTGTCGGTGCCGCTCAAGGCCATTGCGGCGTTCCAGAGCTACATGCGCGACGCGGTGGACCTGCGCCCTGAAGACGCCTTCTGGAACGTCGCCGACCCCGGTTGGGCCTACGGCATTTATTTTGGCGTGACCGGGCCGCTGGCCATGGGGCATCCGATTACCTTCTACGATGGCCCGTTCACCCTGGAAAGCACCTGCCGGATCATCAACAAATACGCCATCACCAACCTGATCGGTTCACCCACGGCCTATCGCCTGTTGATTGCCGGCGGCGAGCAGTTTGCCCGCTCGATCAAGGGTAAGCTGCGCATCGTCAGCAGTGCTGGCGAGCCGTTGAACCCGGAGGTGATCCGCTGGTTCGCCGACAACCTGAACGTGGTAATCCACGACCATTACGGCCAGACCGAACTGGGCATGGTGCTGTGCAACCACCATGGGTTGGAACACCCGGTGCACCTGGGCGCAGCCGGTTTCGCCTCGCCGGGCCACCGGATCGTGGTGCTGGATGAAAACCAGCGCGAGCTGGGCGTGGGCGAACCGGGCATTCTCGCGGTGGACCGCAGCCAGTCGCCCATGTGCTGGTTCGCCGGTTACGAAGGCGCGCCGACCAAGGCCTTCGTTGGTGATTACTACTTGAGCGGCGACACCGTGGAACTGAACCCGGACGGCAGCATCAGCTTCGTCGGCCGCAGCGACGATGTGATCACCACCTCCGGCTACCGGGTCGGTCCGTTCGACGTGGAAAGCGCGCTGATCGAACACCCGGCCGTGGTGGAAGCGGCGGTGATCGGCAAGCCTGATCCGGAACGCACCGAGTTGGTGAAGGCCTTCGTGGTGCTCAGCACCCAATACCGCGCCTCACCGGAGCTGGCCGAGGAACTGCGCCTGCACGTGCGCCAGCGCCTGGCGGCCCATGCCTATCCCCGTGAAATCGAATTTGTCAGCGACTTGCCGAAAACCCCAAGCGGCAAGTTGCAGCGCTTCATCTTGCGCAACCAGGAGATCGCCAAGGTTCAAGAGACTTTGGCGCACAACGTTTCAGCTTGAACCCAAGGAAACCATGATGCAGATCGACAACAAGATTTTCCTCGTCAGCGGCGGTGCTTCCGGCCTTGGCGCGGCCACCGGTGAAATGCTGGTCAAGGCCGGCGCCAAAGTGATGCTGGTGGACCTCAACGCCGACGCTGTGGCTGCCCAGGCGCAAAAGCTGGGTTGCCAGAGCGTGGTGGCCGACATCAGCAACGAAGCCGCGGCTGAAGCGGCGGTCAAGGCCACCGTCGATGCGTTCGGCGGTCTGAATGGCCTGGTGAATTGCGCCGGTATCGTGCGCGGCGAGAAGATTCTCGGCAAGAACGGCCCCCACGCACTGGCCAGCTTCAGCCAAGTGATCAACGTCAACCTGATCGGCAGCTTCAACTTGCTGCGCTTGGCGGCTGCGGCCATTGCCGAAAGCGAGGCCAACGCCGACGGCGAGCGTGGGGTGATCATCAATACCGCTTCGGTAGCAGCCTTCGACGGCCAGATCGGCCAGGCGGCTTACGCGGCCTCCAAAGGCGCCATCGCCAGCCTGACACTGCCGGCCGCCCGTGAACTGGCGCGCTTCGGTATCCGGGTGATGACCATCGCGCCGGGCATCTTCGAAACCCCGATGATGGCCGGCATGACCCCGGAGGTGCGCGACTCCCTGGCCGCCGGCGTGCCGTTTCCGCCGCGCCTTGGGAAACCTTCCGAGTACGCGGCGCTGGTCAGGCATATCATTGAGAACAGCATGCTCAACGGCGAGGTGATCCGTCTCGACGGCGCCTTGCGCATGGCAGCCAAATAAGTCTGGAGGATTCATGATGTCCAACGATCCTATTGTCATCGTCAGCGCCGTCCGCACCCCCATGGGCGGTTTCCAGGGCGAACTGAAAAGCCTCACCGCCCCGCAACTGGGTGCCGCCGCCATCAAGGCCGCCGTGGAGCGTGCCGGCATCGCGCCGGGTGCGGTTGAAGAAGTGCTGTTCGGTTGCGTGCTCGCCGCTGGCCAGGGCCAGGCACCGGCACGTCAGGCCGCGCTGGGCGCCGGGCTCGACAAGTCGACCCGCTGCACCACGCTGAACAAGATGTGCGGTTCGGGCATGGAAGCGGCGATCCTGGCCCATGACATGCTCATCGCCGGCAGCGCCGAGGTGGTGGTGGCCGGCGGCATGGAAAGCATGTCCAACGCGCCGTACCTACTGGATCGCGCCCGTGGCGGTTACCGCATGGGCCATGGCCGGGTGCTTGACCACATGTTCCTCGACGGCCTGGAAGATGCCTACGACAAAGGTCGATTGATGGGCACCTTCGCCGAAGATTGCGCCGAGACCAACGGTTTCAGTCGCGAGGCCCAGGACGCCTTCGCCATTGCGTCCACCACCCGCGCCCAGCAGGCGATCAAGGACGGCAGTTTCGACGCCGAGATCGTGCCGCTGCAGGTCATGGTCGGCAAGGAACAAGTGACCATTCGCCACGACGAGCAGCCACCCAAAGCGCGGATCGACAAGATTTCGTCGCTCAAGCCGGCGTTCCGCGAGGGCGGGACGGTGACGGCGGCCAACGCCAGTTCCATTTCCGACGGCGCCGCTGCCCTGGTGCTGATGCGCCAGAGCCAGGCGGTCCAGCGCGGCCTCAAGCCTTTGGCGGTGATTCACGGTCACGCGGCGTTTGCCGATACCCCGAGCCTGTTTCCCACCGCGCCGATTGGTGCCGTGAAGAAACTGATGCAAAAGACCGGTTGGTCGTTGGATCAAGTCGACTTGTTCGAAGTCAACGAAGCCTTTGCCGTGGTGGGTTTGGTGACCATGGACAAGTTGGAAATCGCCCATGACAAGGTCAACGTCCACGGCGGCGCCTGCGCGCTGGGCCATCCGATTGGCGCGTCTGGCGCGCGGATCCTGGTGACATTGTTGTCGGCCCTGCGCCAGAAAGGCTTGAAGCGCGGCGTCGCGGCGATCTGCATCGGCGGCGGCGAAGCCACGGCCATGGCCGTCGAATGCCTGTATTAAGGAACCCCCATGCTCCCGACTGAAGAACAGACCCAAATCCGCGACATGGCCCGGCAGTTCGCCCAGGAACGCCTGAAACCGTTCGCCGCCGAATGGGACCGTGAGCACCGTTTCCCCCGAGAAGCCATCGCTGAAATGGCCGAACTGGGCTTTTTCGGCATGTTGGTGCCGGAGCAGTGGGGCGGTTGTGACACCGGTTACCTGGCCTACGCCATGACCCTGGAGGAAATCGCCGCCGGCGACGGCGCCTGCTCGACCATCATGAGCGTGCACAACTCGGTGGGTTGCGTGCCGATCCTCAAGTTCGGCAACGATGAGCAGAAAACGAAATTCCTCACGCCTCTGGCCAGCGGCGCGATGCTTGGCGCTTTCGCTCTGACCGAGCCCCAAGCCGGTTCGGACGCCAGCAGCCTCAAGACGCGGGCGCGCTTGGAGGGCGATCATTACGTGCTCAACGGTTGTAAGCAGTTCATCACCTCCGGGCAGAACGCCGGGGTGGTGATTGTGTTCGCGGTGACCGATCCGAGCGCCGGCAAGCGTGGCATCAGTGCGTTCATCGTGCCGACCGATTCGCCGGGCTACAGCGTGGCGCGGGTCGAAGACAAACTCGGCCAGCACGCGTCCGACACGTGCCAGATCCTCTTTGAGGAGGTGAAGGTGCCGCTGGCGAATCGCCTGGGGGAGGAGGGTGAGGGCTACAAGATCGCCCTGGCGAACCTGGAAGGCGGCCGGGTGGGCATCGCGGCGCAAGCGGTGGGCATGGCCCGCGCTGCGTTCGAGGCGGCCCGTGACTATGCCCGGGAGCGCTCCAGTTTCGGCAAGCCGATCATCGAGCACCAGGCCGTGGCGTTCCGTCTGGCCGATATGGCGACCCAGATCGCTGTAGCCCGGCAAATGGTGCACCACGCCGCCGCCCTGCGGGACAGTGGCCAGCCGGCTTTGGTGGAGGCGTCCATGGCCAAGCTGTTCGCCTCGGAAATGGCCGAAAAGGTCTGCTCCATGGCGTTGCAGACTCTGGGCGGTTACGGTTACCTCAACGACTTCCCGCTGGAGCGCATTTATCGCGACGTGCGGGTCTGTCAGATCTACGAAGGCACCAGCGACATTCAGCGCATGGTCATTTCGCGCAATCTTTGAACAGGAGTCCTGCATGAGCTACGAAACGATTTTATTGGAGATCAAGGACCGCGTCGGCCTGATCACCCTCAACCGTCCCCAGGCGTTGAACGCCTTGAATGCGCAGATCGTCAGCGAACTGAACCAGGCGTTGGATAGCCTGGAGGCGGATCCGAAGATTGGCTGCATCGTGCTGACGGGCTCGAAAAAAGCCTTCGCAGCCGGTGCCGACATCAAGGAAATGGCTGAGCTGACTTACCCGCAGATCTACCTGGACGACCTGTTCAGCGACAGCGACCGCGTGGCCAACCGCCGAAAGCCGATCATCGCGGCGGTGAATGGTTTTGCCTTGGGCGGTGGTTGTGAGCTGGCGTTGATGTGCGATTTCATCCTGGCCGGTGACAATGCCAAGTTCGGCCAGCCGGAAATCAACCTCGGCGTGTTGCCGGGCATGGGCGGCACCCAGCGCCTGACCCGGGCGGTGGGCAAGGCCAAGGCCATGGAAATGTGCCTGACCGGGCGCTTTATCGACGCGGTGGAAGCCGAGCGTTGCGGCATCGTCGCGCGGATCGTGCCGGCTGATGAACTGCTGGACGATGCGCTGAAAACCGCAGCGCTGATCGCCTCCAAGTCGGTGCCCATCAGCATGATGGTCAAGGAAAGCGTCAACCGCGCCTTTGAGGTCAGCCTGTCTGAAGGCGTACGTTTCGAGCGCCGGGTATTCCACGCGGCGTTCGCGACGCAGGATCAGAAGGAAGGCATGGCGGCGTTCGTGGCCAAGCGGGCGGCGGAGTTTCAGGACAAGTAATGCGGCGTACTCACTGACGCCATCGCGAGCGAGCTCGCTCCCACAGTGGATCTGCGGTGTAGGCAATTTTTATGTACATCACTGGACCCTGTGGGAGCGGGCTTGCTCGCGAAGAGGCCGATACATCCAGCATCTCAGTGACGGACCCACCGCTTTCGCGAGCAAGCCCGCTCCCACATGGGATCTGGAGTGTATTCAGCATCTGCATACACCACCAAACCTGTGGGAGCGAGCTTGCTCGCGATGCTTTCCCAGCCATCACACCAGGTAGTTTTTTAACTCCCGGGCGATGACCATCCGCTGTATCTCGCTCGATCCTTCATAGATCTGGGTGATCCGCGCATCCCGGTAGTAGCGCTCTACCGGATAATCCTCGAGGTATCCGTAGCCACCGTGAATCTGTATGGCCGAGGAGCAGACTTTCTCGGCCATTTCCGAGGCGAACAGCTTGGCCTGGGAGGCTTCCGACAAGCACGGCTTGCCGGCGCTGCGCAGGCGGGCGGCGTGGAGGATGAGCAGGCGGGTGGCGTTGATGCGGGTGTGCATGTCGGCCAGCAGGTTGGCGATGCTCTGGTGCTCGATGATCGGCTTGTCGAACTGGACGCGATCACGGGCGTAGGCCAGCGCCGCTTCAAACGCTGCGCGGGCAATGCCCAAGGCTTGCGCCGCGATGCCGATGCGGCCGCCTTCCAGGTTGGAGAGCGCAATCGCCAGGCCTTTGCCGCGAGCCCCTAGCAGGTTGGCCTCGGGAACTGTGCAGTTGCTCAAGGTGACCGCACAGGTGTCCGAGGCGCGAATGCCCATTTTGTGTTCAGTGCGATCGACGATGAACCCCGGCGTATCGGTAGGCACCAGGAACGCCGAAATGCCTTTCTTGCCCAGCTCCGGGTCGGTCACGGCAAACACGATTGCCAGTTTCGCCCGTTTGCCGTTACTGACGAACTGCTTGGCGCCATTGATCACCCACTGGCCATCGCGCAGTTCGGCCCGGGTGCGCAGGTTGTGGGCCTCGGAGCCAGCCTGGGGCTCGGTCAGGCAGAAGCAGCCAATGGCCTGTCCACTGGCGAGCTCGGCCAGCCACGTCTGTTTTTGTTCATCGGTGCCGAAATTCAGGACTGGCCCGCAACCCACCGAGTTGTGGATGCTCATCAGCGCCCCGGTGGCACCGTCGCCGGCGGAGATCTCCTCCACGGCCAGGGCATAGGCCACATAATCGACGTAGGTACCGCCCCATTCTTCCGGCACCACCATCCCCAACAGGCCCAGTTCGCCCATCTTCGCCACCAGGCCGTCGTCAATCCAGCCGGCTTTTTCCCACGCCTGGGCATGGGGGGCGATTTCACCACGGGCGAAGTCCCGGGCCATGTCGCGGATCATCACTTGTTCTTCGGTCAGTTCGAGGTCGTGCATGGCTCAGTTCCCGTGGTCGTCGAAGCCGTCGAAGAAACTCGTCACATGGTCGGCGTCCAGCGCCTCCAGGGTCGGCGGGTTCCAGCGCGGGCTCTTGTCTTTGTCGATCAGCAAGGCGCGCACGCCTTCGATCAGGTCACCGCGTTCGAACCATTGCCGGTCCAAGTGCAGTTCCAGAGCAAAACAGTCTTCCAGGCTCAAATGCCGGCCGCGCCGCAGCATTTCCAGGGTCACGGCCATGGCCAGGGGCGAGCGGCTGTCCAGCACGTCGGCGGTCTTCAGCGCCCATTCATGGCTGTTGGCGACGGTGACCTGGCGCAACTGCTCGACCATGCTCGGTAAATCGGGCAGGGCAAAGAAATGGTCAATGGCCGGCCGTAAGTCGGCCAGAGGGGGCGCAGGGAGCTGTTGCTGGCCGAGTTTGGCCAGCAGGTTTTGCAGGTCCTTGAGCGGCATGTCGTGCCACTCGAGCCGATCGAGACGTTCGTTGAGTTGCTGAAGTTTGTGGCTGTCGAGGTACCAGTCGGCGAGCCCGCAATACAACGCGTCGGCGGCCCGGATCTGTACGCCGCTGACACCCAGGTAGATCCCCAGCTCACCGGGAATGCGCGGCAGGAAATAGCTACCGCCCACGTCCGGGAAATAACCGATGGCCACTTCCGGCATGCCCAGGCGACTGCGTTCGGTCACGACCCGCAGGTCGGCGCCTTGCACCAAGCCCATGCCGCCGCCCAGCACGAAGCCGTCCATCAAGGCGAGAATCGGTTTGCGGTAGTGGTGGATCGTCAGGTCGAGGGCGTATTCCTCGACGAAGAAATCTTCGTGCAGGGTGTCACCCTGCTTATAGCTGTCGTACAGCGAGCGGATGTCACCGCCGGCGCAGAAGGCCTTGTCGCCCGCGCCACGCAGTACCACGGCGTGAATGTGTGGGTCGAGTGCCCAAGTATCGAGTTGTTGCTGCAAGCTGCGCACCATGCCCAGGGTGAGGGCATTGAGGCCGGCGGGGCGGTTCAGGGTCAAATGGCCAATGTGATTGCGAACGTCGACCAGCACCTCATGGGTCACGGATTCGATGGTTTCCGCAGCTTGGGATGAAACCTGAGCTGTCATCGCTAACTCCCTGCTTTTATTGTTTTTTATGAATTGTGTCGCGCGTACCCATGCAGGATCGTACCAGTGCAAATTTGCCTTGCACAACCGGGATACGTGCAGGTCCTGTCTGCATATTTATAGCAGCCACAGGCTCAACCGCGACGTGAAAGAACCTCCGTGATGCTGCGGCGCTTGGCATTTCGTTCGCTGACGTGGATCAATTGTTCGAGATCTTCCGGGGTGACGTCGAAGAAGGCTTCCATTTCCGCCAAAGCCAGTTTCAGGTCTTCTGCGGTGATGGCCTGCCGGTCGACGGGAGGGTGGTCGGCCGGTATGACGGCCACCGGCTCGCTGGCGCGCTTGGGATAGCGCACCCGCGTCAGGTTGTTGTAGGCCAGCGCAAAGGCGAGCAGCCCGAAGCCCGCCAGCATGGCCGCGCCGACGGCCTGCCAGTCCAGGGCAATGATGGCCGAGTCCGCCAGCACCAAAGTCGCCGCCAGGGCGCCTGCCGGCGGGTGCAGGCAACGCAGCCAGCACATCAACACCAGTGCCATGCCGGCCGCCAGGCAGGCGCTGCCCAGGGTTCGGTCCAATACATGAGCCACCAACAGCGCCACGACCGACGCACACAGGTAACCGCCGACAATCGACCAGGGCTGGGCGAGGGCGCCCGAGGACACGGCAAACAACAGTACGGCCGAGGCGCCGAGGGGGCCGATCAGGTGCTGCGCTACCTCAAGACCAAAGACCTGGCCACATAGCCAGACACTGAACATCGTCCCCAACGCCATGCCGATGGCGGCGCGGCTCCATTCGGTGGGACGGGTATTGATAGCGGCGGGGAACCAGCGAGAAAGCATTAAGCGAGAATCCAAAAAACGAACAAAAAAAGGGGCTTACGGGAAAGTCCCAGAAAGCCCTTTAAGTGTTCCAACAGTTGGGGGAGGAACGGTACACAGTGTGCCGCTCACAACCTCCGCTTACAAATTCATATTAATGCTGGTTGAGTGCATTAATTTTGAGGTAAGGCTCGGGCTCAAGCGCTTCTTGAGGCAGGAAACCACGTTTGCTGGGCAATGGGCAGGTTGCGTGACTGGCCGCGACCCATCGGGAAATAGGTGAAGCCCTTGTCGGCCATGCGTTCCGGGTCGAACAGGTTGCGACCGTCGAAAATCACCGGGGCCTTGAGCCGCTGCCGGATCAAGTCGAAGTCCGGCGCCTTGAAGGGCTGCCATTCTGTGCAGATAACCAGTGCGTCGGCCCCCGGCAACACCGACTCTGGCGTGCCCATCAGCATGAGTCGGGTCTCGTCGGGATAGAGCAGTTGCGTCTGCTGCATCGCCTCCGGGTCAAACGCACGGACACTGGCCCCCGCGGCCCAGAGCGACTCCAACAGGGTGCGACTCGGCGCATCGCGCATGTCGTCGGTGTTGGGCTTGAAGGCCAGGCCCCACAACGCGAAGGTCTTGCCGCGCAGATCGCCCTGGTAGAACGCCTTGATCCGCTCGAACAGTTTGTGTTTCTGCCGACCGTTGATGGCTTCCACCGCTTGCAGCAGGTCGCTGGAGCAGTGGGCCTGCTCGGCAGTGTGGATCAGCGCGCGCATGTCTTTGGGAAAGCACGAGCCGCCGTAGCCGCAGCCCGGGTAAATGAAGTGGTAGCCAATGCGCGAGTCGGCACCGATGCCCAAGCGCACGGATTCGATGTCAGCCCCCAGGTGTTCGGCCAGTTCGGCGATCTGGTTGATGAAGCTGATCTTGGTCGCCAGCATGCCGTTGGCGGCGTATTTGGTCAGCTCGGCGCTGCGCAGGTCCATGAACAGGACCCGGTCGTGGTTGCGGTTGAACGGTGCGTACAGGTCGCGCATGGTTTCGCGCACTTCATCACGTTCGCAGCCGATCACGATGCGATCCGGACGACGGCAATCGGCGACCGCCGAGCCTTCCTTGAGGAATTCGGGGTTGGAAACGATATCGAACTGCAGCAAACGACTGGCCTTGAGCAGGCATTTGTCGATGTGCGCCCGCAGAACGTCACCGGTGCCCACCGGCACGGTGGACTTCTCCACCACGATGAGCGGTTGCTCGCGATAACGGGCGACGGCCTCGCCAACGGCCAGGACCTGGCTCAGGTCGGCACTGCCATCGTCCCGGGAAGGCGTGCCCACCGCGATAAACAACACCTGGCCGTGTTGCACGGCAAGCTGTTCGTCACAGGTGAAGTGCAAGCGTCCGGCCTCCAGGCCTTCACGCACCAGCGTGGCCAGGCCGGGCTCGAAAATGCTCACCTGGCCTTGCCGAAGGCTGTCGACCTTGCGTTCGTCGATGTCCATGCACACCACGTCATGGCCTACCTCGGCCAACACGGCGGCTTGCACCAAACCTACGTAACCACTTCCGAATACACTGATCTTCATGGCGGATTCCCTGGATCATTCCGAGTAAGCGACATGCACAACCAGCGTTCGCCGCAGTGCGCTTGGTTCAGAATAAGTCGGGGATATTGCAGTTCACTTACAGTCCGCTGAAGTCTTGCGCCGTCAATCGGTACGCTGCCGGCAATTGCGCGACGAACTCGCCCACCACTTCCCGAGTCAGGCTGACAATGTCTTCCACCCGCTCCATTCCGGCGCCGGTCCGCCAACTGGCGACGATGTCCATGACCGATGGCAGCGGCACGCCGTCCACCAAGGTCAATGTGCCTTGGGCCAGCTCGCCGACCACCAGCGCCGCGGGCATGGCGCCGATGCCAAAACCGTCGCGAACCAGGCGGGTGATGGCCGAAGCTGAGTTCACGCAGTTGATGCGCGGCGAGACGATGTTGGCCGAGTGCAGCAGGTTGAGGATGTCCTGGTGGGGCCGCGAGTTGCGCGAGAACGTCACGATGCGTTCCTGGGACAGGTCTTCCAGTGACGCATAGTGTCGGTCATAGGCGGAGCCGGTGCGCACCACCCAGTGCATCGGATAACGGGTCAGCAGTGCGTTGCGCACGCTGTCCAGGCGCAGGATGTCGGTCTGGAAAATGATGTCCTGGTAGCCTTTTTCCAGCTGTGAGCAGAGGTTGCTTGCGGTATCGGCCGACAGTTCGATCTCCAGGGCCGGGTAGCATTCCATCAGGCGTGTCACCAAGGGGCTGAGCCAGGTGTGGATCACCGTATCCATCGCGCCAATGCGGATCCGGCCGCGCACCTGGCGCGGGTCCTTGATCACGGCTTTCATGCTTTGCATGGTGTCCATGATGCGCTCGGCGTACTCCAGCACGCGCTGGCCTTCGGAGGTCAGCGACACCCCTTTGGAGTCGCGCACGAACAAGCGCACGCCCATTTCGTCCTCCAGGGCGGCGATCCGGCTGGAAATGGAGGCCTGGGTGGTGAATAGCTTTTCCGCGGTGAGGCGAAAGCTCTTCAGGCGGGCCACCCAGACGAAGGTTTCGAGAAACTTGATGTTCACTTCGGAGTTCCCTTGGCACAGTCATGAAACATGGAAACAGTGGCGACGGGCCTATCCCCAACCTGTGGGAGCATGGCTTGCCCGCGATGAAGATAACTCGCTCTTCCTGGAACTCGAGGTGCGTGCATCGCGAGCAAGCTTTACTCCCACAGGGAGGTCCCCTCGCACAGTGGCCAGGCAGGTTTCATATTCTTCATTGCTCGGCATTAGCCATGTACAGGACGACTTCTCGCAACTCGGCTAAATCCGGAACATTATCGATGGCCGCTTCAGGCCGGCACCATGGATAGTCCAACTTCGATGCCCAGGCCATGACCATCGGCAGATCGGTCGCCGGCAGGGTCTTCATGTGTTCGATGGTGATGGTCAATCCCTCGACCAGTCGCGACTGCTGATCGAACTGCCAGTCATACAGGCCACAACCGACCCGCGCCTCGCCGCTGTTCTTGTCTGACATCGCCACCAGCCATCGGCACTGGAACGCCTCCACGTTGGCTGGTGGCGGGGCGGCCAGGCAGAACGTGTAGACGTTTTCGAAGGTCTGGCCGAAGCGAGTGACCAGCACATCGCCAATGGCGGTACGGCCCTCAAGGTGGTCGGGAAAGCTGATGGAACCGGTGCGCACGACCATGTCCAGAATAGCAGCCGGCATAAAGGCCTGGTCCAGCAGGTGCGGGCGGTTGCTGTCCTTGGCACGGATGTACTGTTGAATCGAGCGCTGAGCAGTGTTCATCGTGTCTCCCTTCAGGTTGAAAAACAGCCTCGTCCGAGGCCTACAAATCACTGTTCCATAAGTCCGTCACCAGCATGCAGCCAGGGGCGTGAGTGATGCACAGCGGTGGACGCGAGGCCTGGACCACCGATTGAGGTGTCACCCCGCAGGCCCAGAACACCGGGATCTCGTCCGCTTCAACCGGCACGGCATCACCGTAATCCGGCGCGTCCAGGGATTGAATGCCGATCAGTGACGGATCGCCGATGTGCACCGGGGCGCCGTGAACATTGGGCATGCGCCCGGTAATCTGGATCGCCTGGATGGCGGCGGCGGCTTTCATCGGCCGCATGGTTACCACCATCTTGCCAGACAGGCGGGCAGTGGGGCGCGTGTCGATGTTGGTCTGGAACATCGCCACATTGCGCCCCAACTCAATGTGCCGCAAACGGATGCCGGCCTCCAGCAAGGGTTGTTCGAAGGAGAACGAGCAACCGAGGGCGAAGGCCACCAAGTCGTCCTGCCACAGGTGTTCGATGTCCAGCGGCGATTCGCTCAATTCGCCGTGGCGATAGACCCGGTATTGAGGCACTTCATGACGGATATCGATGGCGGCGCCCAGGTTGCGGAAGAACGGATCCCCTGGCTCGGTCACGTCCAGCACCGGGCAGGCCTGGCGGTTGAGGGTGCAGTAGCGCAGGAATTCATTGGCCCAATCGCCGGGCAAAATCACGATATTGGCTTGCACGCGACCCTGGCCCAGGCCACTGGTATGGCCCTGGTACTGGCCGGCGGCGATGCTTTGGCGCAGGGCTAGAGGCGTGCATTGCTGCAGTTGTTCGAAGGACGTCATCACGGGTTCTCCAAGTGTTCGTTCGCTACTTTGAGAACACCGCGGCGATGACGTCCAACAAGGAATATTGGTACCCCGCGACAACTAAAAGTTATTCGAGCGGCGCTTGGCTGTTCAGACCGGGGGCCGCCACCATGCGCTGCGGCCCGACATCGACGGCGTACTGGCTGACCACCTGGCGACTCATCTGGACGATGTTCTCGATCAACTCCAGGCCGACGCCAGCGCGCCAGGACGCAACAACGTCCAATTGGGGCAGGGCGGTACCGGGTTCGAGCTGGATCAATTCGCCGCTGGCCAGGGGCTTGGCCACCAGCGCGGCCGGCAAGGCGCCGATGCCGAAACCGTCGCGAATCAGCCGGGTCATGGCTGAGACCGAATTGACGCAACTGACCCGCGGCGCACTCACGCCATGGGCGTACAGCAGGTTGAGCACGTCCTGATGCGGTCGCGAATGCTTGACGAAGGTGATGATGCGCTCACTGGCCATCTCCACCAGCGACGCATAGGGCCGGGCATAGATCGACTGGCTGGCGGCGATCCAGTGCATGGGGTAATGCCCCAATTCCAGGTTGCGCACGCTTTCGTGGCGGACCAGATCGGTCTGGAACACGATGTCCAGGTAGCCTTTCTGCAATTGCTCACAGAGGTTGCGGGCGGCGTCGGCGGTGATTTCGATTTCCACGGCGGGGAAGGCCTGCATCAGCATCGACATCAACGGGCTGAGCCAGGTGTGGATCACCGTGTCCATCACGCCGATGCGCACCAGGCCTTGCTGCGGGCTGCTGGTGTCCAGTGACTGCTTCAACGCCCGTTGGACGTCGAGCATCTGTTCGGCGTAGTCGAGCACCTTGAGGCCTTCAGGTGTCAGCGAAACCCCACGTGAATCGCGCACGAACAGGCGCAGGCCCAATTCCTCCTCCAGCGAGGCGATCCGGCTGGAGATCGCCGCCTGGGTGCTGAACATCTTCTCGGCGGTGAGGCTGAAGCTTTGCAGCCGGGCGACCCAGACGAAGGTTTCGAGGAATTTGAGGTTCATGAAGGCTCTCGGGAGGCGTGTGGTTCTTATGATTGCAATTGTTACTCCAGATCGGGCCATCGAGCGCATCAATTTTTCTTATGTCCGATCCGGCTTTTTTCCCGTTTGACGCTGCGCGGATCCGCCGCAAAGAATCCGCTCCACGACGCAGCCCCACTGCGCCGGCATCCCCATGACAACAATAACGAGGCGTGCGCACAGCCCCTGGAGGGTTCGCTCGCGCCCAAAAAAGGAGCGCGCCATGCAACACGCCACATTCCCTCGATGGACCTGCACCTCGGCGGGCACCTTGCTCGGCTTGAGCCTGATCGGCGTGCCGTGCGCCCAGGCTGACTTCATCGCCGACAGCAAGGGCAGCCTGGAGGCTCGCAACTTCTACTTCAACCGCGACTTTCGCCAGGAAGGGGCACGGGACAAGGCCGAGGAATGGGCCCAGGGCTTTCTGCTGCGGCTGGAGTCGGGATACACCGCCGGGACCGTGGGGTTCGGCCTCGATGCCTTGGGCATGGCTGGTTTCAAGTTGGATTCCGGGGGCGGCACGGCCGGCACCAATCTGTTGCCAGCGGATTTGTCGGGCGGTTCCCAAGACCGTTATGGCGAACTGGGCCTGACCGCCAAGGTGCGCCTGTCCAAGAGCACCTTGAAACTGGGGACGTTGCAGATCAAGGACCCGGCGGTGAGTTCCAACGACACGCGCCTGTTGCCGGGAACGTTCAAGGGTGGGTTACTGAGCGTGCAGGAAATCGAGCGCTTGAAACTGACCGCGGGGCAACTCACGCAGATCAACTTTGTCGACTCCACCGACTACCAGGACATGACCGCCAACCGCATCGGCGGCAGCAGCGACAGGTTCCAGTTCGCCGGGGCGGACTATCAGTTCCTGCCGAACCTCACGGCGCAATACCGCTACAGCCAGTTGCAAGACATTTATCAGCAAAACTACCTCGGGTTCGTCCACACCTTGGACATGGGCGCAGGCCAGTCATTCAAGAGTGACGTGCGTTATTCGCGCAGTACCGAAGACGGTAGTTTTCGCGAACTCGACAACCAGGCCTTCGGCGCCATGTTCACCTACAGCCTGGCGGGCCATGCCTTGGGCCTGGGCTACCAGCGCATGAGCGGCGACGATCCGTTCCCCTACATCGGTCGCAGTGATCCGTACCTGGTCAACTTCGTGCAGATCGGCGACTTCGCCAACGTCGACGAGCGCTCCTGGCAAGCGCGCTATGACTACAACTTTGCGGCCATTGGCGTACCCGGGTTGACCTTCATGACTCGCTACATCACAGGCGACAACGTCCAGCGCAGCGCCGCGGGCGAAGGCAAGGAATGGGAGCGCAACACGGACATTGCCTATGTGGTGCAAGACGGCACATTGAAGGGGCTGGGCTTGAAATGGCGCAACGCGACGGTGCGCTCGAATTTTGGCAACGATCTGGATGAGAACCGATTGATCGTCAGCTACACGATGGCGCTGTGGTAAGAAACCCACCGGCAAATTGTGGCGAGGAAGTGGCCACCGCGTCTTCGACGCCGCGCCGCCGAGCGGGAGCAAGCTCCCTCGCCACAGGGTCACTACCTCTGAATAACACAGCATGGCACTCGATGAATGGCGTCGTTGCCTGTATACAGGTGCGCGTCTAAAGGGATTTACCGGGAAAACAAGGAGCTGTTGCTGTGATTTACCTGATACGCCATGCCACCCCGCTGATCGACTACCAGCCCTGCAATGCCCGTTCGGCCAAGCTTCTGCTGGATGAATACAACCAGACCTCCTCTATTGATGAGGCTGAAATTGCAGCATTCCTGAGCCAGCCGGACGTGTCTCAAGTGCTCCTGGCGAGCGAAGCCAACATCCTGTCCTCGCCCGTCAATAGAGCCTACGCGACGGCATGTAGGTTGTTCGACGTGGCGCGTATCCGACAGGATGCTCGATTACGCGAGTATGACCTGCGCTTAAGCAGTATTCCCGTCCTCAGGATGGGCTTGAGGCATTGGTTCGCGTTGCACAGGATTCTGTGGTTGCTGGGGATTTCACTGGGGGCCGCGACCCGAAAAGCCGAACACCAACGGGCGCTTGGTGTGGCCGATGAGCTTTACAACAGCTGCGATGAGCCAGGGAAGATCACAATCATTGTCTCCCACGGCATGTTCCTCAGAACCGTCAGGAAAACCCTGCAAAAGCGCGGCATGCAGGCGCGCAGGATATATCGGTCGGGGTGTTTTACCGTCGAGTCGTTAACGCCATGACGGGGATTGCTCGGCCACCAAAAGCAATGACTGCGGCACCGGACTTTGTGGGTGCTGCGGTTCCTGCAGGCCCACCAGTCGAAACCCCGCCATGTCCAGGGCATTGAGCCAACTGGACAAGGTGCGCAAGTACCACGGCATGGGTTGCCATTGGCCCTTGAACCCATCGAAGGTTTCTTCGCGCCAGCCGTCCTGATAGTTACCCGCCGCCACCGTCCAGGGATGCAGCGTCTGGATCACTAACGCGCCGCCCGGGCGGAGCAGGGCGTTCATCGCGGTGAACAACGGGATGATGTCCTGATGCAACAGGGCGAAGTTGGCGCAGATCAGGTCATAGCCGCTGCCGACGTCCACCTTAGCCTCCACCAGCGCTTCATAGCTGGCCAGATGCACCGGCGAGGAACCTGACGTCCGAGCCGCATCGACCAGCGTCGCGTCGCCATCCACACCCACTGCTTCGATGCCCCGTTCAGCCAGCGCTCGCAACAACCAACCTTCGCCGCAGCCCAGATCCAGCGCGCGCTCGGGCTGACGGCTCAGTACCGCGAGCAGCATGGCCTGGTCGGTGACCGTTTGACGACTTTCAATGGCACCGGTGCGGATGGCTTCGATCCAGGCTTGGGCGTTGTGGTGCCAGCTTTGGAGGAGGGTGGTTTCGGAGGTCGACATGTATCCAGCTCCGCAGTGAATGGGGTCAGCATAGGACAATCGTTGGCCCAGGTCACAGCGGCCGATCAAGAAACAACAGGCGTGCCGCCAGCGCTGCCATGACCCCGGCAAAACCATATGTGCCCAGGCGCCTTGAAATCCCGCCGCTTGCCAGTTTCGCCCTGAGCTGCGCGGCGCAAACACCCAGCAGGGTATGGAAGACGAGGGCAATCAGTGCCAGCAACGCTCCGAGGAAGATCAACTGCAGGCTCACGCCGCCGGCCTTGACGTTGACGAACTGCGGCAGGAACACCATGAAGAACAGCAGCGCCTTAGGATTCAAGAGGCTGTTGAGGGCGCCTCGGCAGAAGATTTTCCACAGCGAAGCCGCCTGGAGCTGGCTATCCTGCGTCGCGGCCGGCGTTCTCAGTGCTTGCCAGGCCAGCCACAGCAGATACCCGGCCCCGGCCAGGCGCAGCACGTCGAACGCTGGCGCCCAGCTCATCACCAGCGCGCCAATGCCAGCACTGACCATCAACGTCATCAGCACGTCCGAAAAGGAAATGCCGAGGGCGGCCGCGACACCGGCACGCCAGCCGTGGGCCAACGCGTGGCTGGTGACGAAGGCCATGTTGGGCCCCGGAACGATCAGCAGAAGCACGACAGCAACCACGAACAGGTAGAGATTGGCGGTATCCGGCATGGGGATCGCTCCGTGGGATGAGCCACGACAGTAAGCGAAGGGCGAGGAGGGCGTCAGTTACAGTCCGGGCCTATCTGATAGCAACAGTCGTCTCTCGCGATGAATCCACCGAGCCTGGCGAAAACACCAGCATGCCCAGTGCCTAACGCTGCGCCGCAGCCGGCCTTACGACGCTGCGAATCAGTAAAGCGAATGTTTCAATGACCTCGTCCTCGCCATGGCGCCCCCGTACCAACGCGCCGGACAGGGCTTCTCCCGCGCCAACCAGGCCAATGCAGCATCGCTCAAGTTCGTCCGCTGGCCACGTCGTGTGAGGTTCGAGCACAGACATGAACATCTGCACACAGTTATCCAAGAGCTCCTGGAATACCGCCGCCTTCTCTTCGCTGCCTGCCAGGGCTGCGCCCACGGCATGGAATTCATCGGTGTTATCGGCAGCGCAATGAATGTAGGCGCTGGCAAGGACCAGGGCCGTCTCCTCCAGGCTCCGGGCAGTCTTGGACATGGCGTCACGGAAAGCGCTGACCCGCTCGGTATCGATCCACTTGTAGAGCTCGATCAACAGACCCGAACGGGTACCGAAATGATCGTAGACCACCGGTTTGGACACGCCGGCGCGAACGGCCAGATGCCCCAAGGTCAAGCGATCCGCGTCTTCCTCGCGCACGATCAATAACGCGGTATCCAGCAACTGTCGCCGCCGTTCGGCTTTGGCAAGCCGGCGGGGAGGGGAACTGATGGGGCTGTGCTCAGTGTTTTTCTGCACGTTTTCGTTCCTGGCCGATAAAAACCTACCAATGGTAGGTTCAAGTATGTGATGGTGTGTTAGCTTACCTACTGAAATTAGGTTTAAACCAGAGACAAGGAGAACACACCATGTCACTTGATCCTATCTTGCTAATGGGTGGTTCTGGCGCCATTGGCCATCACACCGCCCGGGCGCTGCGCGCCGCTCATCCCGACGTACCGCTGTTGATCGGTGGTCGCGACCTTGCCAAGGCTCAGCGCGCCGCCGAGCACATGGGCGGGGCGCGGGGCGTGTTGATTGACTCCGCCGCAGATGACCTGGGCCTCGGCGATCGCCCGGTCAGCGGCGTCGTGGTCTTTTATATGGACCACGCCCTTGCCGGATTGCGTTTTGCGCAAAAGCGCGGCGTGCCGCACCTCAGCATTTCCTCCGGCGTTTTCGAGATCGCGCCGGAAATTGCGACGTACATGCACAGGCCTGACGCCTCGCCCATTGTCCTCGGTTACGAATGGCTGGTAGGCGCGACGACAGTGTCGACGCTGAGCATTGCCCAGGCATTCGGCCGGGTTCACGACATCCGTATCAACGCACTGGTCGATGAGCAGGACACGGGCGGCCCGACCGTCGCCAGCGATTTTGAACACCTGAACAAAATGCTGCCTGCCGCGCTGACACGGCGCGACGGTGTCTTCGTCTGGCGCGAAGGGGAGGCGTCCAAGGCAAGCTTCCATGCGGTGGATGGTACGGAAATCGAGGCTTCCGGCTTCTCGTCCATTGATGTCGTCGGCCTGGCGACGGCGACGGGCGCGCCGAATGTCCAGTTCAACCTGGCCACCGCGGTGAGCTCAAGCCGACGCCAAGGCAGGCCGATGTCTACCGAGATCATCATCGAACTCGTTGGCGAGGGCCTCAAGGGCGAGCCGCTGCATACACGTCATGCGGTCATCCACCCGGCAGGCGCTGCACCTTTGACCGGCCTCAGCGTCGCAATGACTCTGGAACGGCTGCTCGGCTTGGACGGCCAGCCACCGACTCCGCCAGGGCTTTATTTCCCTTATCAACTGTTGGACGCCGCCGCGTATCTGGAGCGTCTGCAGGAGGAGGGCGGTGAGTTACGCAGGCTGCAGGCGTAATCAACTAGGCAATCCCGTGTGCTGACCGTTTCCTCGGTGGCTTCTCAAAAAGACACGGGTCTCGAAAGTCAGGCCGCCTGAGGTGACGGCCTGACGGTCTTGACTCAATGGCTATGCCCGGTGTGCCTTCGCTTGGCGTAGCCGCAGGCTGTGAATCCATACGGCGACCAACCGGGCTGGTCAAGATTCTGCTATCAGGGGTAGACCTGCTTCTTGGTATCTCTGTCAAGCACGTAGGAGTTCACCTTAATCTGCATTTGCTCGCTCCCAGAGACACCGATCATCGATGTCGACGCTGACCACGTGGCCAGGTAGCGCTTGCCAGCTTCCAAACGGATGTCCGGGGCACTGAAGCCGCATTTGCCTCCACCGGTACCCAGTTTATTCATCGAGACCCAACACCATTCCAAAGAGTGCGTGCCTGGCGTCAGCCGAATGGCTTGGTAACCGAAGTACTCCAGGATTGAATGCTTACCGGCATAAGGTAAGGATTGGCCATCAACCCGGGTTGCCAGGAGCAGGCGATGGAACGGCACACCGAGGTCCCGATACTGCATCGTCTCGAAGTAGATAACCGGGGCATCGGCCACTCCGTCGGACAAGTCCAGGACCCGAAGGGTCGGATCCTCTAAATTGCCGGCAAAAGATCTGTACTGATAGTTAGAGCAAGCGGAGAGCAGCAGTAGGGCCGCAGCAGTTCCCAATAGGCGAAACGTCATCGAATCCTTCCTGGAGGTGACATTAGAGGGCGCGCAGTTTAACTGCATCCGACTGCGGGGAGGTACCCACCGGGCTACAGCTTTCCGGCCCAAACCTCAGGTTTGCGTGCTGTCCAAGGCAAAGCACGCTCTAGCTGACCTGCCAGACGCAACAGCACGTCCTCTCGACCAAAGCCCCCTGAGAACTGCATGCCTATAGGCAGACCACTTTCTGGATCAAACGCCAATGGCATGGACATGGACGGAGATCCAGTCACATTCGCTAACGCGGTGAAGGGGGAGTGGGTGAATACGCGATCCATCCAGCCCCTGCCATCCAGGTGCTGCTGACCCTCGTTATAGGTGCCTATTGCAGGGGGCAGCGCTGGCAACGTCGGACTCAACAGGACGTCATACTTGCAGAAGAAGTGCCCCATGCTGCGGGTCACGAGATTTCTGAAATGCATGGCCTCAAGCAAATCAATGGCAGTAAGTTGACTGCCCATCTGATGCAGCGAAAGAGTGGCGGGCTCAAGAGTGCTGGCGGCAATGGGGCGGCCAGTTCCTGCCGCGATGGCGTTGAGCCAGGCAGCGGTATTGGCTGACCAGAACCGCGCATTCATTTCGACAAAGTTGTCCCAACTCAGACCAATGTCCAAACAGACTTCTTCCACACAATGACCCAGGCCTTGGAGCTGGAGAGCAACATCGCGGGTCGCTTCTGCGACCGGTGCGACGGAGCGAGTGGCGTTCAATGGATGCAGGAGAAGGCCAATCCGTAGTGATCCGGGCTCGCGAGTCGTTTCCGCTAAATAGGAACGCTGTGGCTTGGCAATCTCAAAAGGATCACCGACGGCTACCCCCTCGATTGCATCCAGCAAAGCGGCACTGTCGCGCACGGTTCGACTGATCACACCATGCACTGCAAGCCCAGCCCAAACCTCGTCCACCGCCGGTCCCATTGAAACTCTGCCCCGACTGGACTTAAGCCCAAATAATCCGGTAGAGGCCGAAGGGACGCGGATAGAACCACCGCCATCGGTGGCATGCGCCGCAGGTACCAGGCCAGCGGCCACCGCAGCGGCCGAGCCACCACTTGATCCGCCAGCGCTGCGGCTTAGATCCCATGGGTTGCGTGTCGGCCCCGAAAATACCGACTCAGTGGTTGTACTGGCAGCCAACTCGGGCGTGGTGGTTCTGCCAATGGTAACCAAACCTGCCTGCCGCAAGCGGGTCATCAGGTTCGAGTCCTCCTCGGCGATGCACCCGGCAGCCAAGCGACTGCCCAGTTCATTCAAGTGCCCTTTGGCGGTAAGACCCAAGTCCTTGACCAGAAAGGGTACGCCCATGAACGGCCCGGTAGCTGCCTGAGGTTCATTCTCCCAAACCTCAACCACCGCATTGATCTTTGGATTGAGCTGCTCAATAGCGGACAGTGCCGCAGAATTGACTTCGGCTTGGGTGACTTGACCGCTGGCGATCAGCTCAGCGAGACCCAGTGCATCGTATTCGGCGTATTCAGCGGTTCTCATCGCGTTCTCCGAGCCATTTACCTGGCAAAGCGGTATGATTACTTGTCGGTATCGTACGATACCTATTGGTATAGTAAGATACCGTTTAGTATCGATGTCAAGCGGAGAGCACCATGCGGCCCGAACGAATTCCACAGTTAGCCCCCCGAGAAAGGATTCTCGATGCAGCCGAAGAGCTATTTTTCAATGAAGGCATCAGTCGAGTGACGGTGGACGCCATCGCGGCAAAGGCCAAGTCAACCAAGATGACCGTCTACCGGCATTTCGATTCGAAAGACGCTCTGGTGCTTGAGTGGCTGCGGCTGCTCGTCGATAAATATTCCGAGGTTTTTGAAGCGCTTTCGACACAGTACGTCGGCGATCCCAAGGCGCAGATTCTCGGGTTTGCCACGTTCATCGCGCACGATCTTTCGGTGGCGTCTTATAGGGGCTGTCCGTTTACCAATTCACTGGCGGAAATACCTGAGCCAGAAAGTCCTGCCCGCCGCCTCATCGAAGAACATAAGAAACGTCAGTTCCTCCGGCTGGTGGATCTCTGTGTCAAGGCTGATTTGCCCGAGCCGAACGAAGCGGCGATGGAACTCATTTACCTGATGGAGGGGGCTCAGGTCGTTTCGCAGAACAAAAGCATCGAGGGCGTCGGTGAGAACCTGATGAAGATGGTTCGAAAAAAGATCGCCGGTTAGGTGAAGGGCAATTGGCTGGCCCCATTTCGTGGTTCGGACGGCTTCGCCGTTCATCCGATGCGGGTTACGTCAGCTCTATTTCTTGATACTGTAACATTCAAGTATCTAGAAAGTAGGTAGCATGCAATTAGTCCATATGGTTTTAGGCCCTTTGGGGGCAGGGAAATCGACGTTCTCCAGGCAGCTAAGTCGACGCGGAGCCCAACTGCGGCGTGAGCGGGTCATGCGAAGGAATATCGATAAAGGCGAGAACTACGCTTCTGAGGTAACGGGGCCCATGTTTGATTTTATGGAGTCCCGATTTGAACATCCTTCTCCACAAGAATTGGAGCAATGTTGCAATGTCTGACAACGAATCTACTGCACCTGCCGCGAACGGCTCGACGCTTGACCGCTGTATTCGCTTCTCCCGGGCATACACCTCCGCAGCGCGGCGGGTTGATGCCAAGCTCTCTGCCGTCCATGGCCTGAGCTTCGGTGACTTCATGATCCTGTACCACTTGAAACATGCGCACAATGCTCGGCTGCGGCGAGCGGACCTGGCTGACAGCATGGGGCTGACAGCATCGGCGGTCACCAAATCCCTGCTGCCGCTTGAAAAAATAGGGTTGGTGTCTCGCCAAAGTGACCCACGGGATGCGCGGGTAGGTTACGCCTGCCTCACGCCAGCAGGCGATCAGGTTTTTGCCGACGCGAAGGTCTCGGCGGAGTTCGCTTGCCAAGAGGCTTATGAGGCGATGGTGGAGGAGTGGAGCAAACCTGGTCAGGGATCGAACAGCTAACGCTCAATCAGCTCGCGTGCGTGCTTGGCAATGGCCAGGCATGACGTAAGGCCGGGGGACTCTATGCCGAACAAATTGATCAGCCCCGGGACGCCATGCTCGCGCTGACTGCTGATCATAAAATCGCGGGCAGGCGCGCCAGGCGCCGAGATCTTCGGACGAATCCCGCTGTAGTCCGGTTGCAGGCTACCGTCCGGCAAGTCGGGCCAGTAGCTGCGAATGGCTGAGTAGAACCCGTCTGCGCGAGCCGGATTGACTTGGTAATCCTCGGTTTCGACCCATTCGGTGTCAGGACCAAAGCGAGCCTGTCCACCTAGATCGATGGTCATGTGCACCCCGAGACCGTCGGCTTCGGGCGCCGGGTAGATCAGATGCGTGAAGGGCACACGTCCGGATACGCTGAAGTAACTGCCTTTGCACAAATAGTCACGCGGCACCGCGTCCGACGACAATCCATCTATGCACCGGGCCACCGCAGGGGCATGAAGGCCCGCTGCATTGATTAGCCGGCGGCATGAAAGCTCCATGGGGGATTCTCCTCCGACGTTAAGGAGAAATCCGTCGGCTGTCACCCTTGCACGGAGCAGTGGGGCATGGAGCGCGATGCTGGTGCCGGCCGCCTCGGCGTTCCCTTGCAACGCCAACATCAGCCCATGGGAGTCGACGATACCGGTCGAAGGTGAATGCAACGCAGCGATACACTCAAGCGCAGGTTCCAGCGCCGTGGCCTGATTACGATCAAGCAGACGCAGGTCATCCACACCGTTTTCATGCCCTCGCTTGAGCAATAACTGAAGCTGAGCTACTTGCGCCTCAGTGTTGGCGACGATCAGCTTTCCGGTTTTACGCGTCCTGACCCCGTGGCTATCGCAATATGCATAGAGAGCATGTCTGCCCTCGACGCTCAGTCGGGCTTTCAAGCTCCCGGGAGGATAATAGATCCCCGCGTGGATGACCTCCGAGTTACGCGAGCTTGTGCCAATACCGATTGCTGCTCCAGCTTCAATCACCAGTACTTCGTGACCTGCCAAGGCCATTTCGCGTGCGACGGCAAGACCGACGACACCCGCACCCACGACTACGCAATCGATATCGACACTCACCGTCACGACTCCTTTCAATCGTTAGATACCACTCACGCTTATTCCTGACGCAACAGCACCCTGGTCACCCGACGCTCTTCAACCTCCATCACGGTCATGCTCCACCCTTGGCAACTGAGCGTGTCGCCAATGATCGGCAAACGATCCAGCAGGCTCATCACCAACCCGGCAAGCGTCTGGTAATTCTCTGTCGCTTTCGCCTGGAAGCCAATGTGCTCGCGGACCTGACTGAGGTTCAGGGCACCGCTGACGAGGAAACCTCCATCCTGAGCGATAATATTCGGGCCTTCGATTTCACTGGCATCCGGCAGTTCACCGGCAATGGATTCCAGGATGTCAGTCATGGTGAGGAGGCCGACGAAGTCACCGAACTCGTTCACCACGAACGCGATGTGGGTCGACTCCTTACGCATTTGCTCCAGTGCATTGAGTATCGTGAAGCTGTCGAGCAGGTTGATGGCTTTGCGCGCCATGACTTCCAGATTCGGCTGATTGCCCGCCAGTATTTCCTTGAGCAGTTCTTTCTTATGGACAAAGCCTAGCGGCTCATCCACGCGTCCTTCCCGAATCAACGGCAAGCGTGAGTAGGATGAGTGCATCAGCGCCGTACGGATTTCTTCCGTTGTATTGGCCAAGTCGAGGTGGTCAATTTGCGCACGAGGCGTCATCACGCTGCGTATCGGGCGCTCGGCCAATTGCAGCACGCCACTGATCATAACCCGTTCGCGCCGATGGAAAACCTGCTCCGGTTCGTCGCCTTCCAGCATGTCGGCGATTTCCTCGCCGACTTCATCGGCCCCCAGCTTTTGGCCGCCCAGCAGGCGCAACACCGCATGGGCGGTACGCTCACGCATCGGCCGTAGACCTTGCAGGCTTTTCTTGCGACGGGAGCGCGCCAGTTGGTTGAACAGTTCAATCAGGATCGAGAAACCAATCGCGGCGTACAAGTAGCCTTTTGGAATGTGGAAACCCAGGCCTTCAGCCGTGAGGCTGAAGCCGATCATCATCAGGAAGCCCAGGCACAGCATGATCACGGTAGGGTGGCCGTTGACGAATTTTGTCAGCGGCTTGCTCGCAATCATCATCAAACCGATGGAGAACATCACCGCGATCATCATGACCGACAGGTGCTCCACCATACCCACGGCCGTGATCACCGCATCCAGGGAAAAGACCGCGTCCAGTACCACAATCTGCGCAACGATCGGCCAGAACATCGCATAGGCGGCATTGCCGGAACGCTGCGCCACGTGGCCCTCGAGTCGCTCATGCAACTCCATGGTTGCCTTGAACAACAGGAACACACCACCGAACAGCATGATCAAGTCCCGGCCCGAGAATGTCTTGTCGAAGACCTCGAAGAGCGGGTTGGTCAACGTCACCATCCAGGAGATGCTGGCGAGGAGGCCAAGGCGCATCAGCAATGCCAGGGACAGGCCGATGATACGGGCACGGTCGCGCTGTTCGGGCGGAAGTTTGTCGGCCAGGATGGCGATGAATACAAGGTTATCGATGCCGAGCACCAGCTCCAGCACGATCAAGGTCAGCAGGCCCAACCAGGCCGTGGGGTCAACGATCCATTCCATGGCTTATTCGTTCCCTCGGACGATCAATGCGAGGGAAGGGGGCTGCAACACGCGTATGCAGACCGCAGGGGCGCAAGAGAGAAAACGGTTCTTGGAAAGGCGACTGGGAGGTTCCTGGAGGGTGTTCATACAGACCTGGAAATAGTTGGGGAAGAAATCCTACAACGGTTTCCAATACTTCATACGAGGCGATTTATTACAGGATCTGACAGGGGGGATGAGAACGCTGCGTCGACATGTCCCCTTGGAGACATAGGCAGCTTGCACGGTGCATTCGAAGATGACGGTCGGGGAGTTTGCCCTGAACGAGATATCGGAGGATCACCGCGTGGACAGAACGACAACAAAAGCGCCGACGGCGGCGACGGCGGCAGTTAACCCATCAGGGATCAGTTACCAAACCGTAGAAAACGGTTACTTTGAACAACGTCGCCTGCAGCGTCACGCAGGGTTCTTCACTCTGCTTATCCTTGGCGTCGGTGCGGTGGTGGCGGGTCAGTATTCCGGTTGGAACCTTGGCTTGGCCCAAGGCTTCGGTGGCATGTTTCTGGCCTTGTTGATCATTGCCGTCATGTATCTGTTTCTTTGCTCGTCGATCGGTGAAATGGCGGCTGCGCTGCCGCATACCGGCGGCGCCTATTCTTTTGCGCGTACGACAATGGGCCCATGGGGAGGATTCAGTACAGGCCTTGCGGAGAACATCGAATTCATCCTGGCCCCTGCGGGGAACATGTTTTTCATGGGGGCCTACCTGACTGCAATTTTCGGTACTGGCCCCGAATGGCAACCTGTCTGGTGGGTCGTCGGTTATGCCTGCATGCTGCTGCTTTCGAATCGGGGTCTAGGGGTTTCGATGCGCGCGGTCGTGCTCATTACCATCGCGGCGGTGTCGGTGTTGGTGGTGTTCTTTATTGCGGCTTACCCGCATATGGATTTCACCGGTAATGCCCTGAACCTTGCAGCTGACGCCGCAGGCAAACCAGTTGAAGTGCAGGGCGGTAACGGGCCGTGGCTGCCGTTCGGACTGACCGGCGTCATGCTGGCATTGCCGTTTGCCGTCTACATGTTTCTGGCCATTGAACAATTGCCGTTGACTGCCGAGGAATCGCATAACCCGACCCGGCATTTGCCGCTGGCATTGGTTTGGGGCACCGTGATTCTTGCGGTACTGGCATCGGGTGTGTTGTTTTTCAGTGCATCGATCGGCGGCGGCAGCTTCTTCATGAGTACGTCCTCGGAGCCGCTACTCGATGGCTTCCGGGAGATTTTCGGGCACACCGCAAGCAAGCTGTTGTCAGCAGTGGCCGTGCTGGGTCTGGCGGCGTCGTTCCTGGCGGGCAGCTTTGCCGCAGGACGCAATATCTATTCGCTGTCGCGTGCCGGTTACTTGCCAACCGGGCTATCGGTTACGCACCCGACCCGCAATACGCCGAATATTGCACTGGCCACCGGGGCGCTGGCTGCCCTGGGTATCCTGATGCTCTGCTGGTTTACTTTCGGCAAGGATAACAACGCACTGATGGGTGGAATTCTGGTGAGCATGATTGTGTTCGCCGGAATGATTTCCTACATCTTGCAAAGCCTCGCTTACATTCGCTTGAAGCGCTCCTTCGCTAATTTGCATCGGCCTTATCGCAGTCCTTACGGAATATTCGGAGCAGTCGCGGTGATCATCATTGCAGTCGCGACACTGATTTATCAGTTTCTCGATCCTCTCTATAAATGGGCGGCCCTCGCAGCTGCTTGCTGGTACCTGATCGGGATTGCCTATTTCGCTTTCTATCGTCGTCATCGCCTGGTGTTGTCACCTGAAGAAGCATTCGCCGTAAGTGGCGGTCGTGAAGGAAATCCGCAAAATGACTAATGTTGAACGATCCAAAGGCAAGGGCCGTCTGGCCGGAAAAGTGGCCATTATCACCGGCGGCGCCGGTGGATGCGGCGCTGCCGCAAGCCGGTTGTTCGCGGTTGAAGGGGCCAAGGTAATCATTATCGACTTGAATGAGGATGCCGCCGTCAACTTGGCGTCGCAAATCATTGCCGATGGTGGCCAAGCACTGGGGCTAGGCGCCGATGTCTCGCAAGCCGTTCAGGTTCGTGAAGCTATCGCCCGAGGGCTGGCAGAATTTGGCCCGGCGGACGTGCTTTTCAACCACGCCGGCACCTTGATCGTGAAACCTTTTCTGGACGTGCAGGAGCATGAGTGGGACTGGCTTATGGCCGTGAACGTCAAGAGCATGTACCTGGTCACTCAGGCGGTGCTTCCACAAATGCTCGCCAAAGGCTCGGGCAGTATCGTGTGCACTTCGTCGATCTCCGCGCAGTATGCGACCCCAGGCGAGGTCGTATACAACGCCAGCAAGGGCGCATGCCAGATGTTCGCGCGAGCCATTGCCGTCGAGTTTCGTGATCGTGGTATCCGCTGCAACGCAGTCGCCCCGGGTTTTATCCGTACCCCTCACGGCGAGCGGGAACTGCGCGATCTGCAACTGATGGGAGTGGATGCCAGTGAAGCGGCAATCAAGTTGCAGCAAGGGCGGCTTTGCGAGCCGGAGGAGGTCGCACGTGCCGCGTTGTTTTTAGCCAGCGACGATGCCTCATTTGTCAGTGGAGCGCAGCTGTTTGTGGACAATGGTTTTTCAGCGGTTTAAACCAATCGTGGCAAGAAATATGCTTGCTCTTTATCGCTGGGTTAAGGGTGCGCTCGCTGGTTGGGCGCACTGGATAAAGACAAGGGGATGGCATGGCAATTTCAGTTCCGGATGGCAGATGTGGCATGGATGCCGCACCCGTCCTTGACGCATGGCACTGCGCGACGCCCGGTTTGGTCGCATTGCTGCAGTGTGATGGCTTTGCCCGACAGTTGGATGAGGCTTTGTGGGCCGTTGTGAATTTCGACCAGAGCTGCGTGCTGTTTTACCCAACGGATGGCTCACCGGTGTTACTGCACAACAATCTGCAAGGTATTTGCGAACCGGGGGCGATGCACAGCTATCTTAACGGTACGTATTTGCTGGACCCGGTTTATACCGCCTGCGCTCACGGTCAGGCGACCGGACTTTATCGCATGAGCGAATTGGCCCCTGACGCTTTCTTCGAGGGTGATTACTTCAATTCCCCCGATGTGCATCCCTGTATTTCCATGCAGTCGGGCACATTAGCTGAAGAAATTGTATTTATTTCTGCGTTGCCGGGCATCGGCCACCTTGCTTATTCACTGATGCGACAGAACGCTTCTCCAACGTTTTCCGCTTTGCAGTTCGAAGGTTTACAGAGTTGCCGTGCGATGGTCGATGTATTGCTGCAACGCCACTATCAAGGCGTTTGCGCTCATCACGACGACAGTGCATCAGCCTTGAAAGAGCACCTGAATAACGCTTTTTCGCGATTCGCCGCTGATCAACTAACCCCCCGTGAACAATTGATCGTCAGCATGATCCTGCGTGGACACTCCAGCCTTTCGATTTCACTGCACCTTGGTATCGCGGAGGGCACGGTAAAAAACCATCGCAAGCACCTGTATTTCAAGCTCGGCATTTCCAGCCAATCCGAGCTGTTTCATCTGTTCGTGAATTTTGTCCTTAGTCATACCTCAAATGTCCCGTTTGCCGGTGCGGGTAACGCGCTAGTGTTTCAGGAGACTTTTGCCAATTAACGAAGTTCAGTGTCACGACCCCATATCTCTCCCAGTACCACTGGCGAAGGTTACCAAGGCTGTCTACAGTCTCTTCAGTTGCTGCTACACCAGCGACCTCGTCTTTGTTCAGGTTGTCGTGCGAGTGATCGCGCAGGAAGTCAAAACTCGGATGAGTCATTACCGCGTTTTGCGTGCGATTGATCCTCTTGAGAAGCGACGCCATGACGACCCAGCAGAAAGACCCGCTCCCCGAAAATATCCAATCGTCCAGCGAGGCGCTGAAATTGCAGGCGGCACTCGATGCCGAGGCCGTTGCTTTGTCCCGCCATCCCCGATCTGCCTTCTATAACAAAGGTGGGCAAACGGATGGGCAAACCTTGCGTAAAACCCGGAAGTCCATCGGCTTGGCTTTTTCTGGGGGCGGTATCCGCAGCGCAACGTTCTGTCTTGGTGTGCTTCAAGCATTGGCCGGCCAAAAAAGACTGGCCGCGTTCGACTATCTGTCCACCGTTTCGGGGGGCGGTTATATCGGTAGCTGGCTGAGTGCCTGGATTTATCGCAAAGGCTTGGCCAATGTTCAGGAGAGTTTGGCCAAGGCCGACAATGTCAACACCGAAAAGGCCCCAGCGTCCTTGGAACCTGCCGAGATCGTCTGGCTCAGGCGTTACAGCAACTACCTCACGCCCCGGGTCGGTATGTTATCGATGGACACCCTGACCTTGCTCGCCACTTGGTTGCGCAATGTCATGCTCAACCTGATCATCCTCCTTGGTTTCTTCGCATTGTTGTTCACCTTGCCTTATGCACTGCTTCGGGCTTATGACTTCGCAACTCCGTACGCCAATGTCTTCGGCTTCGCGGCGGCCTGGGGTGGATTGTTTTTTACCTTCTGCATCGGCTACAACCTCTGGCACCAGGGATTGCCGATCAATCGTCGACGTAACTGGTTGATCTCCATACCGGGGGTGATACTGACTGTAATTGTCCCGGGAACAGTTTCGTCGGTTTTTGCGGTCATCTGGTGGACCAGTATTAATCCGGGCTGGGATAGCGCCCTGGCTGCCGGGCGCTATTTAGCTGGTTTGCTGCTGGTGTTGTTGCTGACCTGGCTGGTAGCCGAGCTGAGCGAGGGCAAGCATTGGCGACTGCTGTTGCGCGACGCTGCGGTGCTGTGTCTGGCCGGCGGCGTGGGGTTGGTTTCGGGCATATTGGTACTGGCCGGCGCCAGTATCTTGTTGGTGTTGGGAGAACCAACGACTGTCGGGCACAAAATCGTTTTGCTGTGTTTGGGCGTTCCGATTTTTCTTGCTGCCCTAGGCGTCACCACTTCCATTTATACCGGCATGGTTGGTCGCGCCTTCTTCGAGCGCAGCCGTGAGTGGTGGAGCCGTCTCAATGCGTGGCTAATGATGATCGCCTTTGGCTGGGCGATTTGGTGCCTGCTGACGTTTTTTTCGTTACCGCTACTGGAATGGCTGCAGAGCCGCATGGGTGACTGGATCAGCCTGCTGGGCACAGGCTGGATCGGTACCTTATTGGTGTCGATATTCTTACGCCGGCCGCAGTCGGCCTCGATGAAGAAACAGCTGAGGGTCGAGCGTCTCCTAAACATCGCCTCGACGACGTTTGTCGTGGGGCTGGTTTTTTTTGCAGCAGCGGCTACTCAGAAAGTCTTGTTTGCAACTGTCGCTACGTCGAGCCAAGCGCCGGCCGAAGCACAGAAACTTCCGGGCATCTGGACGTTGTTCCAAAACAATGTGCCCGCAATTGAGCTGTTGACAGGGAACAATCCGACAACAGCTGGCATACCCATCTTCGTACTGAGCATTGGCATCTTGCTCTTCGTGACGCTTTTGTTCGCCTGGCGGGTCGATATCAACAAGTTCTCCTTGCACAACATGTACAAAAACCGTCTGGTCAGGTGCTATCTGGGAGCGAGTAACCAGAATCTGCGTAATGAACAGCCTTTCGTTGGTCTAGATGATGACGATGATCTCTCCTTGCATATACTGAGCAGGGGCGCCAACGGCAAGAAGATCGCGCCTCAACTTCCCTTGCATATCATCAACACCACCTTGAACATCACCCAGGGCGCGGACCTAGCCTGGCAGGAACGCAAAGCAGCTTCCTTCGTCTTCACACCCTTGTTTTGCGGCTATTCGTTGGAGCGGACCCAGGGCGACACCACCTCACTGCACCGCGATGACGCAGCAGATCCGGCCTACCGCCCCACCGAAGCCTATGCCGCAAGGGATCAGGAAGAGAAAGGTTTCACCTTGGGCATGGCTCTGGCCACGTCAGGCGCGGCCGTCAGCCCGAACATGGGCCGTGCCAGTCTGCCGATGCTGGCATTCGTCCTGACCCTGTTCAACATCCGTCTGGGACGCTGGAGCCCCAATCCGGCGCAGTCGCGCTGGTACTCACCAAGCCCGCGGTTGGGGCTGCTCGCCCTATTGTATGAGCTGCTCGGCATGAGCGATGAGCGCAGCCGTTACGTTTATCTTTCCGATGGCGGCCATTTCGACAATCTGGGCCTTTACGAACTGGTGCGTCGTCGCTGCTCCGTTATCTTTGCTGTCGATGCTAGCGCTGATGAGCAGCGTGAGATGACAGACCTGGCCGACACCATCCGCAAATGTCGCGTCGATCTGGGCGTGGATATCAGCTTCAGTCAGCTTAACGACTTTCGCGGGGATGCCAAAACCTTATGCACCCAAGGGTTCATCACCGGCACTATTCACTACGATGCGCAGACAAATGGCACCTTGGTGCTGATCAAACCCAGTCTGGCCGCGCTGCGCGATGAACCGGCGGATGTGCTGAACTACGCCATCCAGAACTCGACTTTTCCGCATCAGACAACGGTCGATCAGTTTTTTGACGAGAGTCAGTTTGAAAGCTTCCGGCGCTTGGGCAAGCTGATTGGCGATCGCTGCCTGGCCGATCCCAATGTACAGCGACTCTTACCAATCCGCCGGCCCGCCAGGTTTCCGATTCACAGGCGACAGGGAGAGGAGGGGCGAGGGCACTTCACCGACTTTATCGGCTGGTTGCGCAACATCCCAGCAAGTCAACGTCCAGGACGCAATGGTTCGCTGGTCGATCTGTTCCTAGAAATGTACTTGGCCACAACGCTTGTCGGAATGATACTGGTGCTATTGGACCTGACGCTGTTCAGCACCTCCAATCAATTCTGCTGGACGTTGGCAAGTTGCGTGAACATTACCAAGCAACAGCTGAGCAACGTGACACCCTCCGGGCCATGGGGATCTTTAGCGGTCTGGCGCATCGTGTTGGATAATTTCTTCGTGTTGCTATACGCAATTACCTTGCTGCTAGGCTACAAAGTCGGGTGCGCGAAACGTTGGTGGATCTGGGTGTTGATTGTTGTCCCGCTAGTCACCGGATTGAGCGACTACGCTGAAAACTTCACGTTGTTGTCGCTGCTCGGTGGCCATAGCATCACGGACATGAGCGATGTGCTGGGGCTGTTTACGCTGGTGAAGTTTTGGGGATTTGCGCTCAGTGTTGCTGTACTGGCAGGGCTGGCACCGAGTATCAAGCGTGCTTTTGCCGCACGCTGGGATTTGTCGAATACGGAGGACCAAACAAATAATCTTGTGAATATTGCTCGAGAGTGAGGAGGGCGCCGCAGCGCATCCGCAGCGTTATTGCGGGGACTGATCGGGTTCTGGATGCGCACTTATTGAGTGCAGGGCCTGCGGTGAGACCGCCTTGTCATGCTCTGGCCTTGATCCTCAAATAATGGTGAAGCCATTCCACCAAATCGTCGAAGTCCTTAAGATCGAGTTCAATCGCATGTCGCTTGCCATAGCGGTGAGCATCCCTTGTGAAATGGGTAGTCGTCACCAGAATTGCTTTGTTCGCTCCTTGATCAATCTTGGTCGCGTGCAGGTGCTTCACGACGTCGAGCCGAATCGGATTTTTCGGATCAGGTCGCTTGCATTCGATTAGGAACCGCTGGCTGATAAAGTCCCGGCTCGTCACCGCGATCAGATCAAATCCACCATCACGGGTTTGTTTGGTCAGCTCGACCTCGTATCCAAATCCTTTGAAGAGCTCTGCCACAAACTCTTCAAAGAGCCGCCGATCCATCGTCTTTAGATGGTGAGGATGGTTAGCAAAATACTCGACCGCCTGTAGGGTTACTCTGGATGCGATCGACATGAACGTGACTGATGCTTCTGCGTCATCAGCATCTTGAACTTCGAATGTCACGTCGAGTAACTGTGCTTCTATACACTCGGTTTTATGAGGGCGTGACACAGAAACCCGGAAATGTGGTCTGTTAGGCCCGGTCGCTCCGACGAAAAACACGGGGGTGCCGCAAGTCGGACAGCAGAGGCTCATGCGCCCTGGCGGAGCCATGATGAGAGCCTCCGCCGCGCTGATGAGCGTACCGTCCTTGGTCTTGGCGAGATGCATCGAGTGCCGTCCTTGAAAAATTATTGGCATCGCAATTGGTTTTTCACGCGATGCTTAGTCGCGGCTGGGTAGAAACGATTATTTTGCCACCGGACGGTCATAGCGTTCAAATGTGCGTCAGCGTGCCTACACAGAGACGTAGACGTCCTTATAAATATCCGGATAAACGATTGGTGATGGCTCAGAGATTGACGCTCAGAAACCAGCTCCAAGGCAGTGACTTCTATGAGGCGCATTTTCAAATGATAAGAGGCCTCTATACGTGGGCTGGGCGTTAACTGAGTTAGGCCGTTGCTACACATAATGTATATTATGTTAAACTAGGTGTTTATGGTTGCGTTATGTAATCGCACGGCAACTCACCCGCCAACCGCGCTGCCGGCTGCTCCCCCAGGCTTTCCGCAATCTCTATGGTCTTTTGGAGTGGGACTTCATCCAGTGCATCTCAAGGTATGAATCCGCGGACAAACCACCGCAAGTTTCAACTCGTCGCAGAGAACAGCGCAAACAACTGACTGCGAAAGTGAATCCCGAGTCGATCAAACGCCCGATTACGGTAGGTTTTCACAGTGCTTTCCTTTATTGCCAAATCAGCCGCGATCCCTGCATGAGTCATTCCTCGAAGTAATCGGCTACAGATATTCAACTCTTGCGTCGTGAGGTCAGGACAACGCTGGAGCAATTGCTGGTGGTGATCGACTGTACCGCTCAATCCGGTAAGCGCCAGATGACCACGCAGTAATTGCAATAACGAAGGGCTGAGCGACTCGCACATCTCCAGCTCACCATCGCTGAAGAACCCCTGATCGCGGTGTCGGTAGAGATTGAACAACACCGGCCGCGCTTGTTCGTCCAGATACAGGCTCGATAGCCTCTCAATCATGCCATTGCGCTGATAGATCGACTCTCGATACGGCATAAAGCGGATATCCTGGGCCAGCAGATGGCCAACTTGGCCAGGGGCGGCAAGTAACGGCTCGAACAAAGGGTCGTGCCGATAGTAGCGCTCGATATAGGCCTGACCGCAACGCAACACCAGACTGGCGTCCGGGTGCCGGGTGCCGAAAGACAGCAATTGCGGCCGCTGGCCATCCATGCGCAGAACTGAAAAATGCTGACAGTTCGCCCATTGGCCAAGGTAGTCCAGCAGCGCAACGGGAAATTCCGGCGTGCCCAAACGACTGGTCAACTCCGCGAAATGACGGACTCCTTGGGGCAAGGTCGAAACCTGCGGGGTACTGAGACGGATCATGGCGACTGCCTGATATTTATTATTGTCAGGTGTTAGGTCTACTGGAAAAAAGCCAGATAGTTAATTTGTTAACTAATAGCATGCCGACAATCATCGTGCCTGTCCACCTCCCGGAGGACAGCTTCGCCCTGCAGGCCCAGTAAGCTGACAAGGACAACAACAAACTGGGATTGCCGATGAACCGTCACCCATCTGAGCGTGCGTCTCCCCTTCCCCCTCGACGTAGCTGGATCCCACGAAGACAAACGCCACGTATGGCCTCTCTCAACCAGCCGAAATACAACGCCCGGACCGATCACCGTAGTTATCTCCAGACGCATCTAACTCGACTGTCCACCTGTCCTCCTCTGGGAGGACTGCAAGCAATACCCATGCTACGTAAGCTTATTCAGGTCAGACAGCCGGCAGGCGGCGCATTCATTGCGTTCGCGGCCAAGTACCTCAGGACCCTATAACAATGACCCAGCCCAGCCTGAATTTACGAGTCACCCAATTCGTGGCGGAAGCCAAAGAGGTGGCCCTGATAGAACTACAAGCCCCCGACGCTCGGGAGCTACCGATCTTCACGCCTGGAGCGCACCTCGAAGTGCGCCTGGAAAACGGTCAAATTCGACATTACTCGCTGCTCAACGATTCCAGCGAGCGCCATCGCTATGTCATTGCGGTCGGCTTGGCTCCGGCCAGTCGCGGCGGATCGCGCTTAATTCACGCGAAAGTACGCCAGGGTGATGTGCTTCAGGTCAGCGCTCCGCGCAACAATTTCCCTTTGGATGCCAACGCCAAGCGTTATTGTTTTGTGGCCGGTGGCATTGGTATTACCCCCATCCTGGCGATGATCCGCTGGTGCATGGCCCAGGGTAAGAACTGGCGACTTTTTTATACTGTACGTAACCGCCAACGGGCTGCGTTCTACGAAACGCTGCTGGCTCTGGACTCGGAACGAGTGCACTTTCACTTCAACGATGAGTGCGCCGGTCAGTTCCTAAATATCGAGTCGCTCGTCAGTTCGCTGCAGGACGACGAACATGTCTACTGCTGTGGCCCTGCCCCCCTGATGCAGGCAGTCAAGGCCGCCACCGCAGACATTCCGGCGCCGCGTATTCACTTTGAGTGGTTCTCGGCCCCCGAACCTGCCAGTGACGCGACTCCGCAAGCACTCGATTGCTTCAGCGTAACGCTGCAACGCAGTGGCCTGGATATTGAGGTAGGCCCAGATCAGAGCATTCTCGAAGCGTTGGAAGCCCATGGCATCGACGTACCGTTCTCCTGTCGCTCCGGTATTTGCGGTACTTGCGAAACCACAATTTGCAGCGGAGTACCCGATCACCGTGATTACGTTCTCTCCGACGCCGAGCAGGCGAGCGGTGAAACCCTGATGATTTGTGTGTCCCGCGCGCGCACCGAGTCGTTGGTGTTGGACCTGTAAACCCTGAATAACAAGGAGCCTATCCATGAGCCTGCCTGTCAATAACATCATTGCCAATTCGCGCAAAGCCATGAGTCCACTTGCTACCCGCGACACCCCGTTCATCTTTAACGAATGGTACGTAGCCGCTTTCGGTAACGAAGTTACACGGGAGTTGCTATCGCGAAAACTGCTCGGCAAGCGCGTAGTGTTGTATCGCAGCGAAGCCGGCAAAGCCATCGCACTTGAAGATCGCTGCGCTCATCGTTCCTATCCGCTTTCACGTGGTCATCTAGAGGGCGATGTCCTGGTTTGCGGCTATCACGGCTTTCGGTATGACACTCAAGGCAACCTGATTAACGTGCCTTCACAGCGTAGCTGCCCTCGGGGTATCGGTGTGCACGAATACCCCCTGCTTGAGCAAGGCTCACTATTGTGGATCTGGATGGGTGATCCAGAACTTGCAGACTCCAGACGCCCTCCTGAATTGGCTTGGACCGAGACACCCGACTGGCAGTGTTCCTCAGGCTATTTCCATCACCCAGGCAATTACGTCAGCATGCATGAAAATCTGATGGACCTGACCCATCTAACCTTCCTGCACGCCGCCACTATTGGCACGCCAGATTATGCCAGCGCCCCGTACGAACTTGATCTCAAAGAGGGACATTACAAATTGATGCGCAATGTAGTGCCCACCACCCTGTCTCCGGTATGGGCCAAAACGACTGGCCTGGACGATTGCAGTACCGCTGCACGCATCGCTACTTCCGAGTTCCTGTCACCCGGGCTGCATCAAGTCAGCGTCACATTCTACGACTCGGCGATAGCGCCGTTAAATCGCAAGGAGTTTCACATCCGCACGGCCCATATTCTGACCCCGGAAACTCACAGCACCATGCATTACTTCATTGTCCACGGTCGTGACTTCGCCCAGGATGACCGGGCGGTTGGTGAGTTCATGCATGAACAACTGTTCGCCGCCTTCAATGAGGATGTTGAGGGCTTGGGCGCGTTGGAGGCTGTACTCGGTGATGTAGATGACCACACCTACGAAATATCTGTTGCCAGTGATGCCCCTGCCGTCGCCATGCGCCGCTACCTTAAAAAACGTGCCGACGACGAAGCCAACGAAGCGCTCAACCGCAACGCATAACCCAGCCTGTTGGCACCGAAACCGAATTGACCTGGTTGCCGGGATGCCGCCGACCCAGTCTGATTCCTCACTAACGATTGCCTGTTCTACACTGGGTGCCATTTGAGGTGGGTCAGTTTTAAATCGGCACGTGGGTCAGTTGGGCGTCGGCGTCAACAGCGTGGTTGACGCCCTCCTTCACCAGCGCTTGCATGGGCAACCGATGAGATCAGTACCTCTAGATAGTCGGCACCCGGTGCAACACCGTTCGCTGAACAGGCATCTGCTGCCAAGCCAGCTGCGCCTGAACAATGTCAACCGCATCCAGCACTTTCTGCGCCCAACCCTCATCTTCCGGATGAACCACGACCACGCGAAACCCATGGTCCTCACCTTCAATCTGCACGCCTTCGGAATCATCGACGTGCAAGTCGATATCGAACGCCGGCGGATATTTCGAGGGCGCATTCGACAGCCCATGGACCGTCAGCGCGCGGTTGTGCAGCACGCTGTTGACCACACCCTCGACGCGGATGCCGTACAGCAACAGCCAACGGCGGATGTAGGACGGTGTGCGACCGGACGACGTGTAGACCCAGATGCTGCAGTCCTGGCGGCGCAGCTCTCGGATCAGGGAGCGTGTCCCCCTGCGCAACGGCTCACCCAGCCAACGATGAACGCAGGCCGGCAAGCGACTTTGCTCGACTTCGCAGTGGTGGAGTTGGCAGGCGAGCGTGTCATCGATATCAAACGAAATGCGTATGCGCTGCCGCCTCGACATCTGCATCGGGATGGCGCTGCGGATGGCCTGCCCTACCCGGCTGCCGACGGTTTTGCATTTGGCGAGCGCTGAATTCCCACTCATTAATGGCCACCTTGAGAGATGGGCAAATGCTTGCCTTTGAGAAAGAACTTCATTGGATCGGGTGCCTGTTCTTCTAAAAATGCTGCGTATTTTTTCTTGATCTTGGGCAATTCGTACAACGCCTTGACGCCATGTTTAGCAGAGTTGCGTATGACCGATGACGGATTGAAGTAGCCCTCGGCATTTTCCAGTGTCAACACAAAAGGAGGCAACCCCGCGCGCATCAACAGGTAGCTGACGATGAGCGACCCACTGCGGTTGTTGCCTTCAATGAACAACTGCGGCTTGCTGAGAATGCGGACATAGACGCCAGCCGCACGCTTCCAGACGGACTCGCTGCGATACGCGCAATACCAGTTGTACAAGTCCTTGATGCCTCCCTCAACGTTGTTGAAGAAATGCGCCTCGGTCGCGGCCAGGTGCTGGGCGTACTCCAAACGGCGCGCCGGGTCTCGGCCACAAAGCACCGTGGCGTTGATCTCGAGCATCAGGTTCAGTTGCTGAAGGTCGAACAGGTCAACGCCGCGGGCAACATAGTCGTCAATCAACGCGTAGCCTTCAAGCACATTGTGCAGCACCTCGTCAGTCAAGGGATCGCGCGGCTCCGTGAAGTGCCGGCTGAGCTCGATGAAGCGGTTTTGTACTTCCCGCAGTGCACGTTCAATCGCAGTCAAATCAAGGCGATGCGTAGCTGGCATTGGTGCTCCTTGGAAACGCTTGGTAAATGTCTACCGGATGCCGGCCAAATCCATTTGGCTTCTGCAGGTATGCGGCCTTGACCGGAGGTGTGTCTTAACTGAACTTGCCGCTGATGTAATCGCCGGTCATCTGTTCACGTGGGTTGTCGAAAATCTGCGTTGTTGGACCCATCTCAACCAGATAGCCGGTGCGCGTGCCCTGGGAAATATCCACCGAGAAGAACGCCGTGGTGTCAGCGACACGGATGGCTTGCTGCATGTTGTGGGTGACCAGCGCGATGGTGTAGTCCTTCTTCAACTCGACCATCAGCTCCTCCACCCGCCGGGTAGCGATCGGGTCGAGTGCCGAACACGGCTCATCCAGCAGCAGGACTTCCGGCTCGGTGGCGATGGCGCGGGCGATGCACAGTCGTTGTTGCTGGCCGCCCGAGAGCGACAGGCCGCTGACCTTGAGCTTGTCCTTGACTTCATCCCACAGGGCGGCACCTTGCAGCGCGTGCTTGACCCGGTCACCAATATCGCCCTTGTAGCGATTGAGGCGCAGGCCAAACGCGACGTTGTCGAAGATGCTCATCGAGAACGGGTTCGGCTGTTGAAACACCATACCGATGTAGCGACGCACGACCACCGGATCAACGCCCTTGCCGTAGACGTCTTGCCCAAGGAAGTGCACGTGGCCTTCGAAACGGAAACCTTTCACCAGGTCATTCATTCGGTTGAGGCTGCGCAGCACGGTACTCTTGCCGCAGCCGGAAGGCCCGATGAAACCGGTGATCTTGTTTTTCTCGATAGGCACATGGCTGTCACGCACGGCCATGAAGTTGCCGTAGAAAATCTTGTCCAGTTTGCAGTCCATGACTACAGGCGCCTGGGTGACAAACGGAGCGGCTCTTTGCGCAGTGGATACGTTCAAAATCAGATGCTCCCGTTCTTAGTACTTGGGCTTGCCGAAAATACGGCTGATGATATTCACGAGCAGCACGATCATCACCAGCACCAGTGAGGCCGCCCATGCGAGCTCGAGCTGGTTGTCGAAAGGCATGCCGGAGAAGTTGTAAATCAACACGGCAAGCGATGCCGTTGGGTTCATGACCTCGAGGCTACCTTGGTGGTAGATCCAGTAGTTGCTGAACAAGGCGGTGAACAACAACGGTGCTGTCTCGCCCGCGGCACGTGCCACGGCCAGCATGACGCCGGTCAGGATCGCCGGCATGCCGGTGGGCAAGACGATTTTCCAGATCACCTGCGAGCGGGTGCAGCCCATGCCATAGGCGGCATCCTTCATGATCTTGGGCACCATCCGCATCGATTCTTCCGCCGTCAGCACGACGATAGGCAGCATCAGGACTGCCAGCGCGACGCCACCGGCCGGTGCCGAATAAGTGCCGGTGGTCATCACCACCAGGGCGTAGGCGAACACCCCGGCCAGAATCGAAGGCAGCCCCGTGAGCATCTTGGCGGCAAAGCGCGCAGCGTTCGCCAGCTTGCTGTCCGGCCCCAGTTCAGCCAGGAAGATCGCCGCCATGATGCCAACCGGCACCGCGATGGCCGCCGCGATACCCACCATCACGAAGGTACCTGCCATTGCGTTGCCGAAGCCCCCGCCCATCTCGAAGCCAGTCGGCGGCAGTTCGGTGAAGACTTCCAGGTTCAGGCGAGCGCCGCCACGGGTGATCAGCATGTAGAGCACGGAAATCAACGGCACGCTGGCCAGCAGCGCGCCGCCCCAGACCAGGGTGGTCAAGATCAGGCTGCGCAGGGCGCGGCCTTCGAACTTGCGCTGCAGGCTGGGCATCGCGCCTGCTGGAGACGTCAAGTCTGTTGCAGCAGTCAGATCAGTCATCACTTATTACCCCGTTGGGCGTACATCATGATCAAGGAGCCAAAGACGTTCACGATCAACGTGATGAACATCAGCACCAGCGCGGCATACATCAACACCTCGATTTCGTTTGGCCCGGCTTCGGGGAAGTTCAGCGCCAGCAAGGCCGCCAGGGTGTTGGCCGGTGCGAACAGCGAAAGGGAAATGTTATTCGCGTTGCCGACCAGCATGGCCAGCGCCATCGTTTCACCCAGCGCGCGCCCCAAGCCAAGTACCAAGGAGCCGAAAATACCCGTGGCGGCCGATGGCACCATCACCTTGAGAATCGCTTCCCAGTGGGTGGTCCCCATACCGTAGGCGGCCTGCTTGGTTTTCATCGGTACGCCCGTGAGCGCATCCTGCGAAACGGCGGCAATGGTCGGCAGAATCATGATGGCAAGCACCAACGCCGCAGGAAGCAGCCCCGGCCCGCTGAGGGATGTGCCGAAAAATGGCACCCAGCCGAGTTCGCTGTTCAACCAGGTGGTAAGCGGTCGAATCGCCGGGATCACCACGTAGATCCCCCACAGGCCGTAGACGACGCTGGGGATGGCCGCGAGTAATTCGACAATGGTTCGAAAGATGGCGGCGAGCTTGGGAGGCAGGAAGTCCTGGGTCAGGAAAATTGCCATGCTGACGCCGAAAAAGCCTGCAATCAGCAACGCAATCAGAGCACTGTAGAGCGTGCCCCAGATAGCCGGCAGGATGCCGTATTTACCTTGGTTAACGTCCCAGACAGTGCCGAGAAGCACATCAAATCCGTGCTTTTCCATGCCGGGAAGCGCCTTGCGTCCCACCTCGAACACGAGGGCAAATACCAACGCCAGAACCAGGACCACCCCGATACGCGCGAGCGCACGAAAGGTGCGATCAACCAGAAAGTCCTTCGCGGACGGTGGTTGGCAGGCGGAATCTGGATTAACCGGTACGACAAAGGGTTTGTTCATTGGCTAAGTCCGGAACAGGGGAAAAGCTCTCCCGGCATGGCTGACAGCCCATACCGAGAGAGGCCTCAGGCGTTACTGAATGTTGGCGGAGGCTTTGCGAACCTGGTCGACAACCGACTGCGGCAACGGGATGTACCCCATCGAGTCGGCAATTTTCTGCCCTTCGGTCAGGCTGTATTCGACCATTTCACGCATGGCTTTGGCCTTGGCCGGATTGCCGTTGTCCTTGCGGAAGATCATCCAGGTGTAGGACGTGATCGGATAGGACTTGGCGCCGTCCGGATCAGGCAACCAGGACACCAGGCTTTCCGGCATCTTCACCGCTGCCAGAGCCTCGGCGCCACTCTCGGCGTTTGGCACTACGTATTGGCCGGCCTTGTTCTGCAACTGGGCGAAGTCAACCTTGGCAAGTTTGGCGAAGCCGTATTCGATGTAGCCAATCGCGCCCGGCGTCTGGCGTACGGTAGCCGTCACACCATCGTTCTTCGGCGACTTGATGAACTTGTCACTGGCCGGCCAGTTGACGGTGTTGCCCTCCCCCAGCGCCTGCTTGAAGTCCGGATTGATGGTCGCCAAGTGCTTGGTGAATACCGCGGTCGTACCGCTGGAATCCGCACGCACAACAACCGTGATCGGCGTATCGGACAGTTTCAGGTCCGGGTTGGCAGCGACGATCTGCGGATCGTTCCAGCGGGTGATCTTGCCCAGGAAAATGTTCGAGTACACATCCCGTGGCAATTTCAAACCTTTAGGGTTGCCTGGCAGGTTATAGGCCAGCACGATTTCCCCAGCGGTCATCGGCAGCAACTGCACGCCTTCGGCAACCTTGGCGATATCCTCGTCTTTCATTGCCGAGTCACTGGCGGCGAAATCAACGGTTTTATTCAGAAAGTCCTGTACACCCGCGCCACTGCCCTTGGATTGGTAGTCCACAGTGACACCTTCGGACTTCTTGCTGAAATCCTTGAACCAGGTCAGGTAGATCGGCGCCGGGAAACTCGCGCCAGACCCCGTCAGACGGACGCTTTCTGCAGCGAATGTCGCCGAAGTGGCACAAAGAGAAAACGTAACGGCGAGCGCAGCAGACTTCATCAAACTTTTCATTAGAAGAAATTCCTTGTGATGACGGGCTGGGGAACTCTGCAACAGTCGTGTTACGTTTTTATGAAGATCGAATTGCAAAAGGCAGCAAAATGCTTAATGCCAGCCAGTTAAGCGAAATTCTGTGGGAGCGGGCTTGCTCACGAATGCGCCGGGTCGGCTTGCAATGATGTTGGTTGTGCCGCGATCAGGCATCCTTTCGCCTGGGTTTGATACAAGTCAAGTTGCCCTCGCCCATGGCGGTCATGATCGATCCCAGACACACTGTACAAAAGCTGTTCGACCCACATCATCGTCCCTCAGGAGTGTCTGGAAATGCATAAAATACTGGTTGCTGTCGATGGTTCGAAATACTCGGAACGAGTCGTGCGCTACCTCGTGGGAATCATCCAGGACGGTGGATTGCTCGGGGGCAACGTAGAGATTCATTTAGTGAATGTGCAGACACTCTTACCGACCCGCGTCGCGCAAGGGATGAGTCGCGATGAGTTGGACAGTTACTACCTTGAAAAAAGTACGCAGGCTTCGCGCCGAGCCATTGATTCATTGGAGAACGAAGGCATTGCATTCACTTTCCACGCGTTACAAGGTGACGCGGCGAGCAGAATCATTGCCTGTTCCGAATCGTTAGGGTGCGACAGCATCATCCTGGGCTCACATGGCAACGGTGTCCTGGAAGGCATTTTCTTAGGATCTGTCGCGGCTAAAGTGACTCAGTTGTCCAGCATCCCGATTACGTTGGTTAAATAGATACGATGCTCGGCAGCGGGCGCAATACTGCCGCGGTACACCGTCGGGCGCCCTGGGCGTCTGCCGCCTATGAAAAAACAACCAAGATTCGAGCCTGGCACCGCAAGCAACATCAGTGACGCAACAACCTACGCAGCGGAACCCCATCCTTGAGCACGGGGGATTTGATGACGATGTAACTGAAGTACTTGGAAATGCCGATGTTCTTGTCCAGCAACCCTTCGATCACCTCCTGGTAATGCTGGATGCTGCAGGTCATGAAACGCACCAGGTAATCGTAACCGCCGCTGATCAAATGGCACTCCAGTACCTCATCGACCAAGCGAATATTGGATTCGAACTTGGCGAAGTCTTCCCGCTTGTGGTCGCTGAGGGTGATTTCAGTGAAGACCGTGACCGAGTCGGTGATCTTGGCCAGGTTGAGATGGGCCCGGTAGCCGGAAATGTAACCCGCCGACTCAAGCCGCTTGACTCGCTGCAGGCATGGGCTGGATGACAGGCCCACGGCATCGGCGAGACTGACGTTGGTCATTCGACCGTCCTTTTGAAGTTCAACAAGGATACTGATATCAATTCGGTCTAGTTTTATTAAACCTTCCATCGGGTACCCCTCGGTTGTCTTCAGGTTGACAGTGGTTTTAGCAAATTCAACGGCGCAAAGATAGCTGATGCTGAGCGACGAGGTCGGCCATGCTGGTGATGTAGAAATCGGCGGAATATTCTTGATTATCAGGCTCATGGCCACGGCGGATCAGGCACAGTCCCGCGGACGTTGGCGGTTGTGCAGGCGGCCTGGACACTTGCATGATGTTTTCAGGCTTGAGCTTGTTCGCCTGCAGCCATGCCTCATCCTCCAATGGATTGTTGGCTCGGGAATGCAGGTCCTCGGGAGGGATTCCCAAACGCTCGCAGAGCTGGTCACGATCCTCGGCATCACGATCGCAGTACACCAGCAACCGGTAGAATTTACGCAGGTACAGCATGGCGCCGGGCGCGTCCTCGAACAGCGACCAGTTGCAGGCCGAACGAGCAAAGCTCATGCCCTCCTCCCAACTGACCTTGAACCCCAAACGCTCTGCCAGTTGACGATGGGCAAAGCACAATAAACCACTGAAACCCAATTCGGAGAAACGCGGATAAAGTCCGCGCACCGCCTCGTCGAATTCAGCCAGTACCGCTTCCCTGTCTGGCATGCCCGGGTGGTTTTCGAGCACAGGTTGCAGGGCCATCCAGACACCGGAATCCCGATCGACCAGGACTTCGTCGCAATCGATCAGCAGCGCACGATAATCAGTCAGGTGCATGTGTGTCGCCTCCCATGATGCATTCATCAATCCATATGCTCTAAATGCCCTCGGTCGGCACATCGCTACAGATGTACCGACCGAGACCTGAGATTAATCCAACACGCGTTGCAATGCTGCTTCGAGAATGGTCAGTGCTTCGTCGATCTGGCTTTCTTCGGTGACCAGGGGCGCCAGGAAACGCAGGACATTTCGGTATACCCCGCATTTGATCACCAACAGCCCGCCTACCCTGGCCTGGTCGATCAGTTGTTGGGTGAGCTCGGCGTCGGGACTGCGGGCCTCATCGTCCTTGATCAATTCGATGGCCAACATGAAGCCGGTGCCGCGCACATCACCGATACGTGGATGACGTGCCTGCAAGCGCAGCAGGCCCTGACGCAGCCGCTCGCCCAATACCTGGCCACGCTCGAGCAACTGCTCCTGTTCGTACGCTTCGATCACCGCCAGCGCAGCTGCACAAGACAAGGCGTTACCGCCATAGGTGCCGCCGAGGCCACCGGGCAATGGCGCGTCCATGATGTGCGCTCGGCCCACCACGCCGGAGATGGGCAAACCACCTGCCAGACTCTTGGCGACGGTGACCAGATCCGGCTGAATGCCAGCATGCTGAAAACCGAACCATTTGCCGGTACGACCGAAGCCGGTCTGGATTTCATCGAGGATGAGCACGATGCCGTGTTGTTCGGTCAGGGCACGCAGTGCCTGGAGAAATTGCGGTGGCGCGGAAAGGAAGCCACCGTCGCCCTGCACCGGCTCGATGATGATCGCCGCGACTCGATCCGGCGCGACTTGGGTCGCCAGCAACTCATTGAGGGCCTGCAACGCCATCTCGCTGCTGAAGCCGCGATAGGCATTCGGGTAGGGGGTATGGAAGACCTCAGGCGCGAAGGGCCCGAAGTTCTGTTTGTAGGGCTGGCTCATGCCCGTCAGCGTTGTACCCAGCAAGGTACGCCCATGGAAACCGCCACGAAAGGAAATGACGGCGGGACGGTTGGTATGGGCGCGGGCGATCTTCACCGCGTTCTCCACGGCTTCCGCGCCGGAAGTGAACAGCGCCGCCTTGTAGGCTTGCTGGCCACCTACCAATTCGCACAGGCGCTTGACCAGGTCGAGATAGGGCTTGTAGGCCACCACCTGGAAGCAAGCATGGCTGATCTTTTGCAATTGGGCCTGCACGGCCGCGATCACCTTTGGGTGATTGTGACCGATGTTCAAGACGCCAATGCCGCCGACGAAGTCCAGGTAGCGCGTCCCGTCCACGTCCCACACCTCAGCCCCCTGGGCCCGGTCGATGACCAGCGGATGTGCGGTGACCAACCCCCGTGGCACGAATTGATCGCGTTGACGGAGCAAGCTTGGGGTTTCTTCGACTTTACTGTTCATGGCATCTCCCACAGTGAACCAGGCAACCGGGAAACGGCTGCGATGTGTTCCACAGGTTAAGCGTTCGACACAATTGTCTAAGCCGAACTTGGCCTCTGGGAAATTCGGATCGACTGTTTTCACCCCGGTAAACAGCAGAATCCTTCAGCCGGCTCCAGCCCCATGGAATCTGCCGACAGACGCCCTATACAACGCAGTGTCATGCGATTACGGCCGCTCTTTTGATACATCCTGCTTTGCCACTCGGGCATGCTGGATGTTCCCTATTCCAGTACGAGAAGTGACCCATGGCCTTGCTTTATAAAGCCGACCCGGTACGCGGCGAACAATGGAAGCGTTTATTCGCCGAGCACGCGCCGGACATCGAATGGCGTGCCTGGCCGGACATCGGCGACCCGAAGGACATTCGCTACCTCGCCGCCTGGCAGGCGCCGGACGACCTCGAAACACTGCTGCCAAACCTGGAAGTGCTGTTCGCCTTGTCGGCTGGGGTCGACCAGCTTGATCTTGATCGCTTGCCCACGTCCCTGCCGGTGGTTCGTTTACTTGACCCCGGCATCACCCAGGGTATGTGCGAGTACGCCAGCTTCGCCGTACTCAGCCTGCACCGGGACATGCTCCGTTATCGCCAGCAACAGATCGCGCGGTGCTGGCAGGCCCACTTGCTGAAACCGGCAGCCCAGCGTCGGGTCGGTGTCATGGGGCTTGGCATGCAAGCCAAGCAGATCCTGGCCACCTTACAGACCTTTGGTTTCGCCTTGTCGGGCTGGGCGCGCAGCGAACACAATATCGTTGGAGTGGATTGCTTTGCCGGTGACGAACAGCTCCCGACGTTCCTTGGCCAATGCGACATCGTGATCTGTGTCTTGCCATTGACCGAGCAGACCAAAGGGATTCTCAACCGCCAGTTGTTCCACCATCTGCCCAAGGGGGCTGCCCTGGTCAACATGGGCCGCGGTGGGCACCTGATAGAAGAGGATCTGCTCGAGGCCCTGGCCAGCGGCCAGCTCAGTGCCGCGGTGCTCGACGTCTTGCAACAGGAACCGGCACCGCCGGAGCATCCGTTCTGGCAGCATCCGCAAATCTTGCTGACGCCGCATATCGCGGCAATGACCCAACCCGAAAGTGCCTTTGGCGTGTTACTGGACAATATCCGGCGCCATCAACGCGGCGAATCGATGCTCGGCCAGATTGACCGCCAACGCCGTTATTGACCCGCGCTTTGTCCATGTATCTACGAAAAGCACCGACGAAAAAATCCGCTGATATTTGCTGCTGAGCCTGCTGTCGATTTGAGCAATAACTGCGGCGCGTGAAGCCGCAACTTATGCAATCTACCGAATCAATGTCCGCCTCTTGTCAGGCCTGGCGGCAGGTGAGATACCAGCACTTTCAGCGGAGAAATCCGACCGGTCACCCTCCCCGTCCATGGAGATCTGTCATGTCCAACACGCAACGCCCCGTCTATACCTTTCGCCCCATGACGTCTGCCGATGTGGCAGCGGCCCATGCCTTGTCCGTGCAGTTGAAGTGGCCCCACCGCCTGGAAGACTGGGCCATGCTGCAGCGTGTCTCGCAGGGGTTTGTCGCAGAGGACGAAGGTCGCCTGATCGGTACGGCGTTCACCTGCCCGCAGGGTGATTACGCCACGATCGGCCTGGTGATCGTCAGCGATGAGTACCAGGGTCAGGGCATCGGCCGCAAATTGATGGAGCTGGCAATCCAAGCGTGCGGCTCGCAGACAGCCATGCTCAATGCGACGCTGGCCGGCGCGCCGCTTTATGTCAGCCAGGGATTCGTTGACTTTGGGCATATCCAACAACATCAAGGAACCGTATTGCCCCCAGCCCCCACGGACCTGCCATCCGATGAGCGCCTGCGCCGCCTGACCGAAGCAGATCGGAACGACGTGATCGAGCTCGCCAACGCCGGCAGCGGCCTGGACAGGCATACCGTGCTCAACGATCTGTTCGAGAGTGTCGAAGACGTCGTGGGGATCGAGCGCGATGGTCAACTGCGTGCGTTCGCCCTTCTGCGTCCCTTCGGTCGTGGTCGTTCCATCGGTCCAGTCGTCGCAGAAAACCCAGAGCAGGCCAAGCACTTGATCGCGGTGTTGTTGACTCAAGTGTCGGATGCTTTTGTGCGTATGGACATACCGTCCGACAGCGGCCTGGGTCCTTGGCTGGAAGAAGCCGGACTGAAGCAGGTCGACACCGTCGCACAAATGGTTCGTGGGACCCCACCCCAGGCCAGCGGCGACGTACACCAGTTTGCGCTGGTAACCCAGGCCATCGGCTGACGCCCCTTCATCACCGCTATACCATCCACTCTCCAGGAGAAACACCCTCATGCTAGAACCCACTGCCGTGCTGTTGGCCCATGCCAACGGCACTCCCGTGTCCACAGCGTTTACCAGCGGCTCATTAGGAGCCAACGATCCGTTCGACCGGCAGATTGCTTATGTCGGGACCGATGACATTGCTGCCGGCATCGTCCAGGCGAGCGGGCAATTCAGCGTCGATGAATACCCCTATAGCGAAACGATTGTCGTCCACGCCGGACACGTCACCTTGCAGAGCCAGGATCACGTGATCGCACTCACCCCGGGTGACAGCGCCGTGATTGCCCGTGGCACCTCGGTTCGGATCGAGGCACAACCTGGCTCGCTCTGGGCATTCTGTGCCGATACCCAGCCTGTTGAAGTCGGCCATATCGGGCTGACCGCTCTTCCCCCGCACACTCTGCTCTCCCCTTCGACGCCACCGAGTGAGGAATTTTTGCTGAGCCCGACACCGCAATGTCGTTCGAACAACCTGTTCGTCGAGGATGCGACCAACCTGCGTATTGGTATCTGGGATTCGACACCTTATATCCGTAAGGCGCGGCCACACACGATGCATGAACTGATGCACTTGCTTGAGGGCAGCATCGTTCTTCAGCTTGCGGATGGTACGGGTCTGGCGGTGAGTACTGGCGATACGGTGTTTGTGCCTAAGGGGGCTCCTTGCGCTTGGAAGAGCAGTGTCTATGTGCGTAAGGTCTATGTTTGTAAGTGATGTCTGGTGGGGCTTTTTTGGGTGTGAATATCCGTTATTTGGGTAACGGCTGCTGACGGTTCCGCTCTTACAGCGGGTCACTTTTGAAGAGCCCGGAAGCCGGCCCAGTCAAAAGTAACCAAAACGCCTCTGCCCCAGCACTTGGTGCCTCGCTTAGGCTCGGCATGCCTGAACGAAGGCATTGCTCCGTGGGCCGCCGCGAAGGGTCATCCATGGCCCAGCGCGGCTACCTCGGCATCCATGCCGAGGTGCCCACTGCGCAATGCCTGCGTTCGGCCAGCGTGGTTAACGGGGCGCCCGAGATCAACGTCCTCCCCGAGGCGGCCTGGTAGCCGACCTGGTTCTCCCGGTCTTACACCCATCAGATCTGTGGGAGCAAAGCTTGCTCGCGATAGCGGTGGCTCAGTCAATGAAGAAGTTGGATGTGCTGGCCTCATCGCGAGCAAGCTCGCTCCCACAGTGGTTTTGTGTTGGACATGAATTTGTGTTCACTGGAGATTGGATATGGGAGCGAGCTTGCTCGCGATAGCGGTGTCATAGCCGATGAAGATGCAGGATGTGCTGTCCTCATCGCGAGCAAGCTCGCTCCCACAGGGGAAACGCGGTCCCACCAACAGCCAGGTCGGCTATCAGGCCGCCTCGCGTTGGACGTTGATCTCGGGCACACCGAGCCTAAGCGAGGTGCCGAGTGGTGGGGCAAAAGCGTTTTGGTTACTTTTGACTGGGCCGGCTTCCGGGCTCTTCAAAAGTGACCCGCCGTAAGGGCGGAACCCTAAGCCGCCGTTACCGCAGCAACGGATATACACACCGTTAAAAAACTCACAGAGTGCCCACTCCGATCAAAGCGCCATCGCAATAGCCTGCCCCACATCCTGAGTCGACCCCTGCCCCCCCAGATCAGGCGTAATCGGCCCGTCGGCAATCACCCGCTCGATAGCCCTGAGAATCCCATCATGAGCCGCACGATAACGCTCATCGCCATTACCCAAGAAGTCCAACATCAAAGCGCCAGACCAGATCATCGCAATCGGATTGGCAATATTGCGCCCATAGATATCCGGCGCCGAGCCATGAACCGGTTCAAACAGCGAGGGAAAACGTCGCTCCGGATCGAGATTGGCCGAAGGCGCGATGCCGATGGTACCGGCGCAGGCAGGCCCCAGGTCGGACAGGATGTCGCCGAACAGATTCGACGCCACGACCACATCGAAACGATCGGGCTGAAGCACGAAACGCGCGCACAGGATGTCGATGTGTTGCTTGTCCCAGGTGACTTCGGGGTACTGCTGCGCCATGAGCGCCGTGCGTTCATCCCAGTACGGCATGCTGATGGAGATGCCATTGGACTTGGTCGCTGCCGTCAGGCGTTTACGCGGCCAGGTCTGGGCCAGGTCGAAAGCGAACTTGAGAATGCGGTCCACGCCGCGGCGCGTGAACACCGATTCCTGCAGCACGAACTCATGCTCGGTGCCTTCGAACATCTTGCCGCCGATCGAGGAATACTCGCCCTCGGTGTTTTCGCGGATCACCACGAAATCGATGTCTCCGGGCTCGCGCCCGGCCAACGGGCATGGCACGCCGGGAAACAGCCGCACCGGCCGGATGTTCACGTATTGGTCGAAGTCCCGACGAAACTTCAGTAGCGAACCCCACAGGGAAATGTGATCCGGCACCTTGTCCGGCCAGCCCACGGCACCAAAATAAATCGCATCGAAGTCCTTGAGCTGCGCGAACCAGTCGTCAGGCATCATCTGCCCGTGTTCCAGGTAGTAATCGCAGTGAGCCCAGTCGAGCACTTCGATGCTCAAATCCAATTGCCATTTCTTCGCGGCCTGCTCCAATACCCGCAGACCTTCCGGCAAGACTTCCTTACCGATACCGTCGCCGGCAATCGCGGCGATTCTGAATGGTTTGCTCATCAACCGTGCCTCCTCTCTTCAAACGCTGACCGGATCACAGCCCACCCATGTGGAAGGCTTTGACTTCAAGGAATTCGTCCAGGCCATATTTACTGCCTTCACGCCCCAGGCCCGATTGCTTGATACCGCCAAAGGGCGCGACGTCCATGGAAATGAGCCCGGTATTGAGACCGACCATGCCGAACTCCAGCGCCTCACCGAACCGCCATGAGCGGCGCAGATCCTGGGTGAAGAAATAAGCGGCCAAGCCATAAGGCGTTGCGTTGGCCCAGGCCAGCGCCTCTTCTTCAGTGCTAAAGCGCATCAGTGGCGCGACCGGACCGAAGGTTTCTTCGTTGGCCAGCAGCATCCCGGCATGGGTATCACCCAGCACTGTCGGCTGGACAAACTGGCTGTCGCCTTTGGGGATCTCACCACAGAGTAGACGAGCGCCCTGGCTCAACGCCTCGTCGATATGTCGAGCGACTTTACTGACCGCCGCCGCATTGATCAGCGGGCCTATGTTTACGCCGTCGTCCAGACCATCGCCGACCTTGAGTTTGCCCACCTCCTCCACCAGGCGTTGGGCGAAGCGCTCGTAGATCCCGTCCTGCACCAGAATCCGGTTGGCGCAGACGCAGGTCTGCCCGGCGTTGCGGAATTTGCTGAGCATGATGCCGGTCACGGCCTGCTCCAGGTCCGCGTCGTCGAACACGATGAACGGGGCGTTACCACCCAGCTCCAGGCTCAAGCGCTTGATGTGTTCGGCGCTCTGGCGCATCAGCAGACGACCGACCGCAGTGGACCCGGTGAAGGACAGTTTGCGCACTGTCGGGTTGCCGGTCAGTTCTTCCCCAATGCCTGCAGGCATGCCGGTGACGACGTTGAACACCCCGGCCGGAATGCCGACCCGTTCGGCCAGCACAGCCAGGGCCAGGGCCGACAGCGGGGTCAGGTCCGACGGTTTGACCACGATCGTACAACCGGCGGCCAGGGCTGGCGCGCACTTGCGGGTGATCATCGCGTTGGGGAAGTTCCACGGCGTGATCGCGGCGCAAACACCGACCGGTTGCTTGAGGGTCAGCAAGCGGCGATCACCGCTGGGGGCCTGGATGGTTTCGCCGTAGACCCGTCGGGCCTCTTCGGCAAACCATTTGACGAAGCTGGCACCGTAGCGAATTTCGCCCTGGGCTTCCGCCAGCGGCTTGCCCTGTTCACAGGTCAAGATCAACGCCAGGTCGTCGAGGTTGTCGATCATCGCCTGATACCAGCGATCCAGCAACGCCGCCCGCTCCGCCGCCGGACGTGCACGCCAGGCCGGCCAGGCACGGTCGGCGGCTTCGACGGCGCGCCGGGTTTCATTGCCTTGTATCGCCGGCACCCGGGCGAGTACCTCGCCAGTGGCCGGGTTGGTGATGTCCAAGGTGGCGGCATTGTCGGCGCCGACCCATTGACCGTCGATGTAAGCGAGTTCTACCAGCAGGCTGGGATCTTTCAGGCGATTCTTGAGCATGACGTCGAGTCCTGTTTTGAGACAGCCTTCAGTCTATTGTTTCGCCCTGGACGAGGATGCTGAAAACGCCGGCCCTACAGCCGTGAATGCTGAAAATCAGCCTTCGACGGCATGCTCTACTGTGGGTGAGGAATGATCGCCGTGAGCTTCGATCAGACGATGAAGCGCATGGGATTGCAGGCGTGGTGACGCAATGATCTATCAGGTAAACGGAACACTAGCTGTGCATCGAGCCCAGCAAGCCTTGCAAGAAGCGCTCGCCAGCGACCATCTGACTGATCTCGATGAACTCGTCAGGCTTGTGCGCCTGTTCTATCGAGCCTGGGCCGCAGACCACCACCGGCACATCCAGGCGTTGTTTGAACAACCCGCCTTCGGTGCCGAACGAGACTTTGGCTGTGCCGGTGTCCGGGGCGGCAAAATTTTTCAGGAACCGCACCGCTTCGACGCTCGGGTGGGTATCGAGGCCCGGGTAGACATTCAGAGTCTCGATCTCGATAGCGGCCACGCTGGAGAGCTTCTTGGCTTCGCGCACGATCAGTTCCGCCCGCTCGCGCATCTGCTCCAGGAACCCGTCCAGGTCGTCCGCCGGCAAGTTACGCACTTCGAAGTCCAGGGTGCACAAGTTAGGCACGATGTTCAGCGCCTTGCCGCCGACAATCTGGCCAACATGCACGGTGCTGTAGGGCACGTCGTAATCGCTATCCCGTGCGCCCTGCTCTTGCAACTGCTGCTGGCTCAGGCGCAGCGCGGCGATGAAATCGCAAGCCACATGAATCGCATTGACCGAGCGCGGCGCCAGGGAGGAATGCGCTTCCAACCCGCGACAGTACGTACGGTAAGAACCCTTGCCCTTGTGCCCGAGCACGAACTGCATATTGGTCGGCTCGCCGATGACGCACAGAAACGGGCGAACCGGTGCCAGGTGCAGCACATCGAGCAAACGACGCACGCCCACGCAACCGATCTCTTCGTCATGGGACAGTGCCAATTGCAATGGCCGGCGCAATGGCTGCTCGGTGGCATCGAGCATGGCGTCGATCGCCAGGGCGATAAAGCCCTTCATGTCGCAACTGCCGCGGCCATAGATCCGCCCGTCCTGCACCGTCGCCTCAAACGCCGGAAAGGTCCAGGCCTGCCCCGCCGCCGGCACCACGTCGGTATGCCCCGACAGCAAGATTCCCGGCACGTCCCGTGGCCCGGTGCTGGCAAACAGATTGGCTTTCTTGCCGCTTTCGTCTTTGACGATCAGTGACTCGATGCCCTTGGTCAGCAACAGATCGCGCACGTACTCGATCAAGGCCATGTTCGACTCTGAAGAGACAGTGTCGAAAGCCATCAACCGTTTGAGAATCTCCAATACACGGGGTTTCATGAGGCCTTGCTCCGTTGCTCGACTGAAGAGGAAAAACGCTTGATGTCGACCAGCCTGACAAAACGCCTGTTCATGCATACGCCGCCACGGTCACGTTAGTGGACTGCTGGGTCTTCATCAATTCGGCACTGTCGTGGTGGCAAAGGATTTCACTGCCGCCGACAATCATCCGACGCTCCGGTGCGACACAGTTGCACAGGCCGTCGACCCGCACCGGGCAGCGACTGAGGAAGGTGCACAGCCCGGGTACGTTGGCTTTCGGGCCGATGGACGGCAGCGTCTGGCAGGTCGTTGCCCCGCAGGTTTCCAGCCAGCCCTGGCGCAGTTCCGGTACGGAATGGATCAACAAGTCGGTATACGGATGGAACGGCGCCTCGGCATAGGATTGACGGGTACCGGCCTGGATCTTGTGGCCGCTGTACATCACCACGATGTCGTCACACAAGGCGCGCACGGTGGAGATGTCGTGGCTGATGAACAGATAGGACACCCCCAGTTGCTGGCGTAGATCGCGCAGCAGTTCGAGAATCGCCGCACCGACCACGGTATCCAGCGCCGAAGTTACCTCGTCGCAGAGAATCAGGTCCGGCTTGGCTGCCAGGGCTCGGGCCAGGTTGACCCGTTGCTTCTGCCCGCCGGACAGCTCGTTCGGACGTCGGTCCGCCATTGTGCGGGGCAAGCGAACGAGGTCGAGCAATTCGCCGATACGCTCGCGCAAAGCCGCGCCCTTGAGGCCGAAATACATCTTCAGTGGACGGCTGAGGATCGTGCTGACGCTGTGCATCGGGTTGAGGGCGGTGTCGGCATTCTGGAAGACCATTTGAATGCGTCGGAACTGCTCGTTCGTGCGCGACGACAGGCTGCCGCCCAGGGGGTGGCCATCGAACGTCAACCCGCCCAGGGCCGGCACCAACAATCCGGCCACCACCCGTGCCAGGGTCGATTTGCCAGAGCCCGATTCACCGATGACGCCGATGGCCTGGCCCCTGCGAACCGTCAGGTCAATGTCTTCCAGCACACGAATGGCGGGCATGCCCTGGGCATCTTTATTGCCGTAGCCAGCGATCAGCCCCTGGATGGTCAGCAATGGCGTGTCTTGGGCGATGTCGCTCGGCGGACGGATCGTCGTGTCCGGCCGCGCCGCCGCCAACAAGCTGCGGGTGTATTCGTGGGCTGGGCCCTTGAGCAACGGTGCCGTGGCGCTGTGTTCGAAGATTTCGCCGCCATTGAGCACCACGATCTGGTCAGCCATCTGCGCCACCACCGCCAGGTCGTGGGACACATAGACGGCCGTGGCCCCACGCTCACGGACCACCCGTTTGAAGGCCCGCAGCACATCGATCTGGGTGGTCACATCCAAGGCCGTGGTCGGCTCGTCGAGCACCACCAGCAACGGATCGCTGATCAGCGCCATGGCCGCCATCACCCGTTGCAGTTGCCCGCCAGACACCTGATGAGGGTAGCGTTGGCCAATGCGCTCAGGGTCAGGCAAGGCCAGGTCGCGGAACAGCTCGATGGCCTTGGCCTCAAGCACGGCCCGGCTGCCCAGATCATGAATCAGCGCGCCCTCCACTACTTGATCGATCAGTTTTTTCGCCGGGTTGAACGCCGCTGCGGCGCTTTGGGCAATATAGGACACCCGATTGCCGCGCAACTTCTGCAATTGGCTTTCGCTCAGCGCCAGCATGTCATGCTCGCCGATTTGCACGACGCCGCCCGCCAGCCGACAACCGCGTCGGGCATAACCGAGCAGTGCCAGGGCAATGGTGGTCTTGCCGGAACCTGACTCGCCGATCAACGCCAACACTTCGCCCTTTTGCAGGGAGAAGCTGACGCCCTTGACGATGTCCACTTCACCGCGCTCGCCACAGGCGACCACTCGCAGGTCCTGTACTCGAATCAATTCGCTCATTTCAATGGCCTCCCGAACGTCGGCTACGTCGCGACGACAACCGGTCGATGAACAGATTCACGCCGATGGTCAGGGTGCCGATGGCCAAGGCCGGAATCACAATGGCCGGCGCGCCCTGATTGAGGCCACCGATGTTCTCGCGCACCAGTGAGCCCAGGTCGGCATCCGGTGGTTGCACGCCCAGTCCCAGGAAACTCATGCCACTGAGCAGCAGCACGATGAAACCAAAGCGCAGTCCCAGGTCCGCCAGCACCGGGTTGAGTATGTTCGGCAGGATTTCCACGCAAGCGATGTACAGCCGGCGCTCGCCACGAGTGCGGGCCACTTGCACGTACTCCAGCGCTTCGATGTTCACCGCCATGCTGCGGGCGATGCGGAAAGCTCCGGGGGTGTAGCTCAACACCGCCGTGCAGATCAGCAAGGTGACCGAGGAGCCGAAGGCCGAAACCATGATCAACGCCAGCATCTTGCTGGGGATCGAAATGAACGCATCCATCAGGCGACTGATCAGCTCATCCAGCCACTTTGGCGACACCACCGACAACAGTGCCAGACTGGTTCCCAGGGTGCTGGACAGCACCGCGGCCACCAACGCCAGGCCGACGGTGAAGCGTGCGCCGACAAGGATCCGGCTAAGCATGTCGCGGCCCAGGTAATCGGTGCCGAACGGGTACGTCGCGCTGAGGCTGTCGAAGACGTTGTCAGAGACCACCTCCCCCACCGGATGCGGCGCCAGCCACGGGCCGAAGATGGCCACCAGCAACCAGAGCACACACATCGCGGCGCCAACCAGGCCAAGCCAGGACTTGGCGTGGGCGTCTTTGCCCAGCCCCAGCGCAACGGCCGCCGTCGGGGACTTCACAATGAGGTTGTTCATTGGTTTCTCAGCCTCGGGTTGGAAAGAATCGCGCACAGGTCGGCAATCAACACCAACCCCAGGTACGCCGTACAAAACAACATGGTGCAGGCTTGAACCAGGGCCATGTCGCGGTTGGTCACGGCATCGACCATCAGGCTGGCGATGCCGGGGTAGTTGAAGATCGTTTCCACAATCACCACCCCGCCCAACAGGTAGGACAGGCTCAGGGCGATGGCATTGGCGATAGGGCCAATGGCATTGGGCAAGGCATGCCGAAGCACGATCCGGATATTGCTCACACCCTTGAGCCGGGCCATTTCCACGTAAGGGCTGTCGAGCTGATCGATCACCGCCGCCCGGGTCATGCGCGACATTTGCGCAACAATCACACAGCACAACGTCATCACCGGCAACGCGTAGGTGCGCATGAATTGCCAGGGTGAGGTGATGTCACTGGCGTAGGACAGTGCCGACAACCAGCCCAGGTTCACCGCGAATATCAGCACCGCCAAGGTGGCGACCAGGAATTCCGGCACCGCCACCATGGTCAAGGTGAAAAAACTCAGGAAGCTGTCGATGCGCCCGCCTCGGCCCATCGCTGAACCGATACCCAGGGTCAACGCCACAGGCACCGACACCAACGCCGTGGCAGCCGCCAGCATCAAGGTGTTGGGGACCCGGCCGGCCATCAGATCGATGACCGGCATGGCGTTGGACATCGACATGCCCATGTCACCGCTGAGCAGGCTTGTCAGCCAGTGCAGGTAACGCAACACACCGGGCTGGTCCAAGCCCATTTTCATCCGCAGGGCCGCCACTTGTTCCGGCGTGGCGAACTGCCCCAGCGCCTGTTGCGCCGCGTCCCCCGGCAGCACCGCCGTGATGGCGAACACCACCATGGAGACAATCAACAAGGTCACGGCCGCCGCCCCGAGGCGGCGGCCGATCAACCAGAGTGTGTTGCTATTCATCATCCGACCCTCATGCAATATGGCCCAGACCCGACGCTCATCAGGCGTCCAGCCAGACTTGCTCGGCAAACATGTAGCCCATGAAACCGCCCAGAGGGTTGGCGCCATAGCCTTTGACGCGCTGATCGGCGCCGTCGATGTTGCTGATAAACACCGGTACGCCGATACCGCTGTGCTCATGCACCAGCACTTGCATGTCGGCGTACATCTTGCCGCGCTTGGCCTCGTCGGTTTCGCCCCGAGCCTGTATCAACAACTGGTCGAACTGTTCGTTTTTCCAACCGGATTCATTCCATGGTGCGGTCGACTGGAAAAACTGCGAGAACAGCATGTCGGCATTCGGGCGCGGGTTGATGTTGCCAAAACTCAGCGGGTGCTTGGCCCAGTGGTTGGACCAGTAGCCATCGCTCGGCAGGCGGTTGACGTTGAGTTTGAGCCCCGCCTCCTTGGCAGATTGCTGCAGCAACACCGCGACGTCCACCGAGCCGGTCGCCGCTGGCGAGCACATCAACGGCATGGTGATGTTTTCCATGCCAGCCTTCTTGAGCAGGAACTTGGCTTGTTCCGGATCGTAAGCCCGTTGTGGCAATTCGGCGTTGTAGAAGCGGGCACCGGGGGCGATCGGATGATCGTTGCCGACCCTGGCGTAGCCCCGGAAAATCGCCGACTTGATCTGCTCCCGGTCCAGCAGCAACTTCATGGCCTGGGTGAATTCCGGGCTTTTACCTGGCATCTGGTCCTGACGGATGATCAGGTCGGTGTAGTTGCCCGACGGTGAGTCAATGACCTGGTGCTTGGCGCTGGCCTTGATGCGGGTCGTCGAGCGTGGGTTGACCTCGTTGACGATGTGCACGTCCCCCGACAGCAACGCGTTGATCCGTGACGACTCGTCGGCAATGCCGATGAATTCGATCTCGTCCAGGTACGGCAAGCCGGGTTTCCAGTAGTTGGTATTGCGCACACCAATGGAACGCACCCCGGGCTTGAACTCCTTGACCTTGAACGGACCGGTACCGATGCCCTGGCTGAAATCGCTGGTGCCCTCGGGCACGATCAACATGTGCGAAACGGCCAGGATCGATGGCAGTTCGGCGTTGGGGCCGCTCAACTGTATCTGCACTTCGTGGGTGCCGACGGCTTTGACGTCGGCGAACTGCGACGCCAGCGGCAGGACCTTGGAACCGGTGATCGGGTCCTTGTGCCGCAGCAGCGAAAACACCACGTCGGCGGCGGTCAGTGCCTTGCCATTGTGGAAGGTCACTTCCTTGCGCAGGCTGATCACCCAAAGCGTGGCGTCAGTGGTTTCGATGCGCTCGGCCAGCTCCAGTTGCGGCACCATATGGCTGTCGAAACGCGTCAGCCCGTTATAGAACATGTAATGGCGCACATAGTCGGTGGACGATGAACCCTTGGCCGGGTCCAGGGTGTCAGCGGTGGAGCTGGTCGAGCCTGCGACGCGAATGCGACCACCAGGCTTGCCTTTGCCAGGGGTGGCGGCCTCTTCATCGGCGAACAGCTTGCCGGCGGCGCCGAACAGGCTACCCGCGCCCGCCACGGCCACACCGGCCAATCCCAGCATTTGCAATGCATTGCGGCGTGACATGCCGCGATTGAGCCCTTCAAAGATGCGCAGACTTTCCGTACCTGTTATCAGCTGGGTGTCGATACTGTTTTTTTTGTCAGTCATGTCAGTTCTACCTTTCGCAAGTGATAAGGCTCGATTGCTCGCAATTAACGCAATGTGTTGAACGTGAAGCGTCCTCGCAACTCAGTGCAAATAGTCTTGAAGGCGGTAATACGCACCCACCAGAGGCAGGAACCAGGGCTTGCCAAAATGTCCGGGGATGGCTGGCCAATCGAGTTCGCGCCAAGGGTTGGCCTCGACCTTGCCGGCCATGACGTCGGCCATGACTTGCCCCATGTGCACCGACATCTGCACGCCGTGGCCGCTGTAGCCCATGGAGTGATAAACCCCTCCGTGCTGGCCGGCCCGGGGCAACCGGTCGGAGGTCATGTCCACCAATCCACCCCAGCAATAATCGACCTTCACCTGGGCCAGTTGCGGGAACATCCGCACCATCGCCGCGTGCAAGACTTTGCCGCTCTTGGCGTCGGACACGCTGTCAGACATGGCAAACCGCGCACGCCCGCCAAACAGCAGGCGGTTGTCCGGGGTCAGGCGGAAATAGTTACCGATCATGCGGCTGGTGACATAGGAGCGGTGTGCCGGCAGCAGACTGTCGATCAGCGCCTGCGGCAACACCTCGGTGGCGATCACAAAACTGCCCACCGGCACGATCCGCCGCCGATACCAGCCCAAGCCACCCTGCTGAGAGGTGCCGGTGGCCAGCAGGATCTGCGTGGCCTGTAGCGAACCCTTGGTGGTATTGACCCGATAGCCGTCGGCACTGGCTTTCCAGTCCGTTACGGACACACCCTGGAAAATCAGCGCGCCGTGACGGGCGGCGGCCTCGGCCAACCCGACCCCGAAGCGCCCGACGTGCATCTGCACGCCGTTGCGTTGCAACAAGCCACCGTGGAATTGGTCCGAGTTGACTTCAGCGCGGGTCTCCTGGGCAGACAGCAACTCGACCTCGGCATCGACCTCCCGCCGAATCAATTCGCAGGTGCGCGCCAAGCCTTCGTAATGCATGGGCTTGGCCGCCAGCTTGAGCTTGCCGTTGCGCGTGAAGTTGCAGGCGATCTGCTCTTGCTCCACCAGCGAGACGACGCTCTGCACAGCGCTTTCATAGGCCTGGTAATAGGCGCGCGCTTTATCGGCGCCGAGGCTGGCACTCAGTGCCGCGTAGTCCTGGGCGACGCCGGTATTGCACTGGCCGCCATTGCGTCCTGACGCCTCGCCAATGACCCGCCCGCCTTCCAGCACCGCCACACTGGCCCCCTTCAAGGCCAGGGCCCGGGCCGCAGCCAGGCCAGTGAAACCACCACCGACGATGGCCACATCGACCTGCCCGGGCAACGCACCGAGCTGGGCACCGGTAAATGCCGGTGCGGTATCGAGCCAATAAGACTCACTGCCCATGTCTAACCCCTTATGCCTTGAAGAGTGCCCAGAGACTCAGAGACCGACTAAACCGGCTAATCCGCCGATGTCCGGGATCTGGTGGTAGCTGTAACCAACGTTTCCAGGCAGCTCATGACCACGGGCCACGAACGCTTTGTGCTTGATCTTCATGTCGTGGGCAGACATCAGGTCATAGCGGAAGCTCGAGGACACGTGCAGGACATCCTCCGGCCCGCAGCCGAGGTTATCGAGCATGAACTCGAAGGCAGCCAGGCGCGGCTTGTAGGCTTGGGCTTGTTGGGCCGTGAAGACTTTATGGAAAGGTGCGCCGAGCTTGTCGACGTTGGACATGATCTGCTCGTCCATCGCGTTGGAGAAAATCACCAGGGGAATCTTGTCGGCAATTTTCGACAAGCCGGCCGGTACGTCGGCATGCGGGCCCCAGGTCGGTACGGCATCGTAGTAGAGCTGGCCTTCGCCTTTGTACTCGACACCCCAACGCTTGCAGACCCGGGCCAGGGCGGTCTTGAGAATTTCATCATAGGGCCGCCAGTCACCCATCACCTGGTCCAGGCGATAGGCCGAGAAATCCTTGACGAACTGGTCCATTTGCTCGGCTGGAACCCGATCGGCGAACAGTTCGCGCGTCATGGTCCCCATCTGAAAGTTGGTCAATGTGCCGTAGCAGTCAAAGGTAATGAACTTGGGGCGAAGGAAGCTCATGAGTGCAGTCCTGAATGATGGTTGAGGTCATGAGGGGCAAGCGGTTGCGCCGTTCTGGAAGGTTGGGGGCAACGCTGCATCACGGTTTTATTACAGCATCATGAGACCGTGCATAAACTGTTAAAAGTATAGGCCGCTTGGCACAAACCACCGTTTTTCGGGGCCTGCTCAGCAGACTGTGCGGGATGCGCCAAGCATGGGCATTTGCGCCGTTTTCAAGGCATTTGCGGACGCTTATGGTGCGCAAAAAACCACTGGAGACCTCGCGTGCGGCAGAATCTACGCCTGCGTTATACCGGCAGTACGGGCCTGCAAAACGAAAACGGGCGCATCCCTGAGGATGCGCCCGTTTATTGTTTGGCGGGTGAGCTCCCCCCTGCCCTCAAAACTCCGCGACCTTGCCCCAGGCCGAAGATTGGAAACGGTCCGGGTGATAGGGACGCGGATCAACCAGCGGGGTCATGTCACAGACAATATCGGCGATCAAATGGCCCGCACCCGGGCCGATGCCGAAGCCATGCCCACTGAACCCCGCCGCCAGCACCAGGCCCGGCAGGCTCGCTATCTCGCCGATGCCCGGGACGCCGTCAGGCGTACTGTCCACATAACCTGCCCAGGCGGCGGTGACCGACGACGTCTTCAGCATCGGGATCAGGTCTACCGCGCGCTTGTACGTCAACTCAACCGTCGAGGCGTCGGCCTTCGGATCCAGAATTCGCATGCGCTCCATCGGTGTTGGCTGGTCCAACCGCCAGCGGCCCAAGCCTTCGTGCCCCGATTGGAAGCCCTCCAGGCCGCCGGGGGCCAGCTTGCGCCACCTGCGCTGGAACATCGGCAGGAACTGCGGGGCGAAACGCAGCAGTTGCAAAGTCGGGTCAACCCGCCCTCTCCCACTGATGGCTACCGTGATCCCACCATCGGAACGACGGGTCATGGAGACTTCATCCGTGTGGAGCGCGTCCGGTATCTCTTGGGCGTTCTTGGAAACCGACAGTATCGTTTGACGAATGGATGCCTGGGGAAACCGGATGCCGTACTGACGGCAGAAAGAGGACGCCCAGGCGCCACCGGCGAGCACCGCGAGCTTGGTGCGAATGGTGCCCTTCTCGGTGACGACGGCAGACAACCGGCCGCCCTCGGTCTCGAGGCCACGTGCGGCGCAGCCCTGGTGCACCGTGCCCCCCAGCTTGATGATGGCCCGTGCAACCGCCGGGGCGGCACGGGATGGGTCTGCGGTACCGTCGGTAGGTGAAAAGACCCCGCCTTTCCACGACTTGCCGGTCACCCGGCCATGTTCGGCGGCCTGTTCCGCCGTCAGCATGTGGGTTTTCACATTGACGGTACGGGCAAACTCCCCCCATTTTGCCCAACTGGCCAGTTCTTTCTCGTTGTTGCTCAGATAGAGCAAGCCACACCTTCTGAACCCTGTGTCCTCACCGGTCTCTGCCGCAAACTGCTCCCACAGATCCAGGCTCTTGGTCGACAGCGGCAGCTCGCGAGCGTCTCGATTCTGCTGACGGCACCAGCCCCAGTTTCGACTCGATTGCTCTGCACCCACGCGGCCCTTTTCCACCAGCGCGACCTTCATGCCGCGCTTGGCCAGGTAATAGGCCGTGAAGGTTCCGATAATGCCGCCGCCGATCACGACAATGTCAGCGTGCGTCGGAAGTTCAGAATTCGTCTCTACGGAAATTAACGGTGCTGGCATTTTAGGGATGTCCATGAAGGCCGGGGGATTTGAAGGTACGTCTTCTTCAGGTGGTCGCGGGTGCATTGGCCATGCACTGAGGGTTGCGACCTGGGCAAGCCGCTGCTTCGTTCTGGAAGCTTTGGTGCCACGCTGAATCATGGGGTTATTACAACACCATGAAACCGTGCATAAACGGTTAAAAGTATAGGTTGGCTGGTACAAAGCACCGTTTTGCGGGATGTGTTCAGCAGACTTTGCGGGAGGGTTCGGTATTTGTTCTGTGAGATGTAGTTTTGGGTGTATATCCGTTGCTGCGGTAACGGCTGCTGGCGGTTCCGCCCTTACGGCCATCCCTTTCAAGGTCTTTTCGTTTTGGCGGCCTTGATTACCCGGTCCGTTGAAACATGT